>JAUWNG010000039.1 GCA_030612765.1 Planctomycetota bacterium
TCGTTGTATTTCCTCCAATTTGTGATTTTGTATGTACCTTTACGTGTTCCAGCCATGTCGAGACTCCTTTCATTCGTGAGTGAAATCCGTTTCTTCCTTGTTTTACGGATTTAACGCACTGATAGTTCGACAAGGCCGTTGCAAATCATGGTTAAGGATCAGCCTCAACGTAGTGCGGTTGGCTGTGGGATTGCGAAGGATCCGATCTCTGAAAAGAGATACAAGGTTGAGTGACTGGTGAAACCAAGTAGGTCAGGCTGTGCTTGACACAGCAGTTCCGTAGGCCGGGTCATGGCCCCGGCACGTTTCGGTCAACAACGACCAGCGATCGCAAATGACCGCCGGGTTGCAACCCGGCCTACTCACTCAAATTGCGCGAGAACAGCAGCCAGTAGACCACCGGCACCACCAGCAGCGAGAAGACCGTGGCCGTGAAGATGCCGAAGATGATCGCCCAGGCCAGGCCGGAGAAGATCGGATCGAGCGTACGGCGATTGACTTTGTAAAAACCAACGTAAAGAAATCCAAACGCACCGCGACTGCGGTCGCGGGGGGGACGCCGCAATTCTCTCCCCACGACCGCAGTCGTGGAGCGTTTGTCTTATCTGAACTTTCGCAAAAATAGGGGCTGCGAAACCCTGGAAAAATAGGCATTCTCGAAACTGGCGTGTAATTATCGTATGTCGGGTCAAGAGGCCGAGTTGGCCTTAATTGCGAACACCCCCGGAAAACCGCAGGTTTCACACTGGGAAATCTGCGAAAGTTCAGTTATATCACATTGGATTTCTGACATTTAAGGAACGTTCGATGGCGGCGCGAAGTCGCATTTTCTGATCTGCGCGATCATCCAACCGACGACTCCCAAACCGATAACAAGCACTACCAAAAACATCGCCAGCGGTCCCCATTGGACGTCCACCGGCTGGGAATACACGTCCCAATACGGCTTTAGGTTCAGGTTCTGCACGACCTGCCGGCTGACGGCGTTGACGCCCAATACGCCGAACTGCCCCAATGCCACAAGGGCGGCAATCGCTCGGGTCCGCCCGCCGAAGAGAATCAGCAGCCAGGGCAAGCCCGGCGAAAGCGCGGGCAGAACGGTCAACGCCACCAACGGCCAGCCCATCAGCGGCCAACTGAACATCGAATCGCGCAATTCCGCCGACCACGACCCGAACACGTACCACGAGCCGGCCGCCGCGAACCAAAGCAATCCGACCGTGTATAGCTTCTTGGCGAAACCCCATGCCCAGCGACGATAATCTTCGCCGACAGAGTTTCCGGTCAGCCACTCGGCGTCGAACAGCAACCACGCCGCAGTGGTTTGCAGCGCCAGGCCGAGCATCAACAGCCAGCGGGGCCAGAGCGTCGCGTCGCCAAGGTTCAACGCAGTCCCCAACGCCGCGCCCGCCATGCTGTGGTCTCGCCAAAGCTCCGGCCAACGATCGACGTGGTCCATCAGGCTAAAGCCGTTGACGAACAGAAAACCGATCGCCAGGAAGAAGACCGCCGCGCACCAACCGGCGGCGACGCGCCAGAAGGGCATCTCCTTTTCGTCGTTTTTACATCCCCAGGCGTAGGCGTAGACGCCGTAGTAGGCCGGGATCAGCAGGGCGATGATCGCCAGCCAGGACCAGGCCATCAGGATCGTGGCCGGATAAAAGACCTTGTAGTAGGCCAATTGCATGAACAGCAGGGGCACGATGCCCAGGTTCACGCCGACCGCCACGATCACCGGCATCTGGCGCAACAACCGTCCGCCGAAGCGTCGCCCATGTTCGCCGCCGCGCAGGTGCAGCCACAACGCGACCGGCAGCCCGGCGTACCAGAGGTTCATCGGCACGGCGTGCAGGGTGAATCCCAGAACCTTGAACAACTGCACGAACCAAATCGGGGCGGGCGTTCCGGCGGCGGCCCGTTCGACGAGCATTGCTGGGTCCATTATTCCATCTCTCCGTATTCGTCCACGCTCTCGCCGCCGCTTTTCATCAACGGATGGATGCCCGCCGGTCGCGGCTGATTGATGGTCATCAAGTAATCGGTCAGCAGTTCGGCCTCCTCGGACGTTCCGCACCAGGGTGGCATGGAATAGTTGTCGTCTAGCCGCTCGATAGTTTCGCGGGTCTGCTCGCGCGGCCTGCCCTGCAACAACAGCCCCACGGCCGAATAGCCCCGCTTGGCCGCGTGACAGTCGTTGCAGTGGTGCAGGAACAACACCTTACCCAGCACGAGGCGGTCCTTGTACGGCAGATCGAGCAGCCTTTTATTGTCTATCCGACCGTCGGCCATTACGTCGGAATAATGCTCGGCCACGAACGCACGGGTCCAAACACCGTCGTTCAGATAGCCGCCGGCACGTAATTGCGGCACTTGCTCGGGCAAGACCTGATTGCTCAACACCACGTTGTAGATGACGAACGGTTTACGGATTGCCTCGCGGACGAACTCGCCGGCGCCGAAGGCCGCGATGCCGAATAGGAACAGCAGGCCGGCGAATCCGGGCGAGAGCCAGCCCGGATTGCGGTACGGCCCCAGATAAAGCATTGCGAACACAACCAGCGTCGAGGCGATAAGCACGCCGGCGAAAACGTTCATCACGGCCGACGAGGCAAGCGTCGCCTTGGCCGAGTCGGGCAGAAAGGCGTACCAGGCCAGACCGCCGGCCGTTATCAGTATCGCCCCCAACAGCGCCGGACGCGCCGAGCGCGAGGCGATCACGTTGCGGATCCGGCCGTCGCGGGCGAAGATTGAGGCGTGCAGGTAAACATAGAGCGAACTGAGCAGCAGCGCGCCGCCGGTGCGGACGACCGTCTGCGGCACAAACTGCGGATTGAACAGCGCCGTCCAAAAGTTCCGCGCCGCCGGATCGATGGCCCAGCGGCCGGGATTGAGCATGAACGCCGTGATGCCGGTTATCAGCACCAGGCTGATCCAGGCCGCGACGGCGTATATCCAACCAATGGCGAGATGCTTCTTCTCGGGCAAACGTCCCCAATAGTAAAGGAAGATGAAGGCGGCCAGCAATTCGACAAAGAAGGAGACCCACTCGGTGGCCCAGCCGAAGACGAAGGTGCGAATCAACACCTCGGTTGCCAGCGGCGAACTAAGTCCGATGATCCACCAGATGCCCACGCCGGTGATGGCGCCGAAGACGACGGTCAGGAGGACGAAAAAGGCGGCGTGGCCCCGGAGGTAAGCGAGATACTCGCGGTCGCGGGTCCGGTAGGCGTGTCCTACTTCGACGGCCAGGAACAGCCCGCCGCCGACCGCGTAATGCGAGACCAGCACATGGACCACGGCGATGACGGCGATCAGCATCGGGGCCGTCAATTGAGGGACGTACCACCAGGGGTAGTGCATGAGGGATCCATCCTCTCGGTCGGTTATCGCCACCTTCCTCGAGACACGTCGAATCTCCAGCCCGGCCGTAGCTCGCTTTTCAGAAGCGCAGCGGAGTAAGAATCCGCTGCACGATTTGCCGTAAGTCCTTGTGCTGTAAAGACTCAGTGGACAGGGTGGGGGTCGCACCCACGACACGCGGATTTTCAGTCCGCTGCTCTACTACCTGAGCTACCCGTCCCAACCCCCTGCCTCATGGGAGTAAGTGATTCAGTATACGCTCCCGCCGGAAATTGTCAATTCCACGTAATTCTTTGGAGTTATGAAGGTCCGGCCGCTTGACAACCCGGCAGGCGGCCCCTTATCATCAAGTGTTGCACGGACGTGCGGCAAATATCAAGCATATCGTCGGGTGGGTGACGATTCGTTTATTACGGCATGGGCACTGGGCAGCCCGCACCGTGGAACCACGGTGATCTCAAGGACGGACCTATGCGCATGCATAACCTGCGGTGTTGGCCGCGAATGCCGGCGATATTGGCGTTTGTCGGAATGCTTCTTGGCGGGGCTTCCGGGGCGCTTGAAGCCGCGCTGACCACCAAAAGCCCCGAAGTGCTCAAGGCCATTGATCGGGGTATCGAGTACCTGATTGCCAACGGTACAAACGATAACCGGCTTGGGGCATACGCGCTGGCCGGCATGTCTCTGCTGACGTACGGCGAAAGCATCGACCATCCCACGGTCGCCGAGTGCGCCGCCAAGATTCAGGAGGCGCTGGGAGACCGTGATATCGAGGAACTCAGCAAATCGACTAAGTTCGACATGTACAGCACGGGGATGTCGATCATTTTCCTCGTCGACCGTGCCCCGGACAAACACCGCGCCGACATCGAGTGCCTGCTGAGGTATCTCCAAAAGATGCAGAAACCGCACGGCGGCTGGGGCTACCCAAACCTCAAAACCGGCGATACTTCCATGACCCAGTACGGGGTGCTCAGTTCATGGAAGGCCATCCACGCCGGGTTCGACGTGCCTATCGGATCGATCGAGAGGGTCACTCTTTGGCTTGTGCGCACCCAGGATCCCAGCGGCGGCTGCGGCTATCAAGGAAAAATCGGAGAAAACAACAAGCTGGTAAAACAAAGCGGGGTAAAGCAAAGTCTTACCGCGGCCGGGTTGGGGAGCCTTTATATATGCAGCGATATGCTGGGGATGACCAGGAAGGTCGAGCGGCGCGACGACGACGACGTGCCTCGTGCGCTAAGGGAAGTCAAGCCGAAGGAAAACAAACCCGGCTCGCCGAGGGTCAAGACTTCGATCGACTCGCAGTTGGTCTACGCGACCGCGGGGCGCGGAAACCAATGGTTTGCCAAGAACTTCAAGGTCGACGCCGGCCAATACAATAATTATTACCTCTACGCCTTCGAGCGGTACATGAGCTTTCGGGAGTATTGCGAGAAGACCAACGACAAGGATCCCAAGTGGTACAGCGACATCGCCGCTCATTTGCTTGAAAAGCAGGCCGAGAACGGTAGCTGGAAAGGCAATTGCGGCGTGGTCCCCGACACGTCGTTCGCCGTGTTGTTTCTGTTGCGTTCGATGAAAAAGAGCCTGGAAAAGGCCAAATTATTCGGCGAAGGCATCATGGTGGGTGGTCGCGGTTTGCCCAAGGACATCAGCAAGGCGATGTTGAACGCCGAAGGGAAGGTGGTCTCCCGGCCGTTGTTGGGGCCCGCGGAACGTCTGCTGGCCGCCTTGGCAAATCCGGAGTTGGCCAACATCGACGATTCGGTCAACCTGGTGGAGGAGTTGCCGGCCGATAAGCTCGATACACTGATGGCGAAGCATGGAGACGTCATGCGCCGGCTGGTGGGCAACAAATCACCGAAGGCCCGGTGGGTCATCGTCAAAGCGCTCGGCAAGACGCGGAACCTCGACAACGTCGAGGTGCTGATCTATGCCCTGACCGACCCCATACCGGAGGTCGTCCACGCGGCCAACGAGTCCCTCTCGCGGATCCGACGGAACCTGGACGCCGTCGCCCTGCCCGAAAAGTTTACCGAGGAAGACCGCCGTTTTGTGATTGAGAAGTGGAAAGCCTGGTATCGGTCGATCCGGCCGGACGCAAAATTCGAGTGGACTGAATCGAAGTGACCGACCAATCGACCAACCAATCCGGCGCGGATTCCCACCCCCTGCGTACCTCGCGGTATGATCGGGTGTCGAGTTGGTTGCTGTCATTGTTGGTTACAATCGGACTGTTGGTGCTGATTCTGCTGGTCGCGTGGTACAGTTACGCGAAGGATGAGAAAAAGCCTTCACCAACAGGTGAATTTACGCTTGAGAAACTCCGCAAAATTGAAATACCCACCGGCGATTTGCGACTGGAAATCCCGGACGACGAATCACGCAAGGCGGCCGACAAGGCCAAGAAAAATATCCGTCGCGACCTGACCAGACTCGACGTGGCTGCGGCGAAAGCGAAACAATTGGACGATCAGTCGCTCGCCAACGCCGATGGAATAGATGGTTTCGACACGGATGGCTACCGCCAAGGGACCGGTCCTTCATCGGAAAATTTCGGTAAACCCCGCCGTTGGGAAATCCGCTTCGACAAGACATCTTTGGACGCATACGCCCGGCAACTCGATTTTTTCAAGATCGAATTGGCCGTGCTTCTGCCCGACGGGAGAGTGGCGTATGCGTTCAACCTAACCAAGTCCAAGCCCGACTCGCGTTTCGCCGACAATCCGCACGAGACCGAAAAGCGATACTACCTTACCTGGCGCAAAGGGAACCTTCAGAAAGCCGATCGTGAGTTGCTGTCTCGGGCGGGGATCGACGCCGGGGGCGGTATAATCCTTAAGTTTTTGCCGACGGAGGTTGAAACCCAACTGGTTGCTCTGGCAAAGAGTCGCGCCGGCTCAAAGGCCGAGAACGTCGAGCGGACCCGGTTCGGCGTGCGGCCCGCGGAAAACGGGTTCGCCTTTTATGTGTTGGAACAGACGTATAATGAATAATCCCGCGGGGCCGGTTTTTTTGTGCTCCCGGCCGGACGCGAAATTCGAGTGGACTGAATCAAAGTGACCGCCACAGCAAACCAAGAACACGTCGATTCCTACCGTCTGTGCATCTCGCGGTACGACCGGATGTCGAGTCTGTTGATCTCGCTGTTGATACTGATCGGCACGCTCGTATTGATACTGTTGATCGCCTGGTTGACCAGCGTGATTTTTGTTGGCCAAGCCGCGGTCCCCGTGGAGTTGGCCGATTACAGCGGCGACGACGGTCCGGTCGGCGGCGGCCAGACGCCCGAGCCGCCCAACCCCGAGGAAATCCGGGAAATGGAACTCGAGGAGCCGGTGATTACCGAAATGCTCACGAACATTTCCTCCGTGGTGCAAAAACAGGTCCCGATGTTGGACGATCCGATGATTGCCCACAAGAAGACCTCGGGTATGGGCTTCGGCCACGGCGAGGGGCGCGGCCGGGGGGACGGCGTCGGGGACGGCAGCGGCGGCTCCTCGCGCGGATGGGAAGTCCGCTTCGACGAGGGCTCCACCTTGGATATCTACGCCCGGCAGCTCGACTTCTTCAAGATCGAATTGGGCGTTCTCCTACCCGACGGCAGACTGGTGAGGGTCAGCGAATTCCTCCGGCCCAGACCCAAGGTTGAATACGTCAACAATCCCTCGGAGACGGAGAAGCGTTACTATTTGACTTGGCGCAAGGGTGGACTGAAAAAAGCCGACGTGGAGTTGCTGGCCAAGGCGGGAATCACCGCCGGAAGAAGCATTATCCTAAAGTTCCTGCCACCGGCGTTGGAGGCGGAACTGGTCGCCAAGGAAAGGGCAAAGGCCGCCGGTAGAGACCCGAAATCCATTCGCCGCACACGCTTCGGCGTCCGCTCCGACGGAGACGGTTACGTCTTCTTCGTCTTGAACCAGAGTTACAAACGCTGATCGGCCTGGCCGAACGGCAGCAGGCTACCCGTGGCGCCGGCAAAGCCGGTGGCACGCAACCGGGAACACAACTAGAAATCGAAATCCAATTTCGCAGAGGAGAGAACCTATCCATGCCCGACATTACCACGGTCGTATCGTTTGCCGGCCAGGCGTGCTACGGGGGGCTGGCGTTGATGGCGTTATGGGGTGCTTATTGCACGATTATTGTCTGGCGGCAGGTCGGGCAAATCCGCTTCCGGAACGAACAGGAACAAACCGACTTCCTCAACAAGTTCGACGAGCAACTCGCCGTTAATGACTTTGAGGCCGCCGACCAGCTATGCAAGGACGACCCGCGGGCAGTGCCCCAGTTGGCGGGCCTGGCGGTCGACAATCGCAACCTCGGTTACGCCAAACTCCGCTCGCTGCTGGTCGATCGGTTTCAGCGCGACGTGCTGGCCGACCTGGAGCACCGCCTGAGTTGGGTCTATACCATGATTAAAGCCGCCCCGATGGTCGGATTGTATGGTACGGTGTTGGGTATGATGGGCGCCTTCGGCAAGCTCGGCGCGTCGGACAAGGTTTCGCCAACCGCGCTGGCCAGCGACATCATGGTCGCCCTGACCACCACCGCCCTGGGGTTGACCATCGCCATCCCTCTTATTATCTGCACCAACAGCATCAACGTGCGGATTCGTAAGCTGGAGGAACTGGTCGGCTACGGTTTGGCCCGGGTGTTGGAGGGTATTAAGCAAGCGCTGTCAACGGCAACGGAGCCCGAGGAGAAGTAACGCATGGCCCACAACGACGCCTGGGACAAACCGTTCGCCGAAGACGACAGCGGCGCCACCGTTCAATTCCGTCCTCCTCCTCAACAGGAGGCGGAGGTTGACATGACGCCGATGATCGACTGCGTCTTCCTGCTGCTGATCTTCTTCCTGATCAGTTCGATTCCCGACGTGAATACGGCGGTGGAACTGGCCCCCGCGCGCTACGGCAAGGGGGCCGATCCGAGCACCGCGGTGTTTGTCACCATCGCCGACAGCGGCGGCAAGTCGGCCGACATCTATCTGGCCGACGGCAAGATCGGCTCGCCTTTGCCTAAAGACCCCAAGGCCCAGGAGGCCGCTGTCTTGGCAGCCGTCCGCAAAGGGTTTCAGGACGGCAAGTCCAGTGTGATTATCAAGGCCGAGCGAAGCGTCAAGCACAAAGAAGTCTCGCGCGTGGCGACGGCCGCCTCGCTGGTCGAGGGCATCCAATTGTACCTTGCGGTATTCGAGAAAAAATGAGCGATTCCCAACACCCAATCGACGAAGATCAAGCCGTCCTCAGCTTCGAGCACAAGGACGACAGCGACAAAGAAGTCGACATGACCCCCATGATCGACTGCGTGTTCCTGTTGTTGATTTTTTTCGTGGTCACGGCTTCGTTCCAGTTGCAGAAGGCGCTGGAGATCCCCCCGCCAGAGCAAAAATCCCCGGACGCCGCCGAGGAAAAACCCGATATCGAGGATGACATCATCACCGTGCGCATCGACGGGGACAACACTATATGGGTAAACGACAGCGCGGCCCCGAGCGAGCAAGACTTGCTGCTGAAGCTCCGCGAGGCCCGCGAAGACCAGACAGCTTCGGACGGCCGCCCGCCCAGCACTCTGCTGGTGCTGGCCAGCGGCGAGGCCCGACACGACGTTGTGGTGCTCGTGCTCGACGCCGGAAACTCCGAAGGCTTTGAGCACGTCAAATTGGCCTCCGCCGACGACATTGAGATGTAATTATGAAATCCACCGAACGCTTTATCGCTTTACTGGAAGAAAGAGAACTCGTCTCGCCGCGCACGGCGAAAAGCCTGCTGGCGCAGGTGGCCAAATCCCGCAAGACGATCTCGGCCGAATCGATCGCCAAACGGTTGGTCAAGCACGGGCGGCTTACGTCCACCCAGGCCAAGCGCCTGCTGGCGGCGCTGAAGGAGACGCCCTCGGAGCCTGCGGTAGAATCGAAACCGAAGGCGGAACCGGCGCCGAAGGCCGAGGATGATCTCGGTTTCGCGCCGATCGACGACGAGTCGGCCAAGTCAAAGCGGGTGGCCAAGCGGCGCGAGGAGAAACCCGCCCCAACACCACGGGCGGAGCAACCCTCCGAGCCGGTGGCCGCCGCACCCGTGGAGCTTGCCGAAAGGGATTCGCTGCTGGACCAGGAAATACCGGCGCCGACCGGCGGCGGACCGCTGGACGGGCTGATGTCCGATGCCGCCATGACCGCCGCCGCGGTCGGCGGCCCGTTGGATTCTTCCCCGTCCACCGGAAGGGGTTTTTGGCGCTTCTTCCGCCGTAAGCCGAAAATCACAACCGGCGAGGAACAGTGGGGTTCCTCGCTGATGCTGCTCGGCGGCGGCGGCCTGTTGCTGTTGGTGATCTCCGGCGGCGTACTCTTTTGGGCGCTGTCCCGCGGCAGCGGCGACGAGATGCTCCGACTGGCCAATGAAGACTATCGCAACGGATCATACTCGCAGGCCATCAACAAGTACGATAAATATTTGGAGAAGTTTCCGAACCACGCGGGAGTGAGCGCGGCGCGGGTGCGGATCGGCCTGGCCCAATTGCGCCAAGCGACCTCCAGCGGAAGCAATTGGCCCGCGGCCTTGAAGACGGCCCAAGAAGTGTTGGAAAAAATCGCGCCCGAGAAAGACTTCAAGGAAGCACACGGCGAGTTGGCTTCGATGTTGCCGGCCATTGCCGATGGGTTGGCCGCCGATGCCCGCAGAAAAACCTCCCAGCCGCTGGTCGATCAGGCCCGACTCGCCCTGAAAATGGCCCGTAACCCGGGCTATGTGCCCAAGTCCTTGCGGCAGAAGGGCAGGTTGGCCGACATAGAGGCTTCCCTGGCCATAACCGTTCGGGAGATCGCCTGCGGCAACGAACTTGAGAAGACCATCGCCACGATGCTGAAGGCGGCGAAGGAGTCGAAGACCCAAGAGGCTTACGCGGCGTGCAGCGCCTTGCTGCGTCAATACCCCAAGCTGGTCGTCGATGCGAAGCTCAAGCAGGCGCTGTTGGAGGTTTCGCTTGCCCAGCAGGCGCTGGTCAAAATGGTCTCGGCCCCGAAGCCGGCCGAGGCCGATCGGACAATACCCGCGCCCGTCAACAGCGTAACGCTGGCCCAATGCGACACGAAAAGCAAGGTGCCCGACACGGAAGGGCGAATCGCGCTGGCGGCGGTCGACGGGGCCGTCTACGGCTTGGACGCCGCCGACGGCAAGGTGCTCTGGCGGAGGTTCGTCGGCTTCGAGACCAATCCGCGGGCACCTTCGTTTCCGCCATCCTTGCTTAGTTTGGAACCAGGCAGCGATGCCTTGGTGGTCGACGCCGCCCGGAACGAACTCTTGCGGCTCGAAGCCCTCTCGGGCAACGTCCGCTGGCGCCAGTCGGTCGGCGAGACGTTCGACGCACACCCGGTAGTCGCCGACGGCAAGATTCTGGTCGCTGCACGAAGCGGAAAATTGTTCACCATCGACGCCGCCACCGGCGAATCGCCGGGCTACGTCCAGTTCCCGCAGAAGCTGACCGTCGCCCCGGCCGTCGATGCCCGGCGGTCGCTGATCTACCAGGTCGCCGTCCACTCCAATCTCTTCGTGCTCTCGTTGGACGACGGCGTCTGTCGGGACGTAATTTATCTGGGACACGGTCCCGGAAGCGTCAACACCGCGCCGGTGGTCGTCGACGACTTCCTCCTGCTGGCCGTCAACGACGGCGCCCACGATTGCGTGCTGAAACTCTTCGCCGTCCAACCCAATACTTCCGACAAGCCGAAACCGTGGCTGAAACTGGTGCAGCGGATTCGCCTCGGCGGCCACGTAAAGACGCCGCCGCTGGTCGACGGGCGGCGGGTCTTGATCGCCACCGCCTCCGGCGTCGTAAGGGTGTACGAGATCAGCGCGACGGACGTCAAAATGCCTTTGCGCGAAATCGCCGACACCGCCATCGAAGGCGGCGGCAACCTGATCCGCTTCCCCTTGTTGCGCCGCGGACGCTTTTGGATCGCCGACACCCGACTGACGAAATACGACATCCAGGCCGCCACCGGACGACTGAGGTCGAAAGGAATCGCCGACCAAGAGGGCGCGTTCTTGCAACCGCCGGTCGTCGTCGGCGAGGCGGTGGTGTGCGTGCAGCGCAGGCCGGGAATGCCGGGCGCCGTCGTCTCGGCCGTCTCCATGCTCAACCTGGATCGGTATTGGAAAACGCAACTCGGATGCCCGTTGGCCGCCGAACCGATCGTCATGGCCGAGGCGGGTAAGATCGTCGCGGTCACCGCCGCCGGCGCGGTGTTCCGCGTCAACGCCGGCCGCGACGGAGCGACAATTGTCAACGAGCCGATCGCGGCAATCGACGCCTCACTGCTGCGACGGCCGATCGACAACATTGTCCCGCTCGCCAATGGACTTTTGGCTATCAGCGGCGGCAAGGGATGCGACCAGATCGGCGTCTTCGACCCCAATACTCCCACCCCGTTGATGTATTGGCTGAAGCTCCGCGACGAACTCGCCTGCGCCCCGGTCGCTTTCGGCCGCGGGATTCTGGTCGCCGACAGGGCCGGCCGAATCTCGTTGCTTGATCCGCAATCGGGCGATCCGCTGGCCGAGCCGTTTCAGCCCCGGCTCGAACCGGGAGAGAGAATCGAGTGGGTCGCTCCCGCCGTCGTCAACGACAAGGAAGTCGTCGTCGCCAACGGGCAAGGAAAAATCTACCGGCTCGGAATCCAAGACCAGCCGAAACCGCATCTGGCGAGGCTGGCACAGACGACCGTCGCCAAGCCGATCATTTCGCCCTTGGCCGTTGCGGGCAACATGGTTTTCGGCGCCGACCAGGACAACGTGCTGGCGAGTTTCGGCTTGTCGAAACTCAACCGCGGCAAGGAACTCAACCTCGACGCGCGTTGCGCGTGGGGACCGGCTCGGATCGGCGACCACGTCTTGATGGCCACCGAAGACAACCGGCTGTTTTGCGTGAACGCCGATGGAAAACAACTCTGGCGGACGAAACTGAAATACGGTCCATTGGCCGGCGCGCCGCTGCTGCTCGGCGGGAATTACATCCTGGTCGCCCGCGGCGGAACCATCTGCCGGATCGAAACCGCCACCGGAAAAGAACTCGGGAAATTGGACGTCGGATTCCCCTTGGCCACCGGAGCGGCCCCGATCGGACAAGGGTTGCTCGTCGGCGGCTTCGACGGAACTATTTACGAAGTGCGGCAACCATGAGAAAAAGCTCATTGCTCGAATGTCTTACGGCCGTGCTGTTGGCTTTGTCATGCGCGGCCGCACGCGCGGAAATACCGCTCTACAAGCTGGATCCGTACGATCAGATCACCCTCGGCAAGGCCGACGAAAACAAGGTGCTGAAGATCGAGCCGCTGAATCTGACACCCAAGCAGATTGCGAGGAAGATAAAATCGAGAGGAAAGGTAACCGTCAACCTCGTCGATTCGACCGGGAAAACCTACGAAATTCGCTGGCGCTCGATCGTCAAAGCGGAAACTTTCGGCGAGTTGATCTTGAACAAGGCGGTCAAATTTTCGGCCATCGGCAAGTTCGACGATGCCTTCGACTACTTCACCTTCCTCCTGCGGAATAAGCCCAAGACGCCGGGGCTGAACGAGGCTATCGATAAATCGCTCCAGGCGGAAGTCATGCGGGCCAACGAAAAGCAACAATACGACAGCGCCTTGGCGTTGTTGCGCGAGTTGCATCGCCGCAATCCCGAGTTCCCGAAGATCGAGAGCGCCCAGGGAAAGATGACGGACAAGTTGGTCGAGCAGTACATTGCGAAGCGGGATTACGCCTCCGCGCGGACGCTCTTGCGATCCCTGGCCGCGACTTTTCCTGGAAACACCGTCGTGGCCCACTGGCGAAACCGCTTGCAAGGCGAGACCGCCCCCTTGTTGGCCGAGGCCCGCGCGGCGATCGATTCCGGCCGGTGGGGCAAGGCGGCCGAACTGAGCCGGCGCATCGCGGAGATTTGGCCCGACTTGCCCGGCGCTCGCCAACTGGCGTTGACCGTCCATCGAAAATTTTCGCGGGTGGTGGTGGGCGTGGGATCGTTCGCCGCCGACTTCACGCCCGGCAAGCTCAACGACTGGCCCGCAAGACGCGACAGCCGATTGGTCTACCGGACGTTGACGGAGTTTGCCGGGCCGAGCATCGAGGGAGGGAATTATATTTGTCCGGTCGGCGAAATCTCCTCCGAGGCCCTCGGACGGCAAATGGCCATCAAGTTGAAACCAGGCATCCGCTGGGCCAAAGGCGACGCCACCCTGAGCAATTCGGCCGTCTCGATGCGGTTGCTGGAGATGGCCGTGCCGGGTAATCCCGCCTACCGGCTCGATTGGGCCGATCTGATCGGCGCGATCTCGTTACGCGGTGTTTATGGGGTCGAGGTGGAGTTGCGCCGTGCCCACGTCCGGCCGGAAGCCATGTTGCAGATCGTTTTGACGCCCCGAAACTACACCGCTTCCTCGGGCGAACCGCCCCCGACAAACGGACCGCTGGTGATCAAATCGCGGAGCGAGCAGGAAACGGTTTTCACCGCCAACCACCAGTATTTCGCGACCGAACCGGGGCAGCCGATGGAAATCGTCGAACGCCGGTACGACACGGTTGCACAGGCCGTCCGGGCGCTGAAACGGGGCGATATCGAGGTGCTCGACCGCGTCAACCCCTGGACCCTGACCGAGCTTCGCCGAGAAGAAGAGTTGGTGGTCCAGCCTTACGCCTTGCCCTTGGTCCACTGCCTGATCCCCAACCTCCACCGGCCGCTGTTGAGCGACCGAACGTTCCGCCGGGCACTGGTCTATGGAATCCACCGCCAGGTAATCCTCGAACTGATGCTCGGCGGCAAGGAGATTCCCGGCTGCAAAGTCACCAGCAGCCCGTTCCCCTTGAGCATCGGCCCGAACGATCCGATGGGCTACGCCTCCGACGAAAGCATCAAACCGCGGCCGTACGAACCGCGATTGACGATCGCCTTGGCCGGTATTTCGTTGCAGAACTATATCGACTCTCCCGCGGGCAAGAAGCAGAAGCTGGAGGAAATGCCCACGCTCGTCTTGGCCCATCCGTCGGACGAAATCGCGAGTGGGGCGTGCGCTTCCATAAAGTTGCAGTTGAAGTTGGTGGGGATTCCCATCGAGTTGCGACCGATCACCGGTCCGATGCCCGAGCGAGTACCCGACGACGTGGACTTGCTCTACGTCGAATTGGCGACCTGGGAGCCGGTGGTCGACGCCCGGCGTTTGCTGGGCGAGGACGGCATGTCCGGCAAGTGCAGCCCGTACATGAGCCAGGCCCTGCGGCGGCTCGACGAGGCTGTCGAATGGGGGCAAGTCCGCACGTGCTTGCACCGCGTCCACCGCCTCGCGCACGCCGACGTGGCGGTGGTGCCGTTGTGGCAGGTGGTCGATCACTTCGCCTACCGCGAGCGCATCCGGGGAATTTCCACCCGGCCCGTCTCTCTCTACCAAAACATCGAACAATGGCGGCCGGCCTTCCAATATCCCTCAGAGAAATGAACCGACTCAGCACACAGATCGATCGTCGCCGCGTGTTTAGCCCGTTGAGAAAGGGTGCCACTGCTGGCTTGCCCAGCAGTGCGGGGAGAAACACCCGGGAAAACACTGCTGGACAAGCCAGCAGTGGCACCCGAGCTCTCGAAAACCGACTTATTCAACGGGCTGCTAAACGAGTATATCCCCTGTTCCTGGCCGTCGTGATTCTATTTATGCCGTCGCCGGCCGGGGCGGCCGACCAATCGGTTTGGCAGTTGTTGCCTTACGACGTGCGGATATTGATCGGGTTCGATCCCTGTCCGCCGATTACACCCCGGCTTCAGGATGAACTGTGCGTCAGCCTTGCGGAGCGGATCGAGGCGACGATCGGGGCGGGCTGGAACGCCACGGTTGCGCCGGCGCCGGCGCCGCTGCGGGGAGCGTTGGTCCGCGACATCGAGGGTCTTCAAGCCGACCAAATCCCGGTACCCACGCCGCCGCCGGACAAGGTTCTGCTGATGGCGATCACCTGCGTACCGGGCGGTCTGGAGGTAACGGCCCGGGACTTCGACGTCCGCACCCACACGCTAAGCTCGCCGGTGACGCGGCCGGTAAGCCAGATCGGCGAGCTGAGCGACGCCGCATTGGACGCGTTGCTGACCGCCTTCGCCCCGCTGGCCCGAATCGTCAGCTCGAAACGAAAAGCAATCGACGGCGTGAGACGAATCGAAGTCGTTTTGCATCCGAAAGCGTCCGGCCTCCCACCCCGCGATCCCAACCTGGCCCTTTTCCGCAAGGACGACGTTTTCCAACCGATCCACCGCTACAACGACCGGGAGGGAAACCTGCGCCGCGCCGCGCCGGTTCCCTGGACGTTCTGCACGGTGGAGAAGATTTTGCCCCTGGAAACGCACTGCCGGTTGCACTCCGGCGTAAGGATATCGCTCACCAAGCGCGGCGGCCGGGTCGAAGCGCTGGCCTTGCGCGTGATTCCAACCGGCGGCTCCACCATACTGACGCTCAAGTCGCGGACCAAGCCTCATAAGCCTTTATCCGGTTACAAAGTGTACTCCCGTGTGCCGGGCAAGAAGGCCGCCACACTGTTGGGATGGACCGACCGGCGGGGCCAACTCCTGATTCCGCCGGGAGAACACCTATTGAGGGTGCTGCTGATAAAAAACGGCCGCGAGCCGTTGGCGCGGATGCCGATGGTACCCGGCCTGGAGCCGGAAATGGCCACCGAAATCGCCAACGACGACTTGCGGCTGTGGGCCGAGGGATTCATCTTCAGCCTGCAAGAGGAGTTGGTGGACATCGTCGCCCGCCGGAAAATCTACGACGCGCTGATCCGCGCCCGCATCGAGGCCGGAAAACTCGATCTGGCGGAGAAAATGTTCGAGGAGTTGCGGGAATTGCCCACCAATGAGAAATTCAGCCTGCGCGTCATCCAGGAGAGGGAAAGACTCGCCACGAACGATCACGTCGTGCAGAAGAAAATCAACCTCTTTCTGGACGACACCAACAAGCTGATCCACCAGCATCTTCACCCGCGAGAGATCGGCGAGTTGGAGCGGGATCTTCGCGACGCCAAAGCCGCTGCAATAAACGCGCCGAAAAGCGAGGAGAACGAGGCGGAAGAGAAGGATAAGAGCTAACCATCCACCGGCGAACACATGAAGGGCAAATTAGACCGTCGTCACCACCGAAGCCTCACGATGTTGAGTTTGGTTTTGGCTGGTGAAGCGGTTTTTATTCCGCCATTTCACCCAGGCCGGTATTTCAAGTCGAGTCTCCTCTCGACGTTCAGTATCGACGAGTTTCAGCTCGGCCAACTCGGCGCCGTCTACGGTGTCGTGGCGATGGCCTGCTATTTCCTCGGTGGACCGCTCGCCGATCGTTTTTCACCGCGGAAACTGGTGCCTGCTTCGCTGCTGGCTACGGGACTGGGCGGTCTCTACATGTCCACGATCCCAAGTTTCACCGGTTTGTACGTTGTGTTTGGTTTTTTTGGGGCGTCAACCATCTTTGCCTTCTGGGCGCCGCTGATCCGCGCTACCCGCGAATGGGGCGGCAAGGACAGGCAGGGGCGGGCGTTCGGGATACTAGACAGTGGACGCGGATTGGCGGCGGCGTTGCTGGCCGCAATCGCCGCATACGCGTTCGGGATGATGGTCTGTGGGAATGCTTTGGGCGATCCGGCGCGTGAGGCAACCGCGATGCGGATGCTGCTGTGCTCTTACGCTGGGTGCTGCTTTTTCGCCGCGGTGTGCGTATGGTTCTTCGTGCCCGATCCGAAGCCGGTCGCTTGTCGCACCGCGGACGACGGACAAACGGATCGGGTGGGCACCTTACGCTGCCTCATGCTTCTGCTGCGATCACCCGCCGTCTGGCTACAGGCGGTGGTCATTATCGCCGCATACAGTACGTTCAAGATGTTCGACTATTACGGCTTGTACTCCGAGGACGCGTACGGCCTGACGCGAACCGAGTCCGCGAAGGTAGTTGCGTACCTTAGTTTCCTGCGTGTCGGAGCGGCTTTGGCGGCCGGTTGGGTCGCCGACCGGTTCCTGGGGGTGTCGCCCTCTATCCAGCTTTGCTTTGGCCTGCTGATTGCGGCGTATGCGATGTTCCTTTTCGTGCCGCCGAATCGCGAACTGGTTTGGTTTATGATCGCAAACATGGTGGTCAGTTGCGCCGCTTTCTTTGCTTTGCGGGGAATTTACTTCGCGCTTCTTGAAGAATCCGGTATCCCCAAGGAGCTGACCGGCACGGCAGTGGGAATCATTTGTTTCGTGGGGTTCACGCCGGAGATTTTCATGCCCCTTGTCACCGGCTGGCTGATCCGTGACGCACGCAGCAGCGGCAACGTGCTGACCGGATATGACCAAATCTTCTGGATACTCATCGTGCTCTCGTTACTCGGGTTGCTGGCAGCCGCGGCGCTTCGGTGGCTCGACTCGCAACGGCGCTCCGGGGAAGGCCCTTGATCGTGCCCGCGCGAACGATGCGACGATGATGAAATTACTCCCGGACACCCTCGTGTCAGTCGAGAATGTTCTGCACCAGCCACCACAGCAATACAATCGTGCCCACCAAGGCCGACGGCGCCAACACAAAGACCGTCAGCGGCCACAGAACCTTCATCACGTCGAAGCCGGTGGGGATCTGCATCTCTCGGGACGACGAATCATCCTCGTCTTCGCGCCGCGGAGCGACGATCGGCGGCGGAACCACCGGACGGTCCGGCCGCGAGGCGGGCGTCGGGGTCAGAAAAGGCGCCAGCCGCGCGATCACCTCGCCTGCCGCGGCAATCCGCTGCGAAGGCTCCTTGGCCATCATGTCGGCCATGACATCGACGAAGTCGGCGCCCAGCCGCGAGTTCAACCGTCGCGGATCGAGCGGCCGCAGTTCGCAGTGCGCCCGGGCCTTGTCCGCCGTCGTCCCTCCCGGAAAAGGAACCTTGCCGGTGACCGCGTAATACAGCGTGCAGCCGAGCGAATAGATGTCCCAACCCGGCGTCGGACTCCACGGGTCGCGGACCTGGTCGGGCGAAAGGTAATCGGCCGTACCCACTATTTTGCCGTACCGGGGATCGCTCTCCGCATCTTCGTTCAAGGAGCCGGACAGCCCGAGATCGGACAGCTTTGCCTCCCCGTCGGGCGAGACCAACACGTTTCCCGGCTTCACGTCCCGGTGGACGACTCCCTGGGCGTGGGCGTACTGCAACCCTTCGGCCACCTGCGAGACGATCCGTGCGGCGGTCGAAACGTCCAGCGGCCCTCTCTCGCGGACGAGTTTGTGGAGGTCCATGCCGGGCACGTATTCCGTCACCAGGTAAAGGACGCTCCCGTCTTGTCCGGCATCGAGCGCGGCGACCAATTTCGGATGGTCCAGGCCGGCCAGCGCCCGGATTTCGCGGGTGAAGTTGGCCACCGCCTCCGGCGTGGCCTTATCGTGGGGTAGAACCTTCACCGCCACGACGCGCCCCATCTTGCCGTGTTTCGCCTTGAAGACCTGCCCCATCCCGCCCTGACCGATCGAGTCGATGATCTGGTACGGCCCCAGGTTGAACTTTGTGCGGCCGTCGAGCAATTGTTTCGCTTGCCAGGGGTTCAACAGATTCATCTCGACCAGACGGTCGGCAAGCCGACGGTCGCTCGGCGGTCCGCCCGGATCGGGTTCGTTCTCATCCGACCAGCGCACGCCCGTCCGGGCCGCGTCGATCTGCTCTTGCGTCAGCAGACCGCTGGCGATGGCATACTGCTCGAACATCGAGAACTCACTGGTGCCCAACGGTGGTACGCTCCCGGCAGGGAAAACGATTCAAGGCAATGGTAGGTTATGCTTCAGCATAACATATTTCCCTGGTTCCCACGCTCTGCGTGGGAACCCATGTTTTCCGACGCTCTGAGGCTGTGAATTTTTCGATTTGGCGTCATCACGACCACAATCCGTAGGGTGCGTTAAACGCACAATGCACTACCGGTTTTGGTGCTTTTCACGCACCCCACAAAAAATTCACAACCTCTCTGCGTCGATGGCGGCGACGCGAATAATGCGTTCCCACGGAGGACCGGGGGAACGAGGGCAATAGTCGGTGCAATGTTATGCTAAAGCATAACCTACTTGTGCGTGAGTCGGCACTCGCTATCGAGCATCGGGCAACGGGACGTCCTTCAACGCTTCCTGGATTTCGCCTCGCATATAGTCCTTGAACGCCGGTTCCTCGTCGAGCAGTTCCCACACTTTCAGTTGGTGGTTCTTCCAGGCCCGGTTTTTCCCCGACCTGCCATCGACCACCACGATGCATGGTTTGCCGATGTCGTATTCTTCGATTATAAAACTGTTGTTGGGATGCTCGTAATTGACCACGAGCCATTTCAACCGCCCGTCTTGCAGTTCTTTTTCAAATGATTGTTTGAGCACTTCGTGCGTGAGTTTTTCAATTTTCCGACAGTTCGGCCCCCGTTCGGTGTCGTGCATACAGTATACGACCAGCGACTGGGGCAAGGCTTCCACGGACGGCGGCGGCAGCGGCACGTCTCGATTGGCGGACTGACCCCAATGGAGCAAGCCATACGCGATCAAAGAAGCCATAACGAACGCCGCCACGGCGGTAATCAAAAGTCGTTTTACGCCCATGGGCCTGCCTCCATCATCGCTATCGATTGTTCTGAACTCTTCAATTCTACCTCATGGAGCGGATAATAATCACGCCCGTTTAACGGAGGGTGGCACCCGATTTCGACAGCTTATTATTCGCGTGGAAAGCCGCTCTCCACGATCGCTGCAAACTCCTCCGGCGTTGATGCCCGTGTGATCCGGCGGCGAAACTCTCGAGCGCCGCCGCGCCCCTGGCCGTAGCGACAGGCGTAGCACCGCATCAGCATCGTCCCCTTGACCGGTCCGAATTGTTCGACGACCAGGCGGAAGTGTTCCAACAAGAGCTGCCGCTGCTCGGCCAGGGTGGGATCGGGCGGAACCGGCTCGCCGCGCAGCGCGGCCGCCGCCTGCGCGAACAACCACGGCCGGCTGAGAGCCGCCCGGCCGATCATCACCCCATCCACCCCGTATCGCTCGAACGCCTCGACAACCGCCGTCGCCGTGCGTAGGTCGCCATTGCCGATAAGCGGAATCCGGTTCAAGCGGGGCTTGATCCGAGCAATCTCGTCCCAATCCGCCGAACCGCGAAACATTTCTTCGGCCGTCCGGCCGTGGACCGTTACCGCCGCCCCGCCTGCCCCCTCGATCGCCTGGGCAACGTCGATGGCGTTGATCCAGTCGCGGGTCCGGCCGAGTCGGATCTTGGCCGTCACCGGCACGGGCCGACATGCGTTCGCTACTCGCGCGACGATCTCGCCCACGCGATCCGGGTAGCCGAGCAGGTACGAGCCGCTTTGCGCCTTCCGCGACACGTCGCGCACCGGGCAGCCGAAGTTTATATCCACCACGGATACCCGATACTCCTCGACCAACCGTCGGCCCACCTCGGCCAGCGTGTCGGGGGCGTTGTCCCAAATCTGCACGGCCAGCGGCCGCGGCTCGTCATTGACGCCCCAGAGCCGCTCGGGCGCGTCGCCGCCGCGGCCTTCCGTATGCGAGAAGCCCCGCGCACTGATCATTTCTGTCGCCGGCAGTCCCGCACCGCCGAACCGTCGCACCAACTGCCGAAAGGCGAAGTTCGTAAACCCCGCCATCGGCGCCAGCAGCAACGGCGGATCAACGACCAACGATCCGATTCGCAATGGTGGTGGTAACAGAGTCATAAAGCCGCGCTGCGTCGGTCGCGCCCTGGTTTGTGGCCCTCGGCTACTTGACTTCATGCATGAGTGACCAGAACTGCCGGGGTGTGACGATTCGGCAGTGTCCAAAATGCTTTAACGACAGCAGATCGTCATCGCCGGTGATGATGTAATCGGCCTCGCCCGCCTTGGCCAACCCCAAAACGTGCAGGTCGTCGGCATCGCGGCAGGCGCTCGCGGCAACCGCGGCGGGTTTCAACATCGCACCATTCTTACGAAGCAGCCGCCCGATGTCCGCTACGGTTTGCCGGTCCAATTTCAGTTTCTTGGCGAGATTTCGCCGAGCTTCGTCCAGCAGCGATTCGCTCAGCAGGATTTCGTGGCCGTAAAGGCAAAGCTCGAATACCGACTCGCACAATCCTCGGGCGGCAAAGGCCGCGACGACGACATTGGCGTCCAGCACAATCCTCATGAGATGGCTCGAAAGACGTCCTCATCGGTCAACAGCCCTTGCGCTTCGGCGAATGGAAGCGTCCGTTTGCGAAGCGCTCGGAACCGTTCGATGGCCACGTAGCGGCGAATCGATTCGCGCACCAGATCGCTGATCGGCACACTCCGCCGGCCACTGATCTCTTGTAGGTCGGACCGCAGTTCGTCGGGGATTCGGACGGTCAGCGTATTCATGTAAGACATTGTATCACGCAGGCGGCGATAGTCAAGCGATGGGTGGCATGTCCTTCGTGCCTCAGGGCGCGCCACCCCCCCAACGATCGTGGCTTTACGGCTCGATAACCAGCGCCGAAACGAGTTTGTCGGCGGGCGTGGACGGCGGAAGGACCGTCAACGCGTACTCGGCGATCGATCGATTGTAGTCGGTCAGCGAATCCAAAAACGCCGCAGTCTGCTCCGTCTGGGCGGCGACCGTCTCCAAAACCCGGTCGACCGCGATGCTGCCCAAACGGTACTTCTCGGCGGCGGCGACCCGCGCCGTCTCGGCCTCGACGACCGCGGCGGCATGTTGCCGCACATTTTCGCTTTGGCCGGGTATCGTCGCCGCCAGCCGGCGCACCGGCCATGTGTCGAGCAGGCTTTGGGGCTGGGCATCGAGCTTCAGCAGGTATTCGCCCGAGTGCGGCACGGTCGAGGCCAACGGCCACGCCGCCTCGTCCGCCGCGCCGATCCGCAGCGCCAGGGCGAACTGGGCCTCGACCAGCGCCACCCGGGACCGGCCTAGTTCCGCGCGTGCGGCCAGTTGTGCCGCGTTCAACCGCAGCATGTCCGCCGCCCCGGTCGGTTCGTTTCGGTGTTGCAAAACCACGGGCATAAGCGCCTCGTAGAACTCGGTCTGCTCGGCGAGAATCTGATACTGAGCGGCCCGACGCCGAAGGAGCCAATAGGCACGAATCGTCGCCAGCCGGTCGCCGCCGCCGTCGCGGAGCAGACACTCTTCCAGGCCGATCGGCTTACCGGCGTCTTCGGGCAGGTAGCGGTCCCAATGTATGGCCACGGTCAACTGTTTTGCCCGAACGGCCGGCGTGGCGGCCCGCAACGCCGAATAGAGCGGAGTTGCCGCGGCGGGCGACGCGCCCGCACCCTGACCCTCTCCCGGAGGGAGAGGGGAAATCGGTTGCCGACCCTCTCCCGGAGGGAGAGGGGAGAAAGAATGCGACGGCTTGTGGGCAATCCGCTCCGGCGGCGAAGACGACTCGGCTTGGGGATCGACCGGCACGAGCCGCGCCTCGGGCGGGTTTGGCGTTCCATACCGAGGTTGAACGCGCGGCGGGGCCAACGTCGGTTCGTTCTTGCCGGCCGGTTGAAGCCCTTCGCGCGGCGGAGCCAGCGTCGGCTCGTTCGCCCGCCAACCTTCGCGCGGGGGGGCCAACGTCGGCACGCCGCGTGGTGTTGCAATCGGCTCGTTCGCGCTGGTCGGATTCACCGATCCCCGGTTGTCCGAGGATCGCGGCAGGGCCGCTTGCCGGGTCGGGCCAATCAACATCGCCACCAACTCCCGCGCGCTCGCCGTTGGTCCCACGACGGTCAAACCATAATCGGCGATGGCTCGATTGTAGTCGCAGACCAAGCGGATGAACGTCTGCCGGCGGTGGAGCAACTTGCGGCTGCACGAGGCCACGGCGGCGGCGTTGACTCGTCCGCCTCGGCGATCGTCGGCGACGGCCAGCAGCGCGTCCTCGGCTGCCAGGACCGCCGCCGCCTGATCGTCGATCGCCCGGCGTTGCAAGGGAAGGATTTTTTCGGCCAGCCGGGCCGTCTCCGGCGGAGTCCGACCCGCGAACAATTCGTTGAAGTACGTGCGGTACGCGCCGACGTGCGGAGGATCGGTCGGCAACGGGAGCGGCGCGTCGATAGACATTCGCGCCAACGCGGCCAGATTGAACTGGGCGCGGACCGCCTGAAGGTTCGCCTCCTGGAGCCGCGCCGCCGCCTCTGCCCGGTCGGATCGCAACGAGGCGTCCTCGCCGCCGATGTTGGCCGGTTCGAGCTGCCGGGTATGGTCCAGAGAGAAGCGATATTCGGCCGCCGCCTCGACCAGTCGCCAATACGCCCGCACGATTTCCAACTGCCGGCGGCGCTCGATCGTCGAACCGAGCGCTTCGAGCAGCGTAAGCGGCCGGCCGGTCAGCGCGCTGTCGGCGGGCAAGCGAATCGCCTCGTCCACCAATTCCGGCGGACGTCTTGGATTTTGCGAAGCATCGATCGAAGCCGGCGGCATTGCACGGGCGGCATCCGAGGCGGCGAGCGATTGCAAGACGGCAGGCTCTTTCCGCGGAGGCTCCGAAAGCGGCGGCAATACGGCGTCTGAGGCCTGGCCCAACAGTATCCACCCGAGAATCATCCCTGCAACTGGCATGACCGCAACCTCCATTATTTAGCCCGCCGTGAATACACGGTGGGGCGGGTTGGCCGCAAAAAACCGCTTGCCCCGGGTGTATTCATCCGGGGCTAAATGCGGATATTTCAATATCAAAACATGTTCCGAAGGACTATAAGATTACAGGTCTATGCGGCGGCGTCAATGTAGATAGAGCCGTCGAAGGGAAGTCATAAAGGGAGAACTCGATCACCACACCGAAGCCCACGGATTGCATCCCGTGGGCTTTCCGGGTGGCAAACGGTCAATTTACAGATACGACTTCACCGCGGTTTTCGGCGTAGGATGACCGACGGCGGAGCCGATTCCACGTCGTCTCGATCGTGGACGTGCCACAAGGGTAACCCTTTTTGCGCCCGCTCCGCCATGGTGAACAATTTATCTCGCGTTCCCGGCATGGCGTTGGAGGCGTCAAACTTGCAAAACTCAACCTCCGATGGCTCGAAGTCCCAAATTCCCATTTTGATCGCTTCCAGCACGGACCTCGGCACAATACCGCTCCTTCCTTTTAGCGACATGAGATGAGTAGAAGTAAGTGGTTTAGTATCCATTTTCCCAGGGAATTGTCAAGCATATCGACCGTTTTAGTTGCCATCGGTTGCCATCACGGGTAGCCTGGGCGAACAAGACGATTTATCCATTCGGGTACATCTTGGCCAGATTCACATATTTTCCCGCCGTTGATCCGCCTACCCTTGATTTTTCGCCCAAAATCACGTCTGCTAGAGTGTTTCATAGTTGGGAGCCGACATCGTGAGTGACATACTTGAATCCCAAGCAAGCCATCGCCCTTTGCTTTTGGTGCTAATTTTGGTGTTGGTCGGCTACGCGGCGGCGGCGGCGTTCCACGTCCCGCAGTACGGGACCGAGTTGATCGTCGACCACGCGGAACATGAAGCGGTCAAGGAGGATACGGCCGACGAAGAGACGGGGCACGACGTCGTCACCGACCATCCGCCATATTGGATGGTGACGCCCTTCGCGCTGTTGTTGGGGGCGATTGCTTTGTTGCCGCTGGTACCCGCCACGATGCACTGGTGGGAGAGCAATCTGCACCGTTTTTACGTGGCCGGCGTGCTGGCGGTGCTGACGTTGGGGTACTACCTCTTTTTTCACGGCCATCCGATTTCGGCCCATTGGCCGTTCCATCACGTGGGATTGCCGTCCGCGTCCGCGATAAATCTGTCTCTTACCGGCAAGGTGCTGGCCAACGCGGTACTCGGCGAATACATACCGTTCATTGTTTTGCTGTTCAGTTTGTATACGATCAGTGGCGGCATCCGCATCGAGGGCGACCTGCCCGCCCATCCGCTGACCAACTGCGCGTTCATGGGCGTCGGCGCCTTGCTGGCCAGCTTCATCGGCACCACCGGCGCGGCGATGCTGTTGATCCGTCCGCTGCTGGAAACCAACCGGGAACGAAAGCACGTTAAGCACACGGTAATCTTTTTCATCTTCATCGTGTGCAATTGCGGCGGCTTGCTTCTGCCGATCGGCGACCCGCCGCTGTTTTTGGGCTACCTGATGGGCGTCCCGTTCCTGTGGACGACCGGGCTGTGGCAAGAGTGGTTGTTCATCAACGCCGCGTTGTTGCTGATCTATTGGGCGTTGGACTGTTTCTGGCATTACCCGCGCGAAGAGCCGGCCGACGTTGCCCGCGACGAGACCCGCGTACACAGGCTGCGTTTCAGCGGCGTATGGCCCAACGCGGTCTTATTGGTCGGGGTGATCTTTTCGGTGGCCTTGCTGGACCCAAGCAAGCCGCTGCCCGGCACCGACTGGCATCCGTGGATGTTCATGCGCGAGGCGGCGCAACTAGCGCTGGTGGCCCTTTCCTTGATGATTGGAAACCAACATGCGCGGCGGAGCAACCGCTTCAACTTCGCCGCGATCATCGAAGTCGCCGTGCTGTTCTTCGGTATCTTTATCTGCATGCAGCCGGCGATACAGATACTCGCCGTCAAAGGTTCGAGTCTGGGATTGACCGAGCCGTGGCAATTCTTCTGGGCCACCGGCAGCCTCTCGGCGGTGTTGGACAATGCGCCGACTTACGTGGTGTTCTTTGAAACGGCAAAGGCATTAACCGAAGAACATGGACTAACCCCCGCGGTGGCCGGCGTCGAAACGCGCCTGTTGATCGCCATCAGTCTGGGGGCGGTTTTCATGGGTGCCTGCACCTACATCGGCAACGGCCCGAACTTCATGGTCAAGGCCATCGCGGAAAAGGCCGGCGTGCCGATGCCCAGCTTCTTCGGATACATGCTATACAGCGTAGTCTTTCTCGTTCCACTTTTCGTGCTGGCGACGTTTCTTTTCCTGTAAAGGGTTGTAGCACGGCCGCCTTCGGCTGTGTATTGATTCAGACACAGCCGAGGGCGGCTGTGCTACAAGAAGATTATCATGCAATACCACGACATCACCACCGACGATCAGTTGCGAGAGTATTGCAAGAAAATCTCCCGAGCAAAGACGATCGCCTTCGACACGGAGTTCGTCTCCGAACACTCCTACCGGCCGGTGCTGTGCCTGATCCAGGTGGCCGCCGACGGCGAGCTTGCGGTCATCGACTCGATGACCGTCGGCGACGTTACGCCGTTTTGGGAGGTCGTCGTCGCGCCGGGGCACGAAACGATCGTCCACGCGGGCCGAGGCGAAATCGAGTTCTGCATCCGGGCGGTCGGCCGACGGCCGGCCCGGTTGTTCGACGTGCAGATCGCCGCCGCACTGGCGGGAGCGGAGTATCCGGCCGGACTCGGCTCGCTGATCTCGAAGTTTCTCGACCGGCGGCCGTCGAAGCACGAAACCCGCACCGACTGGCGCCGCCGTCCGTTGAGCAAGCGGCAGATCGAATACGCGCTTGACGACGCCCGATGCCTGCAACCGATCCGCGACGCAATCCACGCGAAACTCGCGGACCTCGGCCGACTGGATTGGCTGACGGATGAAATGGACTCGTGGCTGGATGAACTCGACCGGTCGCTGTCCAAGGAGCGTTGGCGTCGTGTCTCGGGCAATGCGGGGTTGGACGCCCGAGGATTGGCCATCGTCCGCGAGTTGTATCATTGGCGCGAATCCGAGGCCGAGCGTCGCGACCGGCCGGCGCGGCGCGTTTTGCGCGACGATCTGATCGTGGAGCTTGCCCGCCGCGGATCGTCCGACCTGAAACGCATCAGGGCGGTGCGCGGATTGGAGCGGGGCGACTTGCAGCGTCGGCTGGAAGAAATCGCCGCGGCCGTCCAGCGCGGCCTGGACGTACCCGAGGCCGAGTGTCCCCCGCGCCCGACTCGCGAGCGCGGGCCGGAGCTTTCCGTATTGGGCCAATTCCTCTTCTCCGCGTTGGGTAGCTTATGCCGCGAGGCCCATCTTGCTCCCAATCTGGTCGGCACGCCCGGCGACATCCGCCAGTGGATGGCATATCGCGCCCGGAAAAAGGGGACAGGTCCAATTTGCCGGAACGGCCCGCAGGCGGGCACCGACGCGCAGCGTTGGTCGTCGCACAAATTGGACCTGTCCCCTTTTTCCGCTCCCCCGCCGAAATTGGCCCGCGGCTGGCGGGCGGAGTTCGTCGGCCGGCTGTTCGACGACCTTTTGGCCGGAAAAACCTCCATCCGCGTCGGCAACGCCGACCTGGAACACCCACTAGTGTTCGAGCCGTTCCGTCCACGCGGCGTGGAGTGATTCAATCCCGGCGTGGGCACCTTGTCGTTACTTTCCTATATCTGCCGGTGGGTTCCACAAAGACCGCGCAGCGATAGCCGCGGATGGACGCCGGCGATCGGGTGTGGTATCTTACGAAGATGCGTCTGAGCTCGACTTTTGCCCTTTTTCAGGTCGCTAGGCGGCCTGAGTGAGGGCGAAAAGTAATAGTTCTCGTAAAGGTCGCGGTAGTTTTGTAAAGGTATCGTCTTGGCCATGTGTTACAAAAGCCCATTCCACCCACAACCAGC
>JAUWNG010000200.1 GCA_030612765.1 Planctomycetota bacterium
ACAGGAGAAAAGCCCGCAAGGGACTTTTGCGCTGACCGTGCGTCAAAAATCCCGCCAGGAGACACTTGACACAATGGACTCTTTCAGGGATGGGCTATCTTCTGAAAAGCCCTTCGGGCTAACAAAGTGCGGAATGCACCCGGTCCAGCGAGTTCATACAACCGAGGCGAAGGAAAACTGAACCCCGAATACCTCGTCTCGACATGTGTTCGGGAAATATCACGCTCGACTGTTCCATCAATTACTGCCGACCCGCCCAGACAAGACCAGCCGCTACACATTGATGTCAAACCTCTCGGCAGCTTGCCCTGCCTCTCCATCTTGACGCCGGTAAATTTTCACTGACCGTCAGCCCCCTCGCAAACCGAATAACCAGGAAGCTGATTACACGGTCTAGCTCTGCGCCATGGGGGGGATGAATGGGGTTTTCGAGCCGGATACCTGCCGATACCGCCCGATTATCGAGCAATGTCGCACTTGCAGCGCGTTTCGCGCCAATCCTTTTGGTGCTGGGATTCCTGTTGGAGTTCGACCAGCCTGCACGGGCCGCAAGCCCTCTCCTCCCGCGAAAATCATTGGCTGCCGCGGATACCAGCAACAGCGCTCGTCTGGAAGCGTTGAAGTCGATTCCGCTGGACAAACTGGACCCGGCTGACCGGGCCAAGGTCGTTTCGGTGCTGTCGAACGTCAGCGTTTTCCGCCGGATGCCGCTAAAGGTCATCGATTGCGACCCCGACATGTACCTCTTCCTGGTTCGTCACCCCGACGTGGTCGTCAATATCTGGGAACTGTTGAAGATCAGCAAATTGCGGATGCGGCAGACCGGCGAGGGGCGGTTCACGCTCTCCGAGTCGATTGGCGCCACGATCTCGCTGGAGTTCGTCCACCAGAGCCACGACACCCACGTCATCTACGGCGAGGGGACGTATCGAGGGCCGTTGCTGGCCCGGCCGGTAATCGGCCGCGGCGTGCTGGTCCTCAAAACCGGATACGTCCGCGAGACCAACGGACGCTACTACATCACCAACCGATTGGACTGCTTCCTCAGCGTCGAACCGGTCGTGGCTGAACTGTTGACCAAGACCGTCTCGCCACTGATGGGCAAAACGGCCGACAACAACTTCGTCCAGACCGCCGCTTTTCTCGGCGCCATTTCCCGCACCGCCGAACTGAATAGCCGCAGCGTTCGGACGCTGGCTTACAAGCTCGACGGCGTGCGGCCGAAAGTCAAAGCGCAACTGGCCATTTTGGCCGACGTAGTCAATCAGAAGTCCACGGTCGCCTCGCGATCGGACGACAAGCTGAAACGCTGACGCGAAGCCGCAAGCGGCTTTATCAGCCCGTTGAAAAAGGGTGCCACTGCTGGCTTGTCCAGCAGTGCATGGAGGAAACTACCGGAAAAACACTGCTGGACAAGCCAGCAGTGGCACCCAAACTCCCGAAATCCGACTTCTTCAACGGGCTGTTAACGCGAGAATTCCGCCGCGGCCGCGTCCTTGATCCGCTTGAGGTCCAGCTTGCCGGTCCCGAGCATGGGAATGAACTCGACGCGGCGGAAGTTGTCCGGCGAGGGGATCCACAACGGCGGCAGACCGCCGGCGGACAATGCCCGACGGATATCATCGGGACTCCGCCCGAGATCGGTGTGCAGAACCACGAGCCGTTCCCCTTTTTTCGGATCGGGAACGGAAGTGACCACGAACTTCACTTCCTCGTTGTCCAGTTCAAGAACGTCCGCGATAGCCTCTTCAACGCGGAGGTGCGGCACCATTTCGCCGCCGATCTTCGAGAAACGGCTGATCCGTCCGGTAATCTTGATGAAGCCCTCGTCGTCGATCTCGGCCACGTCGCCGGTCGTGTACCAACCGTCGCGGACCACTTCGGCGGTCAACTTCGGCTGGCCGTAGTAGCCTTTCATCACGTTCGGGCCTTTGATCAGCAGCATGCCCGAGCGGTTCGCGCCCAAATCTTCGCCGGTGTCGAGATCGACGACCTTGACGGCCACACCGGGCAGCGGCCGGCCGACGGAACCCTCCTTGGCCCATTCGCGCGGTTTGCCCAGCGCGCGGTTCGCGGGGATGTTGGCCGAAACGACCGGAGATGTTTCGGTGATGCCGTAGCCCTCGACCGGCCGGAGACGGAAACGCCGCTCGAAGGCCTCGGCCAACTCGGGCGGGAGTTTCTCGGCGCCGGTGACGATCGCTTCCATGCGGGCGAAATCGTCCGGCCCGCACCGCCGCAAGTACGATCGCAGGAAGGTGGGCGTGGCGACCATGATCGTCGCTCCGTGGCGGCGGCAGAGTTTGCCCACCTCCCGGGCTTCCAAGGGGTTGAAGTGATATATCCCCTTAGGCGGCAGAGCCAGCGGCGCCCAGAGCGTCACCGTGTAGCCGAAAGCGTGAAACATCGGCAAGATGCCCAGCAACACGTCGGCTTCCGTAAGGTGAATGATCCGGGCGAAGGCCTCGACGTTCGAGCCGACGTTGCGGTGGCTGAGCATCACGCCCTTGGGCCGGCCGGTCGAGCCGGACGTGAAAATTATCGTCAGCAGGTCATCGTCGCCGACTTCGGTCAATCCGAGCCATCGCTCCAGAAACGTCACCGGGACCAACCAGGCCGTCGCGGCGGCGACGAGTTTGTCGGTCCACGCGACCTTGTCCTTGAAATCCTCCATGTACACCATTTCGGCGTCGAGTTTCAGGCCGGTTTTTTCGATGAAGCGACGGCTCGTAAGCACGTGACGGATGCCGCACTGTGCGATGCAGTCGCCGATGACCTCCGAGGCGAAGGTGTAGTTCAGATTGACCGCCACGCGGCGATCGATCGCCAACGCGGCATTGGCCACCACGGCGGCGACCGAGGGGGGCAACAGCAGACCGACGTTCCGCTCGTCCGGCGCAAGCACTTCGCGGCGGAGCAGCCGGCGCAGAATCAGTGTCCGCGTCAAGAGGCCCGCGCCGGAGAGCTTCGCGCCGGTGGAGTCGGCCACTTTCAACCGCCGCATCTGCCGCCGACACGTGCGGAGAAATTTTGGGGTCAGAGCGCATTTAGTCATTAGTGGAGTTTGCCGTGAAGAACTTTCAGGGTTTTTTGTAGCTGTCGATTGCCCGCCTCGACCCGTGCCAAGGCGTTCCGCACGCTGCCGTGACTGCGATATCCCAACGCTTGCGCCACTTCGGCGGCCGCATATCCAAAGCGGCGACGGGCGAGGTATGCCGCCACCGCCCGGCCGGCGTCGTCGCTACGGTGGCCGGGCGTCCAGCAGGCCGGATCGCAGCCGAAATGCCTCGCCACCACGGCCGCGATCTTTGCCAGTGGCGGCCGACGACGCAGGCTCTTCAACTGCGGTACGGCCCCGTCGGGCGACCGGCCGTCGATCAGCTTACGCACCCGTTCGAGGAAGCCCGATGAACCCACCAGCAGCCCTCCCCTTGCATCGGCAAACGGCGAACGGGTCCGCCCGCGCATCCCGGCGCGGACGAAGCGGGCGTACTCGCGTCGGGCGGCCTCGCCGCGGCCGAACTCGCCCAGCACGGCCGCATAGCTCACCCACTCGAAGGCACGCCGTTGCCGACAGTAGCCCGGAAAGCTGCTCCAGGGCCATTGCTCGGGCCGCTCGACCCGCCGAGCACGCACCGGATTCAAATGGATATACCGGCTGACCTCCAGGAAATAGCCCTCTTCCTCGATCAAGTGCCCGCGGAAACGCCCCTGAAACAGGTGCCCCACGCGGCGATGACGGCGGTTGAAGTAGCTGGTGTAGCTGCCGTTGAGATACTGCATGCCCGCGGATAGATTGGCCTCGGGCGTTTCCACGAAGAGGTGCTCGTGATTGTTCATCAGCACGAAAGCGTGCAGCCGCCAGCCGTAGGTTTCGACGGTCCGCCGCAGCCATTCCAGCCGTCGTTGTCGATCCGCGTCGTCGCGCACGATCGGCCGCCGCTCATTGCCGCGCGACATGAGGTGGTACAACGCCCCGTCGAATTCTATCCGCAGTGGCCGAGCCATGATCCGAAGTCTACCTCATTCCTTGTCTTGCCGCAATCCCTATTGACTAATGGCGCTCTGACCCCAAATCTCCCCCAAATCTCCCGCCCCCAAATCTCCCCAAATCTCCCCCCAAATCTCCCGGCGCATAACGAAGCCCCCGGGGCCTGGTTGGCCTCGGGGGCTTGTTGTGAATGAAAAATCCGGCGACACCTACTCTCGCACTTTTAGGTACTACCATCGGCTCCGAAAGCTTAACTACCGTATTCGGGATGGGAACGGGTGTGGCCTTTCGGATATAGTCACCGGAAAGGAGCGGGCCGCCCAACAGCGAAGGGCCGATCCGCTTACATAGTGGCTAGTGGTTAGTGGCCAGTGGTTAGTGAAAGACAATCATCGTGTCGATCACTAGCCACTAACCACTAGCCACTAGTTCGGTTGTGGTAATGAAGTGACATCCTAACCCTCACCCTCTCCCAGTGGGAGAGGGGACGTGAAGGCGGGCCTTAGGAGCGTTGAATACATGCGGCCAAGCATTCGCCCGTTAGTATCGGTTAGCTGAACGCATTACTGCGCTTACACATCCGACCTATCAACCTGGTAGTCTTCCAGGGGGCTTTCGGGGTAAATACCCCAACGAAACCTAATCTTGGAGAGGGCTTCACGCTTAGATGCTTTCAGCGTTTATCCTTTCCGTACATAGCTACCCAGCCGTGCCGCTAGCGCGACAACTGGAACACCAGAGGTACGTCCTTCTAAATCCTCTCGTACTAAAGAAGAACCTCCTCAAGTTTCGTGTGCCCACAGTAGATAGGGACCGACCTGTCTCACGACGGTCTGAACCCAGCTCACGTACCACTTTCATTGGCGAACAGCCAAACCCTTGGGAGCTTCTCCACCCCCAGGATGTGATGAGCCGACATCGAGGTGCCAAACCGCTCCGCCGCTATGGACGCTCGGGAGCGATAAGCCTGTTATCCCCGGAGTACCTTTTGTCTGATGAGCGATGACCCTTCCATACGGGATCACCGGATCACTAAGCCCTACTTTCGTATCTGCTCGACTGATAAGTCTCGCAGTTAAGCACCCTTCTACCTTTGCGCTCGACGCCTGATTGCCAACCAGGCTGAGGGTACCTTTGGACTCCTCCGTTACTGTTTTGGAGGAGACCGCCCCAGTCAAACTGCCCAACTGGAACTGTTCTCCGCCCGGATTCACGGGACGGAGTTAGAACTAAAATATGCCCAGGGTGGTATTTCAAGGTTGGCTCCACCGATGCTGGCGCACCGGCTTCAACGCCTCCCACCTATCCTACACAAAACATATCACAGCCCAATACCAGCCTACAGTAAAGGTTCACGGGGTCTTTCCGTCTAGCTGCGGGAACGTGGCATCTTCACCACGGCTACAATTTCACCGGGTCACTGGTTGAGACAGTAGAGCTGTCGTTACGCCATTCATGCAGGTCGGAACTTACCCGACA
>JAUWNG010000028.1 GCA_030612765.1 Planctomycetota bacterium
ATGTTGTTTTGGCGACCATCTGAAAAACCGTGCAATTCCAAACCAACAAACTGAAACGCGGCTACGAAGTAAAATCCTCAACAAATTCACTCGCCTCGGACTCCCCGAGTTCGAGTGGAATTAGTCAACAAGGCCACTGAATACTGACAACTCCCATGCTCCTACTGATCGACAACTACGACAGTTTCGTCCACAACCTCGCCCGGTATTTTGAGCGATTGGGACACTCCACCCGCGTGGTCCGCAACACTGCGATCGACGCGCGGGGCGTTGCCGCGCTGAGTCCTTCGGCGGTGGTTCTCTCGCCGGGGCCTTGCACGCCCCAGCAAGCGGGTTGCTCGTTGGAAGTCGTCCGCTCGCTTCACGCGGAGTTGCCGATCCTCGGCGTCTGCCTGGGCCATCAGACGATTGCCGAGGCGTTTGGCGGCCGGCTGGCACGGGCCAAAGAGCCGATGCACGGCCGAACCTCCTCGATCCGCCACAACGGCCGGGGTGTGTTCGCGGACGTGCCGAACCCGTTGGTCGCGTGCCGCTACCATTCGTTGGTCGTGGACGAGGCTGCGCTGCCCGAGTGTCTGGATATTACGGCCAGATCGGAAGACGGCACGGTTATGGCTATTCAACACGAGAGGCTGCCGATCGTCGGCTTGCAATTCCACCCCGAGTCGATTCTGACCGACGGCGGTTACTCGCTGTTGGCGAATTTTTTGCGATTGGCGGGTCTTCCTGCTCCGAGCGAACTCCCCGCCGGCGAGCGATGCGAATAGCCACATGCTCTCGTTCCCATGCTCTGCATGGGAACACACGGTTTGGACGCTCTGAGGTTGTGAACTTTTGTAGGGTGCGTGAAACGCACCACAACCGGTAGTGCATGGTGCGTTTCACGCACCCTACGAGCGAACTACCCACCGGCGATGTCGCGATAGTGTTGAAGGAGATTTCCCGCCGCCGTTCGCGAGTCGAAGCATGTTTCGGCCCTGAGTCGGGCGGCGGCGGAGATGCGACGCCGCAACGGTTCGTCGTCGAGCAATTCGAGCATGGCGGCGGACAGCGAGTGAGGATCGTCGGGCTTTACGAGCCGTGCGGCCTCGCATTGCGGCGGAAAGATTTCCGGCGTGCCGCCAACCTCGGTGGCGACGACCGGCGTGCCGGCGGCGGCCGCTTCCAACAATACCCGGCCAAGCGGCTCCTGCCGAGCCGCATGCACCAGCAGCGTCAATTCGTTCAGCAGTGGGGCTACGTCGTTGCGACGGCCGAGGAAGTGAACCCGCCCAAGCAGCGGTCCGCCGGATGCACCGTGCAAATCGTTCTCGAACCGACGCGATTCGGCCTTTTCGGAGTTGCGCTGGCCGACGATGAGGTAATGGACGTTTGGGATCCGGTCCGTGATCGTCGCGGCGGCGCGAAGAAGGACGTCTTGCCCCTTGCGAAGGCCGATCTGTCCGATTGTGCCGATCAGTCGTGCTTCGGCCGAAAGACCGAGTTCACGATGCAAGTATCCGGTCGGCGACCGAGGGCGAAACTCGTCGAGATCGACGCCGTTGTAGAGGACGCATGTTTTTTCCGCCGACAGGCCGCCGGAGACGTGATACTCTCGCGTGGCCCGTGATACGGCCAACAGCCGGGCGTGGCAATTCAGATCGGCCACGGCCCGGGCGCTGAGTTTAATAATGTCCCGCAGATGAGCGACGCTTGGCAGTTCCAGTTGCGCGGCCACCGGGCCTGACAATCGCCCCATCGACAGGCTGTTGGCGTGCAGCAGCGCCGGTCGCCGCCGCGAAAGGAGTTGTTCCAACCTCCCGCGGAGCAGGTCCGTCGGTATACGAACACCACCGATATCACGACACTGAAAAGACAACAACTCCACGCCCCGGCCGGCCAGTTCGTCGGCCAACGGTCCTTCCGGCGGCGCCATCACAACGGGCGTGAAGCCGGCCGTTTGCACACCGTCGAGCACCGCCAGCATCGACCGCTCGCCCCCGTTGAGCGTCGGGTATTCGCAGAGCAGGATGATTTCCGGCATGATTACGGAACGCTACTTGTCGAGCAATCCATAGGCGGCCAGCGTCTCTCGCAGGCTCTTCTCTTCGGCGGGGGTAAGTTGCGTCAGCGGCAGGCGCAGCTCGCCGGTGTCGCGGCCGAGCATCCGCATCGCCGCCTTGATCGGTATGGGATTGGTCGACAAGGAGAGCATGTCGCGGCAAAGAGGAAACAGCTTGTGGTGCAGACGCCGCGCCTCGGCCATGTCGCCCGAGTTGAACGCCTCGACCAGCGCGATCACGTCCTTCGGCACGATGTTGCCCACGACCGAGACGACTCCGCGGGCGCCGATGGCCATCAGCGGCAAGGTCAGGCTGTCGTCGCCGCTCAACACGGTCAGATCGGTGGCGTTGATGATTTGCGATGCCTGGTCCAGCGATCCGGTGGCCTCCTTGACCATCGTGATGTTCGGCAGTTCCGCCATCCGCGCGATCGTCTCCGGCTCGATGTTCCTGGCTGTCCGGCCGGGGATGTTGTAAACGCAGATGGGTATTTCGACGGCTTGGGCAATGGCCTGGAAGTGTTGGAAAAAACCTTCCTGCGTCGGCTTGTTGTAGTAAGGGGCGACAACCAGCGCGGCGTCGGCCCCGACCTTGGCTGCCCAGCGGGTCAGACGCAACGCCTCGTCGGTGCTGTTCGATCCGGTGCCGGCCATCACCTTGATCCGTCCGGCGGCGGCCTCGACCGCGGCCGATATCACGCGTTGGTGCTCGTCGTGGGAGAGCGTGGGACATTCGCCGGTGGTGCCCGCCGGACAGACGCACGTCGTACCCGAGGCGATCTGGAACTCCACCTGCCGCTGCAACGCCTCGAAGTCCACCTGACCCGCGCGAAACGGCGTGATCGTGGCGACCGAAAGACCGGCGAATTCTTCGCTTCTGGTTCGCATGGTTTGATTAGTAGGGTGCGTCCTCGACGCACCAATATTCTTGGTTGTTTGGTTGTGGTGCGTCAAGGACGCACCCTACTAACTGAAAACTGACAACTGACATCTCACGACACCAGCCGCTTCATCTCCCGCACCGCCTCCTGGAGGCCGACCATGATCGCGCGGGCGATGATGCTGTGTCCGATGTTCAACTCGTGCATGCCTTCGATGGCCGCGACTGGTTTGACGTTGCGATAAGTCAGCCCGTGGCCGGCGTGGAGCGTCAGCCCGGCCTGGCGGACCAGTGCGCCGACCTTTATCAGATTGTCGAGTTCTTTCTCCTGTTCGGCGCCCGGCGAGGCCAGGGCGTATTGGCCGGTGTGCAATTCGACGGCGTCGACCGCCAGACGGGCGGCTTGCTCGATCTGACGCGGATCGGGATCCAGAAACAGGCTGACCGAGACGCCGGCCTCGCGGAGCCGATCGACCGCCGGAGCGACCCGATCGTATTGCCCGGCGACGTCCAGCCCGCCTTCGGTGGTGATTTCTTCCCGACGCTCGGGCACCAACGTTGCCTGATCGGGCTTCGCCTCCCGGGCGATTTCGATGATCTCCGGCTCGCAGGCCATCTCCAGATTCAGCTTGACGGCGACCGTCTCGCGGAGGATTCGCAGGTCGCGGTCGCGGATGTGGCGGCGGTCCTCGCGAAGGTGTATGGTGATGCCGTCGGCACCGCCCAATTCGGCCAGGGCGGCCGCCCAAACCGGATCCGGCTCGTAGGTCCGCCGCGCCTGTCGCACGGTGGCCACGTGATCGATATTTATGCCAAGTTGTACCATGAGGCCGATTATAGCGGCTCCACTGCTAGAGGCAAGACATCCGTATTCGGAACCATCCACCTTATAATGCAAGGTGAATTGGCCGCGAACATGTCGGGGTGGCTGTTTACAAGATTTGACCGACGGCAAGCCCGCGCGGGTGCCACTGCTGGCTTGTCCAGCAGTGTTTTCCCGGATGTTTCTCCCCGCACTGCTGGACAAGCCAGCAGTGGCACCCTTTTTCAACGGACTGTTAGACCGACGGCAAGCCCGTGCGTGCCGAAAATCGGAAGTGTGCCGAAGAGCGATCGGATTACCGCCGCATGGCAGGAACCGACCGGCGGGCCGTCCAACCGGTGGCGGGCAACGTGTCCGGAGAAGTTGGCGACGAGCGCCCGGCCATTTGGGAAGATTCGGTCGGCGCGACGGTAGGTTCCACCTCTCGGTCGGTGACCGAGAGTATCTGCTCCGAGCCGGGCACGTCGCCCAACCGCATCTCGCCTTCCACGTATTCTTGGTACTGTTCGGCCTGGGCCGGCATCGGCGCTGGCGTGTTTTCGAGAATCGATCCTGCCCGCGATTGCATCGAACACGACTGGCAGTCGGTGGCATAATCGTAGACCGGCCCACAATAGTCAAAGGGATGTTGACACATCCGGCAGCCGGCTAGAGTGAACGAAACCGCAACCAATCCCAACCCCAGTGCCATGCGAAACATGAAAGAATCCCCCCCACCAAAAGGCGATATGAACCGATTCCCCTCCAATAAGACGATCTACAACGGTATTCTTCGGCTGAAAAGCTTGCCCAATCAGAATAATTCTTAAAATCGGCCGAAAAGGCGGGGGCTGCGTAAGCAAGTGAAATGCGGCGGTAAGGGAAGCAATCGAGCCTCGATATTACCTGCACATTCATTCAGCGCGGCGAGGGATATGGGGTAATTGGGAAGAATTTTGCGTAAGTATAACAGGAACAGCGGCTTTGGGAAGCAATACCCATATTGACAGGCACGGGGAGATAGCTATAATCGAGGGCAATTGGCAAGTTCGGCAATATCGGAAGGGCCGGACGATCTTGCCGTTTGCATAGAGCATAGGGATGTGAAGAGTTTGCGGCAGTCGCGAACTCAGGGTGAACTCTCAAGCCAGTTTGACAAGGATGGTGAGGTAATTATGAAAACAGTGTTCACTACCGGCGAAGCAGCCAAGATATGCAAGGTTTCCCAGCAGACCATTATTCGCTGTTTTGACTCGGGGCAACTGAAGGGTTTCCGCGTGCCGGGGAGCCGGTTTCGACGCATCCCCCGCGAACAACTCTTTACGTTCATGCGCGACAACGGCATCCCCACCGACGCCCTGGAGAGCGGCAAGCGAAGGGTGATGATCGTCGACGACGACGAGGAGTTGGTCGAGTTGATTACCGACGCCCTGGATCGCGACGGACGATTCGAGACCCGCAGCGTCAACAACGGCTTCGACGCCGGCATGATGGTCAAGGAGTACCGCCCCGACCTGATCGTGCTCGACATAATGCTCCCGGACATCAACGGCAAGGAAGTCTGCCAGCGAGTCCGCAACGACAAGAGCATGGACGACGTCCGCATCATCTGCATCTCCGGCATGGTCGAGGAGGACAAGGTCAGCGAGTTGAAAGCGGCCGGCGCCAACGATTTCATGCACAAGCCGTTCGAGGTCGAACGGCTCGTGGAGCGGATGTGCCAACATCTGGACATCGAGGTGATCACCAACGCATAGGCGCTTGAAGTCGTCGGAAGCATCCGCCGGACCGCTTGCGGTTTCGCAAGACGAGCGTCGCTGTATGCCTGCAAATCGCACTGCTCATGGAAGGCTCGCCGTCCATCGCCGAACAACTTGCCCGGCTGAAAGTGCTGGAGTCTGACTTCCAACAGGCTCTGGACGCCGAAAAACTCGAGGCGATGGCCGAGTTCGCCGCCGGCGCCGGCCACGAAATCAACAATCCCCTGACGGTCATCTCTGGCCGGGCGCAACTCCTGCTGCGCGACGAGACCGATCCCGAGCGGCGGCACGCACTGGCGCTGATCAGCGCCCAGGCGATGCGGGTCCACGAGATGATCGCCGACATGATGCTTTTTGCCCGGCCGCCCCGCCCCGAACTGCAACAGGTTGACGTCGTCAAGCTAATCGACGAAATGATCGTCGAACTGAGCCATCGTTGCGAGCGGCAGGAGACGACGATCCGACGCACGGCGGCGAAAAAGGGGACAGGTCCAATTTGTGCTCAGCACCCTCCGGGCCGTTCCGGCAAATTGGACCTGTCCCCTTTTACGGGACCGGTCCTTGTCGAGGCGGACCCCGTGCAGATCGGCGTGGCCTTGCGGGCGATCTGCCGGAACTCGTTGGAGGCCCTTCAGAGCGGAGGCTGCATTGAGATCGAAGTGGAAACTGCCGACGAGTGTTTAGCAGCCGCCGGCACGGCGGCTTGTGGTGATTCCGAGGCCGACGTTCCGTCGGCCGCTAAACAATCGGAGACGATAATCCATATCCGCGACGATGGACCGGGGATCAAGCCGGAAGAGCGCCGCCACCTGTTCGACCCGTTCTACTCCGCCCGTCAAGCCGGCCGGGGATTGGGGCTGGGTCTCTCGAAGGCTTGGCGGATCATCGCCAACCACGGCGGTCGGATCGAGGTCGACAGCCAACCCGGCCACGGGGCTACTTTCACCGTCAAGCTGCCCTCGCTCAATATGTAGGGTGCGTGAAACGCACCAACCACAATCGACAGCGGTGCGTTTCACGCACCCTACGAAACCCCTAAAACACTTCCGTGTCTGCTTCCTTCGTGAGCGCCTGAGGGAGCGAGGGGGCGGTTAGCTCGGCGCGGAAACGATACCGGCCGGTGCGCAACGTGCGTACCCGCACACGATACGTCATCGACCCGCCCGGTTGCAACTCGTCGATTGGATCGAACTGGACCACTTGGCCGTCGATTCTGAACTTGTCCGGCGGCGCGGTGCCCAGCGGGTTCGGCGTCATCCCCTCGGGCACGGTTGCCGTTACGCTGATCCGCCGATAAGTGATTGATCCGATGTTGGTCACCCGAATCTCGTAGGTCAACTCGTTGCCTACCGCCACCGGATTGCGCAAGCCGACGGCGGTGAAAATCAAACCGTCGACGGCCGGCGGTTCTTCGGCCGGGACAATCTCCAGGTAAGTTTCATCCTCCACCCGGCCGCCGTCGGGCAGAACGACGCTCACGCGGTTGTAGGCCCTGACCAAGACGGCTTGACATTCGCACAGGATCGTCAGAGGGACCGACTGACCGGCCGGCAGATTGTCGATGGTCCAGGTCAATGTGTTCTGCTCGATGCGGGAGCCTCGGGTAGCCTCCTTGGGTAAAAGGGCGTGGTCCCAACTGTTGACGACTTTCAGACCGCTTAGCGGCACGGCGCCCGTGTTCGTCAGGTCGATGGTGAACCGTGCCATCTCGCCCACGACGTGCTTTTCGGGGCCGGAGATTTCGACCTTCAGCGTGGGCCGTTGCTCGCCGCCGGGTGGCGGAAAAACGCCGGGCCGGCCGGATTCCGGCGTGGCGGCGGCAACCGTAACGCAGGCCCTCGCGCTGGCCGGCGCGACGGTTGGCCCGGTGACCTCGACGGTGTGGCAGAGCCGGCCGGGGCTGGTCGCTTGCAAGGTTACACCGATCCGTTTCGACTGGCCCGCGGCTAGATCGCCCAATTCTCGCTTGAGGACGCTTTGTCCCACGGCCTCCTTGTATATCAGACCCGGATCGAGCCGGTCGGTAACCACCAGGTTGGCGGCCGGGGTCTGGCCGCGATTGGTCACGGTTATCTCGAAATAGACTTCGCCGCCGACGGCGGCTTGCTCGGGACCGGTCATCCGCACATCGAGCGTTGAAAGGCCGACGGTCGTAGTCGCGCAGCCGGTGGCCTTCAATCCTCCGGCGGCGGTAGCTTGGCAACAGTTGGTCACGCTTCCCGGCCTCTGCGGTCGAAGGCGGACCTCGATCACGCTGTGCTGTCTGGCCCCGATTTCGCCTAACCGCCAAGTGAGCTTATTGCCCGCGGACTCGGCCTGGGGGACGCTGTCGATGAATGTCAACCCATCGGGCACGTCGTACTGGACCGTCACCTCCTTGGCCGGCAGGTCGCCGGGGTTGCTCAGTTCGATCCGGTAGGTCAACATTTCGCCGACGCTGGCCGAGGCCGGACCGGTCAGACGGACGACCAGGTCGGGAGCGGACCAGGTTTGGGTGGTCGAGCCTCGGTCGACGACCAATCTCCGCCCGCCGGCGCCGGGAATATCCCCCGGACGAATCACCTCGATGCAAATCTGGTTGGTTCCGTGCGCCGGTTGGGTCTGGAAGATTTCGACGTTTGCCTGTCCGGCGGAATTGACCGGCACTTCGACGGCCTGCGCCCCGTCGGGCGCGAATCCGGCCGGCGGCCCGCCGGCAATCTCGTAGCGGACGCGCCAACCCTCGCAAGGCGATTGGTCGGACTGTCGCGTGACGGTGGTGATAAGCACGTGCCGCGAGCCGGCCGGGGCGATCGACGGCGACGGGTACTGCCATTGTGCGTCCACCCAGTGGACCCTCGCCGAGCGGATGCGGGTATCCCAGCCGTACACGTCCGGGGCCATGACCGTGACGTTGCTGGTCCCCTCGACGGGCGAGGTCAAGGTAATCCAACTCTGACCGCGGAGCACCATCACGTCGTCGTCCGGCGTGCTGGTGCCTCGGTTCAGCCGGATATTGCTTCGACCGGTGCTGCCGATGGCGAATGTGTTGTTGACCTTCCGGGGCCAGTTGAAGTCGCCCAAGAGGAGATCGACGAAACCGCCTTTTTCGACGGCCACGAATTGTCCGACACTGCCCGCGGCGATGGTCCATTCGAGCCGCCGGTTGGTCCGCAAGTATCCGTCGGCCGCGCCCACGCCGGCCGTCAGGATTACCTCGCTGCCGACCCGGGCCACCGTCTCGTGGGGCGTGAGCAGTACGATTACGTCGTCCCAGGGGAGTTTACCCATCGGATCGTCGTAATAGCGCTGGTTCGACGGATCGGAGGCGACCGGCGCCGGCGGGGATGCAAAGACGTGTTCGCCCGTCGGATCAATGCCGGAGGAGGGAGCGCTGACGCAACCGCCCGCCGCCAAGACGCAGAGCGCCGCGGTGGTGACCGCCAGCCATTCGATCTTCCATGAACGCCACATGGCCCATTCCTCGGGACCAGCAAAGCAAAGACACATATTACTCCACCATGAAAACGTACCACGTTTCCCGGCCGAACGTGGAATTTTTGCATCGTGGGACGTTGCGGAAAGGAAACGCGCCGATACGTTCGGCACAATCGTCGCAATCCAAACCAAAAGTAATCGAGCATCAAGATGACAATGTTGCATTGGATTTCTGACGCTCAATAGCCGCGGACGAACGCGGATTCCACACAAAAAAACTATACTTGTTATGTCACCTGTGAGCATGCAACGAAGGAGGGCAGATCATGGCTGAATACGTCGTTTGGAAACCGTACTACAGCGTCGACAACGCTTCGCTAGACATGGAGCACAAAATCATCGTCGGACTGATTAACGAACTGTACGCGGCCGTGATCTCCAAAAAGGAAGAGGGCGACCTGAAGGCGATATCCGACCGGCTGGTCCGCTACACCAACAAGCATTTCCAGCACGAAGAGCAGGTAATGAGGGAATGCGACTATCCCCGCTTTTATGACCATAAACTCGAGCACGAACGCCTGCGGCAGCGGACGCTCGATTTCCACAACAACCTGAATCTCGTCACTGGCCGCGACATGCTCCGGTTCCTCAACGATTGGTGGTGCGAGCACATCCGGGAAAGCGACAAGGCATACGCTCCCTATTTGCAGATGTCGATGAGGTAGCCAGTGCGGGGAGGAGAGAAGAGAGAAGAGGGAGGAGAGAGAGGAGAAAAATCTCCTTCGTTTTCATCGCCGTACATCCACGGCTGCTTTTCCTTCTTCGCGGCTGATCCGGTCTGCCAGGTAGAGCGGCTCGGGCAGACGGCGGCCGGTCAACAGGCGGCGGACCAGTTTTTCGGAAAACTCCACGTCCACGCGATGGCCGGGCGAGATGAAGATCGGCCGCCGGCTTCCCGCCGTCGGACGCAGAGCAACGCCAAGGGAGAAAAGGGGACAGGCCCCATTTGCCGGAACGGCCCGAAGGCGGGCACCATGCTTGCATGGTCGTCGCACAAATGAGGCCTGTCCCCTTTTCTCCCCCTTAATTACCACCGGGCGCGACTCGCCCGGCGCCATACCCTCGATGTCCACCTGGCCGAAAAGCAGCTTTTTCGTGACCCCGACCGTCGGCAGCGAGGCGACCACGCCCAGGTGCGATGCCACCCCGGCGTGGCGTTGATGGAGCACGCCGCTGCCGTCGACCAGCAGCACGTCGGCCAACCGGCCGGCCAACCGGACCGCGTCGAGCAATTCCAGCAGGATCGGAATCTCGCGGAAGCTCAGGTATGTGCTGATGTATGGAAACGCGACGCGGCGGCGGACGGTTGTTGACCAGACGAGCCGTCCGGTGGCGGTTTCGACCAGTGCGTAGGCGGCCACGCCCGTCTCGGGCGTAGGGTAGGACACATCGACGCCGCCGGTGAGTTTTGGGATTCGCCGCCGCGGACGGAGGACGATTTTCGATTGGATGCCCTCTTGAATTTCCCGCAGTCTGATCAGCGGGTGATCGGATGCGAAATCTCGAAATCCGAACCGCTCCAGATCGACCGTTCCCTGGGAAACCTCAATCCCCTCGTCAACCAACAGTCGGGCTTTTGCTTCGATCGTGCCGGCGATGTACGGCCCGAGCGCGCCGCCGGCACGAAGTATGCGGTGACAAGTGCAATTGGCGTCGTGCTGATGGTGCAGCGCGAAATGCCCGACCCACGTAGCGGCGATTCGGTTCCCCAACGCACGGGCCAGATCGCCGCAGGTGGTAACCCGCCCGGCCGGCGCCTGCGCCAAAAGTTGCCGCAGGCAACTCGTCAAATCAGGGATCGCAGGAAATCGTTCGGTCACTTCACTACGGCCGATAAAGATGATCGATCGTCAGGGGGCTTTCCTTCAGCCCGGGTTGGATCAGCACTTGCGGTTCGACCTGTAACGATTCGGCCAGACGTTCGGCTTCCCGCGGGCCTTCCATGTTCTTCTTCCAGATCAGATCGAATTGGAACTCCATCACGCCGTGGCTGTTGCCCACGAAGTTGGTGTACCAACGGTTGTTGAAGACCATGGCCAGCACGCGGTGGACGTCTTTGGGTGCGTCGGTGCGACGGGCAAGGACTTGAGGCGCGCCGAACGTTACCAACGGCGCATCACGGCTGACCCACAGCCAGTTTCCATCCGGGGTTTCGTACTGGACCCACCCGTCGATGGCAAAGTAGTCGCGGCACGTTCCCGGAAGTTGATCTTCAAAGGGAACCAGCGGAACACCGCCGTTGCTGGTTTTCGGAAGAGTCCCCTCGCACGGCAGCGGAAACACGACAAAGAAGACCTCCGGGGCATTTGAAGAGGTTCGATCGATTCGCAACGTCAGCCGGGCACGAGGTTCTCGGTTCCACAGTTCCAGCCGCCGCGTTGCCCAGGCCAACCGGGGATGTCGCAGCCGCTGGAGGTAAACCGTCGTGTGGAGGTTCTTCTCGACGGTTGCCTTTCCGGCGGGCGTAGCTGCTATCTCCGCGAGATTTTCGGTTCGCAGCTTCTGCCGTTGAGCGTCATCGGACGTGTTGAAGATGTCCATGCCTATCCAACGTGGCGCGAAACCGCGGATTCCGACCGAAACGAAGTCGCCAAAGCCGGCGGTAAACAATGGCCGTTCCATCGTCGGCCAGACGACCGACGTGGGCCAGCCGTTCTCGTCGAGTGCGACGGTCGGGCCGGTGGGGTGTTGGAGGGCCTTCGGCGGGGCGACCGCTTCGGTGCTCAATTGCAGTTTGCGGATCGTGCCGCCTTCGAGATTCTCCACCCAAAATCTGACCGCCTGTCCCGCGCGGTTGTCCGGAAACGTGGCGTCCATGTTTTCCGGCGTCAGTTCACCTTCGTTTTTCGGTCTACTGAACGGTCGGGGCCCGCTGCGCAGTTCCAGAGGAACCCGCCGGCCGGAACGCGTATCCACGACGGACTTGTAGTTGCCTCGCAGGCAGGAGACGGGCATCGTGATCCATCCGCTCAGCGGCCGCTCGGACGTGTTGGCCACGTACAGTCCTTCGCCTTCGCCGACGAGCCGCCCTCGCACCCTTTGCGACAGAAGCAGTTTGGCCATGGCCATGGGCCGGTAGGCGAATCGGGCCTTCTCGTTGTACTGCCCCAGCACCGCCAGGCTGTCGGGCAGCGCGACACTGTAGCTGGAACCCCAGGTATGCTCGTCGAACAGGCACAGGTCTTCGTAGATTCGATCGACGGCCTTGCGGCCGTTCTCGTCCAGTTCACCCCAGAGTGGCGACTCGGCGGCGGCGGTCAATCGCTTGGCCAACCGGCTGGCGGCCACCTCGCGAGGCCCCGAGGCGACACCGTTTGCCCACCAATCGGTCCACTCGCCCTGGTATTCGGGAATCTTGTCGCCGATCTCCTTTTCCATCCGCTTCAAGGCCGTCGACACGGTCGTCAGGCGCAGCGTGGGCTTCAGTTCCAACCGATTCCAGGCGGCCACGAACTCGGCCAAGGGCGGAAACGGCGGATCGTTGTCCACGCGCCACTCGTTGGTTATGGAAAGCAGCAGCGTGGGGTAGGAGTAGCCGTTCGCAACGAGTCCACGGAGCCGTCCGACAAGGTGACGGTGCGCCTTTCGCACGGACGCTTCGTCGGTCTTGAAAAAATCCCCGGGTCTGGCGGGCCGGTATCGGGTATCGGTGGCTTCCGGCAAGGGGCCTCGGCGCCAGGAGTGTGGCTCGAAGAAAGAATACCCTTTGGAATACGGGAAATTCAACCACACAAAGAGCCTGCGTCCGTCGGGCATCCTCCACCAGAAGGCCGATGGACGCCGTAGCGGGGCACCGCCGCTGTCTGGGTTGATCGAACTGAGCAGGTAGTGGATCCCCCGGTCCAACAACGCCATTGCCCCGGCCCTGGGAAAACCGTTGACGTCGTTTTGCAGAGCGGTCTGCGGCTGGACCTTTTGCCAGAGGTCTTCGGGAAGCCAATGCAGCATTTTTTGCCACTGCCGTCGGTTCAGCGTCGGCGTCTGATTCAGCGGAAATGCGGAGATTTCCAACTGTCCCGAGCGGACGGCCTTCAAGAAGTCCTCCCGGCGTGCCGCCGTGGCCGTCCGCCACCAATCGTTTACGGCGATCGTGGTCTCCGCGGTCCAACAGAACTTGCCCGCGTCGGGTTTTCCCCGCGTTGCCAACACGGCGTCGATGGCGATGTCCAGATAGCGCTTTTGCAGTTCCCGGCAGACGGCCGGATGATCGGTGAATCCATAATCGGTGTGCGAGAAATGGACCAGGTCGACGTGCCGGATGCCGCCATTGGGCTCCTGGGCCTCGCACGTCCGCAGCCCGTCCGTAGTGGATATCGCTCCGAAAAGCATCAACGCCGCGAAAGGCAGCCATCGCACGGTCGTAGGCGCCACGAGAGGAATTGTACGTCGCATGATGGAATCTCCTAGCCGGCGGCCGCGTTCTCGGTCGCCTGTTGTGGGAAATGGTGGTATGCCTTATCGAATCACTTCCGCCAGCCGCATGTCCGATTTGAGAATCTCATTTACAATTGTGCTTGCGTCCGATTGCTTGGATTCGGCGATTGTTTGCACGAAAGTTTGCACCTCCTGATCGAGGTAAATAGGCAATTTAAGCGTCGCGTCCTTTCGGTGGAACTTGCCTCTAACCGCCTTAGAGAAATTGTATTCTTTTTTCATGGTTCGTTCAATCACGAACGGTTATCGTCGGTGCGTCGAGGACGCACCCTACGAATGAACGATTTTGCCGATCGTTTCCAACTCTTCCGTCGAAAGGGACAGCTCTCCGGCAGCCGCGTTCTCGGTCGCCTGTTGCGGGTTGCGGGCGCCGCACAGGGCGACGGTCACTCCCGGCCGCGAAATCGTCCAGGCGATGGCCAGTTGGGCCAAGGTGGCTCGATGCTTCTCGGCAATCGGCTGGATCTGCTCCAACATGGCGGCGACCCGTTCGAGATTCGCCTTGCCGAAGCGTCGGTTGCCGCGGCGCAGATCGCCCGCGCCGAACTGGCGGTCGGGATCGATCTTGCCGGTCAGCAGCCCGTTGGCCAACGGCGAATAGGCCAGCATTCCGATCCCCTGTCGGCGGCAGTAAGCGAGGCTGCCGTTCTCCTCGATCTCGCGGTCCAGAAGGGAGAACTTCTCCTGGTCCGAGTCGATCGGCCCGTAGGCGGCCAAATGGACCAGCGAGGAGTTGCAGATGCCGATGGCGCGAATTTTACCCTCCTCTTTCATCTTCGTAAGTTCGGCCAGCGTATCGGCGACCGGCGTGGTCGATTCCTGCCAGTGGGTCTGATAGAGATCGACGTGATCGGTCCCTAATCGTTGCAGGCTGCGCTCCAACTCCGCCCGGATGCTATCGGGGCGCAAGCACTTGTAGACTTTTTTCTCCGACGGTCGGAATGAAACGCCGTCGTCGTTCGCGTGGAAGTAGAAATCCCCCTCCTCGCGGTCCCAGACCAGGCCGCACTTGGTCGCCAGCACGACCTTGTCGCGGCGGTCGCCGATCGCGCGGCCGACGATCTCCTCAGACAGACCGAAGCCGTAGATCGGAGCGGTGTCGATCAGGTTGACGCCGTGGTCCAGTGCGGCGTGTACGGCGGCGACGGCCTCGTTTTCGTCCGCCCCGCCCCACATCCAGCCGCCGATGGCCCAAGCGCCGAATCCAACCGCCGAGACCTCGATTCCCGAGGAGCTTAGTTTTCGATGGATCATTTTCGCTTTCCCTTTTCTTCGGGTGTGTATAACGTCGAGTAGCGCTGACCTGACAGGAGTTCTTCAGCACGGGCGCATCGATCGCCCCAACCTGCCGGGAGCATACCGAATTGCAGCACTCTGGTCAACGCCCCGCTGGACTACTAGAACACGTAATGAGACCGCAGTTTCCGGCGATGGTATCCATCACTGACACCTGTACGCAGTTGCTTGACGCCATGCGAAAACGGGGGTAAAATTCTAGTAACCTTCGAGGAGTTCGTGATATGTCTACTCGCCAAATAGTCATCAATGTGCCCGAGGAAGTGTTTTCCGCGGAAAACACCGACGAGGCGGGCTTCGGCCGCGAGTTGTGCATGATGGCGGCCGTCAAGCTGTATGAACTCGGACGGCTCTCTTCCGGCCGCGCCGCCGAACTAGCCGGGGTCTCGCGGGCTGAGTTTCTGCTGAATCTAGGCCGCTTTCAAGTCTTTCCGTTCCAAGCCGAACTGACCGACTTGGAAGCCCATCATGCCTGAAGCCATCAGCAACACGTCGCCCTTGCTGTATCTACATCGTATTGGCGCGTTGGAATGGCTTCCCCGTTTGTTCACTGAAATCTGGGTGCCGAAGTCCGTTTTAGCCGAGCTACAAGAAGGCCACCGTCTGGGATACGACGTTCCCGATCTCGCGGCTCTCAATTGGATTCAAATCGCCGAACCAAAATCCATCCCTGCCGAATGGCTTGTGCTGGAATTGGGGCGCGGCGAACTAGCCGCAATGGCGATTGCATTGGAAAATCCGGGCAAGATCGTTTTGCTCGATGACGGACTCGCACGCCGGACAGCTCGGGCCGCCGGACTTCAGGTTTGGGGAACGCTCAAAATCATGCTGGAGGCGAAAGACCGCGGAATAATCACGGCCATCAAACCTTGGGTAGAACGTCTTGCAGACGCCGGACTTTGGTTCTCGGATGATCTTCGGAGCAGAATCTTGGCCCTTGCCGAGGAATCCGGGAACTAATCCTTCGGCATGGTGCGTTGTACGCACTCTTACCCATACAGCGGGCCGAAGTTCGCGCAGGCGCGGAAGTCGGCCCCCTCGATGTCGGTCGTGCCGAAGGCGTTCCACGCGCTGGGGCGAAACACGTCTTCCTCCGGCACGTTGTGCATGCAGACCGGAATCCGCAGGATCGAGCAGAGCGCGATCAGGTCGGCGCCGACGTGTCCGTAGCTGAACGCGCCGTGGTTGGCGCCCCAGGCGTTCATCACCGAGTAGCCGTCGCGGAACACGCCCCGGCCGGTCAGCCGCGGGGCGAACCAGGTGGTCGGCCAGGTCATGTTGGTGCGGCGGTCGAGCGTCTCGTGGACCTTCTCGGGCAACTCGAACGTCCAGCCCTCGGCCAATTGGAGCACGGGGCCAAGTCCTCGGACTAGATTCACCCGCGACATCGTGATCGGCATCCCGCCGAGCGTGACGAAGTTCGAGGAGAAGCCGCCGCCGCGGAAGTATTCCGTGATGGCCGCGTACCAGGTGGTGGTGTCGAGACACTCCCGAACCTCCTCCTCGGTGATCCGCCAAAACGGCTTGATGGCCGGCCGGCCGTCGATCCGCTGATGGCCCGAGCCGTCCAGGGCGGCCGAGCCGGAGTTGATCAGGTGGATCAGCCCGCCGGCGGCAGGCCCGGTCGCCTCGTAGCCGGCGACCCGCTTCAACGCCTCGGGGCTCCAGTAGGTCCGCACGTCGGCGAAGACCTGCGCGGTGCAAGTCAGCAAGTGGCCGAAGAGCATCGCCACGCCGTTGAGGCTGTCGTTCTCGGTGGCCATGATGTACGGTGCCCGGATGCCGTTCCAGTCGAACGACGAATTGAGTATGGCCTCCATGAAATCGCCGTTTGGCAGGTGGTCGGTCCACTGCCGCTGCCCCTGGAATCCGGCGGCGATTGCGTTGTGGCCCAAGCTCTCCTCGCCGAAGCCGAGTTCGGCCAGCCGCGGATTGCCGACCATCAGGTCTCGGGCGATGATCGCCATTTTTACCGACCATTGCCAGGCCCGATCTTTCTCGTCGGCCGTGAACCGGTTTTCGGGCGAGTTTTGATCGGCCCCTTCCTTGCAGTGGGTTTTGGTCCAAGCCAACGCGCGCTGGAACTCATCGGGATCGATGATGTCGCGTTCCACGCGCCGGACCAGCTCGACCATATCGACCGTCTCGACCCTCATGCCGAGAAATTGTTCAAAGAAGTCGTGGTTGACCAACGAGCCGGCGATGCCCATCGAGACGTTGCCCAGCGAGAGGTACGACTTGCCGCGCATGGTGGCAGCCGCCAGAGAGGCGCGGACGAAGCGAAGAATTTTTTGGCGAACGTCGGCCGGTATTTCTTTGTCGTCGGCGTCTTGCACGTCGCGGCCGTAGATTCCGAAGGCGGGCAATCCCTTCTGGCAATGCCCGGCCAACACCGCCGCCAGATAAACCGCACCGGGCCGCTCCGTGCCATTGAAGCCCCAAACGGCTTTCGGCAGCAGCGGGTCCATGTCCATGGTCTCGGAACCATAACACCAGCAAGGCGTAACGGTGAGCGAGACGCCGACCCCCTCGCGGGCGAACTTCTCTGCCGCTCGGGCAGCTTCGGCCACCCCGCCGATGCAGGTGTCGGCGATAACGCATTCGACCGGCGCTCCGCAGGCGTGACGCGTGTTGTCGGCGATCAGTTTTGCGACCGCTCGGGCCATACCCATCGTCTGGTCTTCGAGCGATTCGCGCACCCCCTTGCGACGACCGTCAATAGTCGGCCGGATGCCGACCTTCGGCAGCGATCCAACCAACCGATTTGCCAACGAAACACCGCTATTATTCGTCTGGGTCGCCATGCGGGTTATCTCCTTGCCATTCTGGCCCTCAACTGAACCCACAGTTTGGCGTCCGGCCTCGCATTCTGCAAGGGTGGGGGGCACGCCCAAAATTGCTCAGGCCGCAGAATCGATACGAGATGAGCGATTGGGAAGGCCATGTGGCGTATTTTCCGCAAGTGGTTGTGGGTGACGACGATCATGATGGCTATTACACAACTGCAGAGGGGATTGGTCCTTGACATATTTAGTCTATGGGCAATATAGGAAGGGTGGGTAAACCTGCTGCCAGGCGTCCTAATTTATCCATTGGTTGAGCCGCATTTCCAAACACGTTCTCAGATCGAAGGAGAGTTCAGATGCAACTATTGCTATCGCAAGGAAGTTTCTTCAGCCAGGAAGGCTGGCGGAAGCTCGTCGATTCGATGACCGAGCTTGTCGGCGGCTACATCCCGCATGCAGTGGCCGCCGTGGCAATCCTGATCGTAGGTTGGGTGGTTGCGCTGGTGGCAGCCGCCATTACCCGCAGCGCCCTAAATCGGACGGGGCTTAGCAGCCGGTTGGGACGGTGGTTCGTCACCGAGCCTGGCCAAGAGATCCCGCGAGTGGAACGCCCCATCTCCAAGGGCGTCTTCTGGCTCATCATGCTGTTCGTTTTGGTAGCCTTTTTCCAGACCCTGGGACTGACGCTGGTTACGGAGCCGCTCAGAAATTTCCTCAACCAGCTCTTCGCCTACGCGCCTCGATTGTTGGCTGCCGGGGTATTGCTCGTCGCGGCATGGGGCGTGGCCACCGTGATGCGTTTCGTTATAAAAAGAGGGCTTACGGCCACGAAGCTGGATCGGCGGTTGAGCCGTCAGGCGGGCGTCGAGGACGAAGACGCCGTTCCGATGACGAAGACCATCTCGGACGCGGCCTACTGGCTGGTGTTCCTGTTGTTCCTGCCGGCGGTCCTGGACGCTTTGGCCGTGCCGGGTCTGCTCACGCCGGTGCAAGAGATGTTGACTAAGATTCTGAGCTTCTTGCCGAATCTGTTTGCCGCCGGAGTCATCCTGGCGATAGGCTGGTTCGTGGCTCGGATCGTGCAGCGAATCGTCGCCAACCTGCTTGCCGCCGTGGGCACGGACCGCCTCGGCGAGCGGATCGGACTGGCGGCGGTTCTGGAAAAGAACCGTCTCTCCGACGTAGTGGCGCTAGTCGTTTACGTGACGATCCTGATCCCGGTCCTGGTTGCCACGCTCAATGCCCTTGCGATCGAGGCCGTCACCCAGCCCGCGAGCCAGATGCTCAACACAATCCTGGGCGTGTTGCCGGGTATTTTCGCTGCCGTGCTTGTGGTCGGCATCGCTTATGTCGTAGGCCGCGTGGTGGCGAGCCTGACGACAAGAGTGCTAACGGCCGTCGGTTTCGACAAGTTGCCCGCCACGCTGGGGCTGGGTAGCGAACCGGCGCCGGGCCAACGGACGCCCGCGGATCTGGCGGGGACGCTCTTGCTGATCGCCATCGTTCTGGTCGCCGTAATGCAAGCGATGCCCATGCTGGGATTCGACCTGGCGGCGGAACTGACGGCGCAATTCATCGTCTTTGCCGGCCACGTGTTCCTGGGCCTGATGATCTTCGCGTTGGGCTTGTACCTCGGGAAGCTGGCCGACGAAACGATCCGGGCGACCGGCATGGTCCAGGCGGGGCTTTTCGCGCCGCTCGCGAGAATTGCGATTCTCGTCCTCGCGGGCGCCATGGGCCTGCGCCACATGGGATTGGTCGACGAGATCGTCAATCTGACATTCGGACTGATTCTCGGGGCCATCGCCGTGGCCGGGGCCATCGCGTTCGGCATCGGCGGACGCGACGCCGCCAAGAGCGCCATCGAAGGGTTCGTGGAATCGAGGAAGTCCGGCAAGAAGTAGAACGGACAGTCTCCCCTCTCCCTCTGGGAGAGGGGCCGGGGATGAGGGTGACAAGGAATCGTATCGTAAAATGCCGGGGTATTCTCGCCGAATCGCCCTCACCCTAACCCTCTCCCAGAGGGAGAGGGAACAAATACAAAAACTCCAACTCACACTCAAACGAACAGCTTGCTGACCGACTCGTTGCGGTGTATCCGCTTGATTGCCTCGCCCAAGAGTGGGGCGACGCTGAGGACCGTCAGCTTAGGCATCTGTTTCTCGGAGGGTAATGGAGTGGTGTCGGTCAGGACCAGGCCGTCGATCGGGGCCTTTTGGATGCGTTCGACCGCATTGCCCACCAAAAGGCCGTGGGTGGCGGCTAGGAACACCTGCCGAGCGCCGTGTTGATGCAGAACCTCGGCCGCGCCGCAGATCGAGCCGGCGGTGCTGATCATGTCGTCGAAGATCAGCGCCACGCATCCCTCGATCTTCCCGCCGATGATGTTGGCTTGCTTGGTTTTTTCGGCCGAACTGCGTCGTTTGTCGATGATAGCCAGACGGCCGCCTAAACGGGACATGTGCGCCAACGCCCGCTTGATGCTCCCCTCGTCGGGACTTACCACCACGAGATCATCTTTGGCGATATTCATGGCCTTGAAGTGCTCGTCGATGACCGGGGCCGCGTAAAGGTGGTCCACCGGTATATCGAAGAAGCCCTGGATTTGTGCCGCGTGAAGGTCCATCGTCAAAACACGGTCGGCCCCCGCGCGGGTAATAAGATTGGCCACCAGTTTGGCGGTGATCGGCACTCGCCCTTCGTCCTTGCGGTCTTGTCGGGCATAGCCGAAGTAGGGGATGACGGCGTTTATCCGCTCCGCGCTTGCCCGACGGAAACTCTCGATCATAATCAAGAGTTCCATGAGGCTTTCGTTTACGGGGGGGCAGGTGGGCTGGATGAGGAACACGTTTCGGCCGCGTACGTCCTCGTCGATTTTGCAGGAGATTTCGCCGTCGGGAAAGTTACCCATTATCGCCCGGCCCAGCGGCAGTCCCAAATACTCGCATATATGCTCGGCCAGGGCGGGGTGTGCTCGTCCGGTGAAGATTTTCATGGAGTTCATGAGGTAAGGGTTTTGGGCTAGGGATTAGAGTGTAGCGGCCGGGGTTGCCCGGCTCGATATTCAACGCAAGACGACGATCCATTCACACTTACCCACAATCTTGCCACGAACGGCCGCGGTGTTCCAGTGGGGGCACCCCCCTTTTTCGACCGCCACGGGCTGGGTTGTCGTTGACATGCTGCCTCGCGGCACTAAAATATGGCGTTTTCCTGAAGTCGGGACTTTCCGTCGCAGGCCGCCGTACCGGCGGCTGCTAAACACGTTACATACGAAGTTCAAGGAGCGCCGCGTTGGAAGAGGCTATCCAAAAAGCCGATGTCCTGATCGAAGCCCTCCAGTGGATCCGCCAATTTCGCGGAAAGATCACCGTAATCAAATTGGGGGGGAGCATTATGGAGGACCATAAGGCGATGGTCCACCTGTTGCTCGACGTCGTCTTCATGGAGACGGTCGGCATGAGGCCGGTGGTCGTTCACGGCGGCGGACCGGCGATCAACCGCGCCATGGACGCGGCCGGGTTGCAGTCGCGTTTCGTCCAGGGCCGACGCCACACCGACGCCGACACGCTGGCCGTCGTCGAGCGAGTGCTGGCCGGAGAGATCAACCGGAAAATCACCCAACAGATCAACGAGCTGGGCGGCCAGGCCCAATCCTTGAACTTCGACACGAAAAACGTACTGTTTGGCCGGCACGCGTCGGTGCATGACGAATGCGGAACGCCTCTTGATATGGGTTACGTAGGCGTCGTGACCCGCGTGGACCGGGACTCGATCGTCGAGCTTTGCAACGCCGGCGTGGTGCCGGTTATCCCGTCGATGTGCGTCGCCGAGGACGACCAGAGGCTGAACGTCAACGCCGACACCGCCGCCACCGCGGTGGCCCAGGCCCTGGAGGCCGAAAAACTGGTCTATCTGAGCGACATCAACGGCGTCCGCCGCAAGAAAAACGATCCCGATTCGTTGATCCACTCGCTGACGGCCCGTGAGGCCCTGGAGTTGATTTCCGACGGTTCGATCAATTCCGGCATGATCCCCAAGGTCCAAGCCTGCCTGGAAACGTTGGACCGGGGTGTGCATAAGGTGCATATCATCGACGGTCGGATGAGACATTCGCTGCTGTTGGAAGTGTACACGAACAAGGGCGTGGGAACGCAGATAGTGCGGGATTAGTTTTCAGTTTTCAGTTTTCAGTATTCAGTTTAGCCCCGGCGTCCTCGCCGGGAAATGGCCGCCGTGCCGGCGGCCGCTAAACATAACGCCGACTGATAACTGAAAACTGATAACTGAAAACTGAAAACTCGTTCCAGGAGTTCACATCGTGCCAGCCGTAAAAAACATGAACTCGGAAGAAGTTCTCGATCTCTTCCAACGCTACGTAATCCCCAACTACGGCCGTTACCCCATCTCCCTGGTCCGCGGCGAAGGGCCTTATGTGTGGGACGCCGAGGGGGACCGCTATCTCGATCTGTTTTGCGGCTGGGGATGCAACCTGCTGGGCCACTGTCCGCCCACGGTGGTCGAGGCCGTCCGCGCGCAACTCGGCCGGTTGATCCACGTCCCCAACACCTGGCACACCGAACTGCAGGGCCTTTGGGCCAAAGCGCTCTCGGAGCGAAGTTTCGGCGGGCAGGCGTTCTTCTGCAATTCCGGCACGGAGGCCAACGAGGCGGCGATCAAGCTTGCCCGGCTGCACAATGCCCCCCGACGCCGCTATAAAATCATTACCTTCGAGGATGGCTTCCACGGCCGCACGTTCGGCTCGACCACGGCCACCGCGCAGCCGCAGTACCACAAAGACCTCGGCCCGTTGATGGCCGGCTTCGTCTACGCGCCGTTTGGAGACCTCGATGCCGTTGCGCGGCTGATCGACGACGAGACCGCGGCGCTGATGATCGAGCCGATCCAGGGCGAGGGAGGCGTCCGCCTTCCGCCCGACGGTTTCCTGGCCGGATTGCGCGAATTGGCCGACCGGCACGAACTCCTGTTGATCTTCGACGAGGTGCAGACCGGCTGCGGACGCACCGGCGACTGGTTCGCCTATCAGGGTTTCGGCGTCGTACCCGACGTAATGACTCTCTCGAAAGCGCTCTGCGGCGGTCTGGCCGGCGGCGCAATGCTGACCACCGCCGAGATCGCCAAAAGCCTCCGACCGGGTATGCACGCCTGCACCTTCGGCGGCAATCCGATAGCCGCCAGTGCCGGTCTGGCTTTCATCGAGGCCGTCGAGCGGAACGGCCTGCTCGAAAACGCCAAGCGGTTGGGCGAGGTTTTCCGCTCGCGGTTCGAGCAGCTTCGCGGCGAGTGCGACTTGATACGCGATGTCCGCGTTCGCGGCGCGATGGTCGGCGTCGAGTTGTCGATCGAAGGCGCGGAGACGGTTCGGGCGTGCCTGGAGCGGAAACTATTGGTCAACTGTACGAACGGGACGGTGATCCGCCTGCTGCCGTCGATGAATCTGACCGAGCAGCAAGCCCACGAAGGTTGCGACATCCTCGCCGACGTGCTGAAAAAAAGCGAGGGACGAGGGACGAGGGACGAGGGGCGAGGGGTGGTCGGTTCACCGACCACTTGAGTGTACCGCTAGTATTGGGAGCGACGCCATGCGACACCTCATAACGCTGGCCGACTTGACGACGGCCGAAATTGAGCAAATCTTCTCGATCTCGAAGCAGCTCAAGCGCGAGTGCCGCGACGGCGTGCGCGAGCCGCTGCTGTCGGGTCGGGTCATGGCGCTGCTGTTCGAGAAGCCGTCCCTGCGCACCCGCGCCAGTTTCGAGGCTGCCATGACGCATCTGGGCGGAAACTCGATTTTCCTCGGCGGCGAGGCCGGTTTCGGCCGCCGCGAGAGCGTTGCCGATTTCGCCCGAAGCCTGAGCGGATATGCCGACGTGGTGGTCGTCCGCGCCGGCAGCCATCGAACGGCAGTCGATCTGGCCGAGCATTGCACCTGTCCGGTAATCAATGGTCTGACCGACTTCGGCCACCCCTGCCAGGCCCTGACCGATCTGTTCACCATCGGCGAATCGACCGGCAAGCTGGCCGGTCAAACGCTGGCTTGGATAGGCGACGCAAACAACGTTGCCCGGAGCATCGCCGTCGGTTGCGGCAAGTTGGGTGTGCGGATGGTCATGGCCACACCCGAGAAATATCGGTTCGACGAGCAATCGCTGGCCTGGATACGGCGGCAATCGCCCGACTTGGAACTGGTCGTTACCGACGATCCGTCCCGTGCGGTCCGCGACGCCGCGGCGATCTATACCGACGTTTGGGCGAGCATGGGCCAGGAGGTCGAGAACGAGTCGCGGCGTCGAGAGTTTGCTCCCTTCCAGGTGAACGCCGCGTTGATCGAGCGTGCCCGGCCGGATGCGATTTTCATGCACTGTCTTCCCGCCCATCGCGGCGAGGAAGTGACCGACGAGGTGATCGACGGCCCGCGGAGCGTGGTGTTCGAGCAGTCCGCCAACCGCATGCACGTGCAGAAGGGGCTTCTTGCGTGGATGTTGGGGGCGAAACTGGAATAGTCCGTTGGGGAAATCGGTTTTCTGGAGCTTGGGTGCCACTGCTGGCTTGTCCAGCAGTGAGTTTCCCGGGCGTTTCTCCCATGCACTGCTGGGCAAGCCAGCAGTGGCACTCTTTTTCAACGAGCTGCTAAACATCCAACCGCAGCCCACGGAAATCCGTGTCCGGCGGCGGATTTCCGTGGCCGGAGCCGAACTACAATGCAATTTTCAACACGCCGCCGCTTGGCGCAAGTCGGCACCGGCAGTAGAATTAGCCTTTCCATCCTGGATTTTGCATCCCCCCGGCACGTCGGTTGCAAGCCGATTGTTGTAGGAGGCGTCTCCAGACGCCGATCGTGGAGCGAAAAACCCGCGAAGTTCGGCTGGAGTCGCCTCCTACAATTGCCGGCTGTTGATACCCGCCCCAAAATGCCGAAGTAACCAATTTGCCAAATAACCGAGGCCGTAAAACATGGCAGCACATATCGCCGAGAAAAAAGGGACTTTCCTCGAGGAAGTAATCGAAGCCACGCCGGGCGGTGAACGGTTGGTCCACTGTCTCCAGTGTGGAAGCTGCGGCGGATCGTGCCCCAGCGGCGCCGACATGCAATACACCCCGCGGACGTTGATCGCCATGATCAACGCCAACGACCGGGACGCCGTGTTGGCGGCCAATACGATGTGGGCCTGCGTCTCCTGCTACTTTTGCACCTCCCGCTGCCCACAAGACATTCCCATCACCGACATCATCTACACGCTCAAACGGTTGTCGATCGCCGAGAAGCGCTACCGGGACACCGATGCCCCGGCGCTGGCCAAGACGTTCACCGATTTCGTCGACCGCTATGGGCGAAGCTTCGAGTTCGGTCTGGCCACCGGCTATCACCTGTTGAAGCGGCCGATCAGCATGATGAAGATGGGGCCGATGGGATTGCAGATGTTCACCCGCGGGCGGATGGCGCTGCGGCCGACGAAAATCCGCCAGATCGAACAGCTTCAGGCGATTATCAACAAAGCGAAAGAGCTTAGCGCGAAGTAGTGGCTAGTGGTTAGTGGCCAGTGGCTAGCAACCACTGACCACTAGCCACTGACCACTAGCCACTAGCCACTGACCACTGGCCGCCCATGAAATACGCTTACTATCCCGGTTGCTCGCTGGAACGCAACGCCGCCGCATACGACCACTCCGTCCGCGAGGTGTCCGACCTGCTGGGCATCAAGCTGCAAGAGATCGACGATTGGAACTGCTGCGGCGCCACCGAGTATTTCAGCCAGAACGAGTTGGCCGCCTGTGCGGTGATCGCCCGAAATCTGGCCTTGGTCGAGCCGCAAACCGATCAGATCGTGGCTCCTTGCGCCGCCTGCTATCTAAACCTCGCCAAGACCGACAAACTGATGGTCGATCACCCCGAGTTCGGCAAGGAGGTCAACCAGTGTCTGGCCGCCGGCGGGTTGAAATACGAGCCGGGGCGGGTGACGGTCCGGCACATGCTCGACGTGATCGTCGACGACATCGGCGAGACGGCCGTTCGCGATAAGGTGGTTCGCCCGCTGGCCGGCCTGCGGGTAGCGCCGTATTACGGGTGCCAGGTGGTCCGGCCGATCGACAACAACGACAACCCCGAGTATCCGATGAAGATGGACCACCTGCTGAACTGGCTTGGGGCCGAGGTGGTCGATTACCCGGTGAAGGCCCATTGTTGCGGCGGGCACTTGACTCAGATCAGCGAGCCGCAGGCCTTCGAGTTGATCCGCCGGCTACTGCAAAACGCCCAGGACTACAACGCCGACATGATCATCTGCATGTGCCCGATGTGCCAGTTGAACCTCGACGGCTACCAGAGCCGGGTGAACGGGTTCTTCGGCACTGAGTTCAAGCTGCCGATCATGTACTTCACGCAGATGTTGGGTATCGCTTTCGGCATCGACCCGCAAAAGCTCGGCTTCGGCAAGGAACTCGTAACCGCCATGCCGGTGTTGGAGGCGAAGCTCGGCGGACTGCTTGTTTAGGGATTAGACATCAGGGATTAGAGATTAGAGACAAGGGCTGGCCGGTTCACCGGCCAGTTCAGCCGCTTGCGGTTTCGCAACTAATTGGAGAAATCATTATGGCCGATAAGATCGGCATTTACGTGTGCCATTGCGGCAGCAATATAGCCGGAACGATCGACGTGGAAGAGGTCGCCCGCTGGGCCGGCAAGAACATCGAGGGCGTTGTGGTCTCAAGAGACTACAAGTTCATGTGTTCCTCGCTCGGCCAGCAGATGATCGAGGACGACATTAAAAACGAAGGGCTGACCGGCGTGGTGGTCGGCGCCTGCTCGCCCCATCTGCACGAGAAGACTTTCCGCAACGCCTGCAAGCGGGCCGGCCTGAACCCCTTCCTCTGCCAGATGACCAACCTGCGGGAGCACGTCTCCTGGGTCAACAGCGACAAGGCGGCGGGAACAAAGAAGGCCAAGGCGTTGATCTTCGCCGCCGCGGAGCGGGTAAAACGTCAGAAACCGCTCGAACCGATGGAGGTCGAGGTGAACCCCGCCACGCTGGTCGTCGGCGGGGGCATCGCCGGTTTGCAGGCCACGCTCGAACTGGCCGACGCCGGATATCCTGTCTACCTGGTCGAGCGCGAGCCGTCGATCGGCGGCCACATGGCACAGTTCGACAAAACGTTCCCCACGTTGGACTGCTCGGCCTGCATCCTAACGCCGAAGATGTCCGAGGTCGGGCAGCACGAGAACGTCACCCTGCTTACTTACTCCGAGTTGGAGGAGGTGAGCGGATCGGTCGGCAACTTCAAGGTCAAGATTCGCAAGAAGGCCCGCTACGTCGACGAAGACAAATGCACCGGCTGCGGCATCTGCATCGAAAAGTGCCCGCGCAAGGTGATCGACAACGCGTTCGAGGCTGGCATGGGCTACCGCAAGGCGATCTACTCGCCGTTCCCCCAGGCCGTGCCGCGAATCCCGGTGATCGACACGGAAAACTGCACCTGGTTCACCCGCGGCAAGTGCCGGGTCTGTTCAAAGGTCTGTCCGACCGACGCCGTGGACTACGATCAGAAGGACGAGACCGTCGAGCTGAACGTGGGCAACATCATCATGGCCACCGGCTGGAAGCTGTTCGACTGCAAGCGGATTCCGCAGTACGGCTTCGGGCGGCTGGCCAACGTCTACACGAGCATGGAATTCGAGCGGCTCTGCAACGCCGCCGGTCCGACGAGCGGAAAGATCGTGATGCGGGACGGCAAGACCGAGCCGAAGTCGGTGGCCATCGTCCACTGCGTCGGCAGCCGCGACGTGAACTTCAATCCCTACTGCTCGGCCGTCTGCTGCATGGCGGCGCTGAAGTTCGGACATCTCGTTTTGGAAAAGACCAAGGCCGAGGTCTACTCGTTCTACATCGACATCCGCACGCCGATGAAGGAGTACGAGGAGTTCTATCAGCGGCTGCTGGGGGAAGGGATGCACTTCATCCGCGGCAAGGTGGCCGAAGTGACCGACGCCGCCCGCAGGCCCGAGGAACATGGCAAGCTGATCGTCCAGGCGGAAGACACGCTGCTGGGTAAACAGCGGCGGATTCCGGTCGATATGGTCATCCTGATGGGCGGGCTGGAACCGCAGGCCGACGCCAAGGAACTGGGACTCAAGTGCGGCATCTCGTGCAGCATGGCCGGCTGGTACACCGAGCGCCACCCAAAGCTCGACCCGGTGGCCACGATGACCGACGGGGTGTTCGTGGCCGGCGTTTGCCAGGGACCGAAGGACATCCCGGCCGCGGTGGCCCAGGGGGCCGCGGCCGCCGCGCGGGTCGCGGGCATGATCGCCAAGGGCATCGTCACCATCGAGCCGATCGTGGCCTCGATCGACGAGGAAAACTGCTCCGGTTGCCGGATCTGCAACGACCTGTGTCCCTTCAACGCCATCGAATACGACGAGGAGAAGAAGGTCAGCCGCGTGATAACCGCGCTCTGCAAGGGCTGCGGCACGTGTGTGGCCGCCTGTCCGGCCGGAGTGATCACCGGCGCGCACTTCAACAACGAGCAGATTTTTGCCGAAATTGACGGCATCCTCTGGGACGCGAATCCGCAAGCGGAGGTTGAAATTGCAAGCGTGTAGAGTTATCAGTTGTCAGTTATCAGTTATCAGTTGTCAGTTGTCAGTCGGCGTTATGTTTAGCGGCCGCCGGCCCGGCGGCCATTTCCCGGCGAGGACGCCGGGGCTAAACTGAATACTGACAACTGAATACTGAATACTGAATACTGAATACTGAAAACTACCCCCATGTCCAACGAAAACTTCGATCCCATAATCGTGGGCTTCTTCTGCAACTGGTGTTCGTACCGGGCGGCCGATCTGGCCGGCTCGGCGCGGATCAAGTATCCGTCGAACGTGCGGATTATCCGCGTGATGTGCAGCGGCCGGGTCGATCCCACCTTCGTCCTGAAGGCACTGGCCGACGGCGCCGACGGCGTGATGATCGCCGGCTGCCACCCCGGCGAATGCCACTACATCAATCAGAACTACAAGGCCATGCGGCGCTACGAAATGCTCAAGCACACCCTCTCGGCGATGGGCGTCGAGCCGGAGCGGGTGCGGTTGGTTTGGGCCTCGGCCGCCGAGGGGCAGCAGTTGGCCGAAGCGATCGACGAGTTGGTGGGCGACGTCCGCCGGCTCGGCCCGCTCCACTGGCTGCAAAACTGGGACGAGAACGGCCAGCGGCAAAAGGCACTCGATGATATTGTCAAAGAGCACGAAGAGGCGATGGAGGTCTCCGCATGAGCGATAAACCGAAGGGAAAACTGGCGTTTTACTGGGCGGCCTCCTGCGGCGGCTGCGATATCTCCCTCCTGGCCATCGACGAGAAGATTCTCGACGTCGCCGAGGCGTTCGACATCGTCCTTTGGCCCTGCGCCACTGACGGCAAGGTCCGCGACGTCGAGAAAATGGCCGACGGAGAGATCGACGTTTGCCTGTTTAACGGCGGCATCCGCACCAGCGAGCAGGAATACATGGCCCAACTGCTGCGGCGCAAATCGAAGGTGCTGGTTGCCTTCGGATCTTGTGCCTGCGAGGGCTGCATTCCCGGTCTGACGAACATGAACACTCGCCAGGAAGTGTTCGACACCGTCTACAAGGAAGGCTCGGCCACGATGCCCGAGAATCCGCAGGACGTTCGTCCCCAGCCGGCGACGAAGATGCCCGAGGGAACGCTCCACCTGCCGATCTTCTACGACACGCTGAGGACGTTGGACCAGACGGTCGAGGTCGATTACTATCTACCCGGCTGTCCGCCCGAGGCCGAGAACATCTGGAAGGCCATCGTGGCGATCCTCGAAAACAAGCTGCCGCCGAAGGGTTCGGTGATCGGGTTGAACACGACCGTCTGCGACGAATGTCCCCGAACGCGAGGCGAGAAGAAGATCAAGAAGTTTTACCGCACGTGGGAGATCATCCCCGACGAAGAGACCTGCTTGCTGGAGCAGGGGTTGCTCTGTTGCGGCATCGCCACCCGCGCCGGCTGCGGAGCGCTCTGTCCGGCTGTCAATTCGCCGTGCATCGGCTGTCACGGGGCCAACGACGGCGTGGCCGATTTCGGCGCCCGGCTGATGAGCGCCTTGGCCTCGGTGATCGACTCCGACGATCCGGATGAAATCCGTCGGATAATCGAGGAGGGGATTCCCGACCCGGTGGGCAACTTCTACCGGTTCAGTCTGGCGGCCAGCCAGTTGCGGCGGAAGAAAAAAGTGGTTAGAGGTTAGTGGTTAGAGGCTCGTTTAACCCGGAGCCTACGGCGACGGGGATACATCACTTATCCCGCCGTCGCCGTAGGCTCCGGGTTAAACAACGACAACTGAACACTGAAAACTGAGAACTTATAGCGATGAAACGCATTTCGATCGACCCGATCACCCGGCTCGAAGGCCACGGCAAGATAGACATCTTCCTCGACGAACAAGGGGACGTGGCCAACGCCTACCTACAGATACCAGAGCTACGCGGTTTCGAGCAGTTCTGCGTCGGCCGTCAGGCCGAGGATATGCCGAACCTGACCTCGCGCATCTGCGGCGTCTGCCCCGAGGCCCATCACATTGCGGCCAGCAAGACGCTGGACGCGGTGTTCCACGTCGAGCCGCCGCCGACCGCTAAAAAGCTCCGCGAGATGTTCTACAACATCTTCTTCGCCACCGACCACACGACCCACTTCTACGCGTTGGCCGGGCCGGACTTCGTCGTCGGCCCCACGGCCCCGCCCGCCGAGCGGAACATACTTGGAGTGATCGCCAAGGTAGGCATGGACGTGGCCAAGCACGTGTTGAAGATGCGCCACGACGGACACGCCCTGATTCAGTTGATGGGCGGTCGCCGCGTACACCCAAACTGGGGCCTGCCCGGCGGAGTCAGCCGCGGCATAAACGAAGAGCAACGCAAGGAGATCGAGGACCGCGGACGCGAGGCCATCGAGTTCGCCAAGTTCTCGCTAAAGCTCTTCGAGGACATCGTCCTGAAAAACAGCGAGTACCTGAAAATCGTCACCGGCGACATCTACGTCCACAAGACATACAACATGGGCACGGTCGACGCCGACAACAAAATCAACTTCTACGACGGCGCGATTCGCATTACCAGCCCCAACGGCAAGGAGCACGCCAAGTACGACTGTTCGCAGTACCACGAGTACATCGCCGAGCGGGTCGAGCCGTGGTCGTACCTGAAGTTCCCCTACTTGAAGCAGGTCGGCTGGAAGGGTTTCGTCGACGGCGAGGAGTCGGGCGTCTACAAAGCCACTCCGCTGTCGCGCTGTAACGCCGCCGACGGCATGGCCACCCCGCTGGCCGACGCCGAGTACAATAAGATGTACGAAACCCTCGGCGGAAAACCGATCAACCACACGTTGGTCACCCACTGGGCGCGGCTGGTCGAGTTGCTCTATTCCACCGAGCGCTGGGTCGAACTGGCCGCCGACCCCGAGATCACCGGCAAGGAATATCGGGTGTTGCCGACCGAGACGCCGACCGAGGGCGTCGGCAGCGTCGAGGCCCCGCGCGGCACGCTAACCCACCACTACACGACCGACGAGCGAGGCATCCTCACGAAGGTCAATCTGATCGTGGGCACAACGAACAACAACGCCCCGATCTGCATGTCGGTCAAAAAGGCCGCCCAGGGGTTGATTAAGAAGGGGAAGGTCAGCGAGGGGTTGCTGAACATGGTCGAGATGGCGTTCCGCGCCTACGACCCGTGCTTCGGCTGCGCCACGCACAGTCTGCCCGGCCAAATGCCCTTGCAGGTGAACATCCGCGATCCACAAGGCGCGGTGGTCGAGCGGCTGTCGCAGTACGTGGGATAATTGTAGGGTGGGACGAGGAACGAAGTCCCACCATTGCAACGGCTTTTAATAGATGGTGGCACTGCGCTGCTTGCCCCAACATACTCTTGACTTGCCATCCTTATCAGCCTGTTGAAAAAGTCGGATTTCGGGAGTTTGGGTGCCACTGCTGGCTTGTCCAGCAGTGTTTTCCCGGGTGTTTCTCCCCGCACTGCTGGACAAGCCAGCAGTGGCACCCTTTTTCAACGGGCTGTTAAGATGTTGAAGTTGTTTGGTTGTGCTTGGATTTTCCGCATTGGTGTTGTAAGCGAGGGAGGTGGGCGGCAGCGGCGCCACCGCCCGATCCTCGCTCACAACCCCGGGGTCGGCGATCAGGTTGCGTCCCCGCAGAGCCCTATCC
>JAUWNG010000080.1 GCA_030612765.1 Planctomycetota bacterium
TGTTGAACTTTCACCCCCGAGTCGATACATACCACGATAGGCCTCCTTGCCTGCGAGAAAAGGATTTGTGATCAACCTTTTCATCGACAAGGACGGCCTTTCTTTTTGCGCAAAATCCCTTATCCTAGTGCCATTGGGGACCGCATACGTAATTCAGGTTTTGGCTTTCTTCCATCCCGATCCCGCCGCCTCAGCCTTCCGTCCCGCTTAGGCGTGGACAAATCTACCTGTCTGGATTAACTATACCGTACAAAACTACAGTGCTCTAGTCAACCCCCCGTCGCGATACTACGGCTGCGGTTGGAACAATCGCAGTTGGCCGCCCCCGCGAACCGCAGGTTGCCAGCGGACCGAAATATGGCAGGAGCCGACGGAGATATCCGGGTTCACAATCGGGGGACACAAACCGATATTGGTATTCTGGGCAAGGATATAGGTGCCATATGTGATTCTCGCTGACCGATCCGGAGTCGAACGAGACGACTTGGACGTTTGACCCCCGCCGTTACGTCGGCAACCACCGCTCGCGCAGTTGCGAAATCCATCATCTCGGGCCGCTTTGGCCCTTCCCGCAACGCCAGGGGGACAGTTCAACGAAACCCCGCATCGGTGTTCGCGGCACGGGTGGTCACTTTACCGTCAAGTGTGCCCTGCAAACGCTGGCCAACTGATCGTTGCATCCAGCCACGATAAAAAATGCCGCACTCGTTTAACCCGGAGCCAACGGCGACGGCGGAGGTATTCTCGTTTTTGGATTGTTTTTGGATTGTCACGGTTTTGTAGCGGCCGACGCGCCGTCGCCGTTGGCTCCGGGTTAAACGATATGAAACCGAATTCGTTGGTTGCGGCTGCGCCGCGTTATGCCGAGCATAACCTACGGAACTGAGAGTTGCAGTGGGAAATGCAACATCGGCCGCAGTCCGGCGGTCGCTCCGGCCAGGAAGAAGAGCGTCATGTTCGCCATCGGCACCACCGAGACCTCGTGAAACATGCCGTTGATCAGATAAGCACCCAGGACGATCAACATCAGTAGGCCCTGCTGTCTGGCCCAAAGCGGCAGTCCGGCGTCGCGCCACAGACGCCAGGCGTCGCGCCCCCAGAAGACAAACATCGCCGCGAACAGCCCTAGCCCGACCAAGCCGGTTTCGGTCAACAGCGACAGGGCCGCGTTGTGAGGGATGTATCCGCGGCCCCGCTCCAACACCAGCCGGGTCGAACGGTCGGAGACGTAGTTCTCGTGTTCGGTCCCATATTGAGCGTAGCCACATCCAAGCAGCGGCCGGTCTAAAAACATCTTCCAGGCGATGGTCGCCAAGATCGGGCGCAGCTCGACCGACTCGGCGGTCTTTTCTGCGGCCAGGGCCTTGTCGCGCTTGAACGCCAAGAGGTTGTCCCATTGCGTGACGGCCAGCAGCACCCCGGCCAGCAGCCCGAATACCAATAGCGGCACCCGCCAGTTCCACGGCAGCGCCAACCCTACGGCCAGCGCCAGCGCAAACAGTCCACCCATCCACACGCTGCGGGTCAGGGTGTAAAACAGCGCCGTCAGCATCAGCGCCGCGACGGCCAGCAGCGTCAATTGGCCCGCACGCCTCAACCGCGGCCACCACGTCAGTACGCCGCCGAGACCGACGGTCAGCAGGATTCCGTTGGCGATCGGGTTCAGCAGCGGTCCCCGCCCTCGACCGACGAACTCCGCCCCTTCCTCCATCATCGACGAGACGATATACCTCGGGAACACCAACCACCACACCCGAAAATACTCGGCCAACGTGGTGACGGCCAGATAGACGCCCAACAGGGCCAATCCGCCGAAGAGTACGAGAATTGTCTGCTCGGAGTATTTTGCTTGCCGGGCGATCCAATACATCGTCGCCGGCATCAAATATGCAAGTATCAACCAGGATACCGGCTGGAAGTTGAACTCCTCCCCCCGCCAATCGTGCGTGAAGGTGCTGACGACCAACACGGCAAGGAACGCCAGCAGCAGGATTTCCGGTTTACCCAGCGGTTTCGGATCGGCCAGCCCCCAATGTCGCCAGTAGACGTATTGCACGACCAGCAGCACCAACAGCAGCCGGTCGGCCGTCAGCGGCAGCGGCCCTAGTTCGATTTTATAGAACGGTACGCTGAAACACACCCCGGCCAGCAGCACGGCCAGACATCCGCCGATCGGTCCGCCGCGCAGGAAGACGACGGCCCCCCAGATCAGCGCCACGGCGGCGGCAATGACGGCTAGTGCTTCCATTGTTCAAACGCGATTACTTCCGGCAACTGATAGCCGCTGGCTATTCTATCACTACTCTAAGTCACTCTTCCGCATACCCAGACCGTCCACTACAATGGCCGCATGAACGTCGTTTGCCTTGTTATCGACCGTTTGCAGGCGGGCTACGTGGGGGCGTACGGCAACACGTGGATCGAAACGCCCAACCTGGACCGGCTTGCAAGTCAGTCGTTCCTGCTCGAACACGCCCTGATCGACTCGCCCGACTTGGAGCGATTGTACCGTTCGTACTGGCAGGGTTGGCACGCGCTCTGCCCCGCGCCGCCGCCTGAGACGCGGCCGTCGCTGGCGGCGTTGTTCCGCGAGGCGGGTGCGACCACGGAGTTGTTGAGCGACGAGCCGCTGTTGGCCCGGCATCCGGGGGCGGAAGATTTCGACGATCTGATCGAGATCGACCCGCCGTGGCAGCCGGAAACTGCGCGGCGGATCGACCAGACGCACTTCAGCCGCTGTTTCGAGCGGGCGATCGACCGGCTCTCTTCGGTCCGCGGTCCGTTCATGTTGTGGTGTCACTTGGGCGGCTTGGGGACGACGTGGGACGCGCCGCTGGAGTTTCGCCAGGCATACAGAGAGCCGGGCGATCCGCCGCCGCCCGAGGGGGCCGAAGTGCCCGAGCGGATGCTGCCGCCCGACTGCGACCCCGACGAACTGCTCGGCATCTCGCAGTCGTATGCCGGGCAGGTGTCGCTGCTGGACGCCTGCCTGGGCGCGTTTCTGGATATGTTCGACGGCCTGCCCGCCGCCGGCGAGACCCTGCTGACGGTGACTTCCTCGCGGGGGTTTCCCTTGGGAGAACACCGACGGGTGGGGCCGTGCGACGACGCGCTGTTCGGCGAGTTGGTCCACGTGCCTTGGATGGTTCGGTTCCCCGACGCGGCCGGGGCCGCCGCGCGGAGCCAGGCGCTGGTCGAGCCGGCCGACCTCTGGGCGACCCTGTTGGACTGGTGCGAGGTGGACGGCGTACCCGATTCGCCCTCGGCGGAAAGCATCTTGCGGTTGGTGCGTCGGGAGAACGGACCGCTTCGAGATCGGCTTTGCATTGCGGGCCGAGACGGCGGTCGGGCGATCCGCACGCCCGCCTGGTTTCTCCGTACCGGCAGCCCGCCGGAACTGTTCGCCAAACCGGACGACCACTGGGAGGTGAACGACGTGACCTCGCTTTGTCCGGAAGTGACCGAATGTTTGCGCGACGCGCTCGCGCAATACGAGCAAACCCTTTCGGCCGGACGGATTGCCGACCTGCCCGCGCTGAGCGACATACTGGTCAACGGGTTGGAGTAGGGGATTCGGGACTTGGGATTCGGGGTTCGGGATTGGTTTAGCCGCCGCCGGTACGGCGGCGTGAGTAAAATAGGAGAAACGCCATGAATCGTCACTTTGGTTGGGCAATGCTCGTCGTCGCGGGAGTGTTGTTTGGCTGCCTGTTGGGTACCCATCAGAAGACCAGCGCCGAGGCCCCGATGGACGCCGCGGCCGAACAGCGGGACGATGAAATCGTCAAACAACTAAAACAGATCAATCTCCAATTGAAAGAGCTTAACACCATGTTCCGCTCCGGGACGGCGAGGGTGATCGAGGTCATCAACCCCGGCAGGTAGTGGAATGGGCGGCGTAGCAGTTCGTTGAAAAAGGGTGCCACTGCTGGCTTGCCCAGCAGTGCGGGGAGAAACACCCGGGGAAACACTGCTGGACAAGCCAGCAGTGGCACCCAATGGAGGTGTTCCGCCCGCTTGCAAGCGGTCCGGTTGTGTGTCATATTGCGTGTTTCGCCGTCGCGGCTGGCGACCGGCAGAGCCGGCAATCGCGTTGAAATCGGGCCGGCGACACCGCCCAAGAGGGGGCCGCGTGGAAAACGTAAGATAAACATCCGTTGGTGCAACGGTCCTACTGTAATTCCAACACCGCAGCCGATTCACTGCCGAGGGAGCTTTTCATGTCCATGTCCAAACACTCAGTCGATCAAATCAGAAACGTAGCCTTCTGCGGACACGGATCGGCCGGCAAGACCACGCTGGTCGATCGGATCCTAACCAGCACCGGCGCGATCAACCGCAACGCCAGCGTCGACGACGGAACGAGCGTCTGCGATTTCGACGAGGAGGAGAAGCAGCACAAATACTCGATCGAATCCAGCGTGGTGCATTGCGAACACGACGGCAAGCAATTCCAGATGATCGACACGCCGGGCTATCCCGACTTCATCGGCCAGGCGATCGGGGCCATGCGTGGCGTCGACACCGCGGCGATCGTCATCAGCGCCCAGGCGGGCATCGAAGTGAACACCCGCCGAGTCTTTAACGAGGCCAAAAAGGCCGGCCTGGGAAAGATGATCGTGCTGAACAAAATGGACGCCGACAACATCGACTTCCCGGCGCTGATCGACAGCATTCGGGAGCTGTTCGGACCGGCGTGCGTATTGCTGAACGTGCCGCTGGGGCATGGGGCAAACTTCCACGGAGTGGCCGGTACGCTAATACTAAAGCCGCCCGCCGAGACGGCCGACGCCCTGATCGATCCGAACGAGATCAGCCAGTCGCTGCTGGAGTCGATCATCGAAGCGGACGAGGCGGTGATGGAGCGATACTTCGAGGGGACTCCGCCCACGGACGAGGAGATTGCCCAACTGATCGTCAAGGCCGTCGCCCAGGGGACGCTGATCCCGATGGTGTGCGTTTCCGGTAAGACCGGGGCGGGCCTGCCCGAGCTGATCGACGCCCTCTCGCTCTGTGCGTTGCCGCCCAGCACGATCCCCCGGACGGCAAAGAACTCCGCCGGCGAGCAGGTCGAGGTGAAGGCCGACCCGGCCGGGCCGTTGGTCGCCCAGGTGTTCAAGACCCGCATCGACCCCTTCGTGCAGAAACTCAATTTTATCCGCGTCTTTTCCGGTACGCTGAAGAAGGACTCGACCCTATCGGTGGTCGGAGTGCGGAAGCCGGTCAAAATCGGCGCGCTGTTGCAGATGCAGGCCGCGGAGACCGAGCCGGTCGACGAGGCCGGTCCCGGCGATATCGTGGCGGTGGCCAAGGTGGAATACCTGCATACCGGCTCGTCGTTGGGCGAACTCAGCATGCCGCCGATCCCCTTCCCCGCGCCGATGGTCGGCCTGGCGGTCAGCCCAAAAAGCCGCGGCGACGAAGGAAAGCTCTCCGGCGCGCTGCAGAAGATTTGCGAGGAGGACTCCACCTTCCGCCGCGAGTTGGACGTGCAGACCAAGGAGATGGTCGTCACCGGGATGAGCGAACTGCACTTGCAGATCATCCGCGAGCGGCTCAAGCGTCGCGACAAAGTGGAGGTCGAGACCCGTGAGCCGAAAATCCCCTACCGCGAAACGGTCCAGGCCAACGCCGATGGGATGTATCGCCACAAGAAGCAGACCGGCGGCCGCGGCCAGTTCGGCGAAGTGCATATCCGCATGTTCCCCTTGCCGAAGAACGTGAACGTCGAGGAGTGGGCGACCAAGTCCCGGCTCCCTTCGATGAAGAATACGCACTACGACGAGGCAAACAACTTCCTCTGGGTCGATTCGGTCGTCGGCGGGACGATTCCCAGCAACTTCATGCCGGCCGTGGAAAAGGGTTTCCGCGACCGGCTCGAGCGCGGCGTTATCGCCGGCTACAAGGTGCAGGACGTGTGCGTTGAGGTCCATTTCGGCAAGCACCATCCGGTCGACAGTTCGGAGCAAGCGTTCAAGACCGCCGCGTCGATGGCCTTCCGCAACGTCTTTCAGCAGGCCAAACCGGCCATGCTGGAGCCGATCGTGCGGATCGAGGTCACGGTGCCGACGGCAAACGTGGGCGACATCAACAGCGACATGTCCGGCCGGCGTGGCCGCGTGCTGAGCATGGACTCGGCCGGCGGCGACCTGCAAACCGTGATCGCCGAAGTCCCCTTGGCCGAAGTGACCACCTACGCCCGCAGCCTCTCGAGCATCACCGGCGGACGCGGCAGCTACTCGATCGAGTACAGCCACTACGACATTGTGCCCGGCAACGTCCAGCAGGAAATCATCGCCAAAGCGCAGATGAAGGAAGAGGAAGAGGAGTAGTGGCATGGGCTGGCCGCTTCAGCGGCCAGTGTTCAGGGACGAGTGGCGTAGTGCGAATAAGAAACGCCCCGCGACTGCGCTCGCGAGGGGGCGACTTGCTCTCGGAGAAGGTGCCTGTTATCATCGATTATAGAGGGATAAAGGGGAATCGTGGGAGTCTGTAGATGAGCCATGTAATTCAAGCGGTCTACGAGGACGGGGTGCTGAAGCCGCTGGAAAGGCTGGAGTTGGGAGAACACCAGCAAGTCCAGATTGTCGTGGAGTCGGAATCTCCGTCCCTGGTTGTTCCCATTACGACGCTCGATCCCGAACCGTTCGACCTTCTACGCGACATTCCCGTCGTCGTCCAACCGACCGATGACGGGTTCCTGGCTACCTTTTTCGATGCCAATATCGGCATGACGGGCGACACGCGGGAGGAAGCGGTGGCCAATCTCCGGCTGCTTCTCGCGGACGTCTTCGATGAACTGGAGAAAGAAGAGGCTCAGCTTGGCCCGCCGTTGGTCCGGCAACTTGCGGTGCTTCGCGGCTTCATGAAGCGACGGGCGTGAGAAATGGCGACGATCATCACCAAGGAACTCGCCGAAAACATCGCCCGAAAACTTCAGGCCGTCTGCAACGCGAAAAAGAATAGACCGCACGATCTGTACGTGGTGTATCACGAGGAGCGTCGCATTGCTCATTTCGGCGTCCGCCGTTCATCCAAAAAAGACCAGGGACACGATCACGTTCCCGGACAGATACATGTTTCACCCGCTCAGGCCCGGCTCCTTGGGCAGTGTCCGATGAGCCGGGAGCAATGGGTGGCGGAGATGATCAGGAAGAGCATTATCACTCCTCCCGATTAGCCGGCGGCTAACAGCCGCCGGAATATGCGTTCACATTTGACTGCTGGCATCAACAACGGTTCCTAACACCTTTGCTTTCCTCGCCGCCGCGTCTAGGATTGCAGAGGCAAGGGGGATAGCGGTTCCCAAGTCCGTCTCTCCCTCGCTTTTCCTCCCACACCTTTTCCACCCGAAACTCGCGGAAAGTGCTCGCAATGACAAATCTTAAACTCGTTGCACTCGAAAATCGCAAACGGACGATCATCCCGGTCGGAAATGTCCGCTTTGGAACCGGATTCGTGATTATCGGCGGTCCGTGCAGCGTCGAAAGCGAGGAGCAGATGATCAAGACGGCGATCGCCGTCAAGAGCGCGGGCGCCGACATGTTGCGGGGCGGGGCCTTCAAACCACGCACCTCGCCATACGCGTTCCAGGGGCTGGGCCTACAGGGATTGAAGATACTCGCAAAGGCGCGCGAGGCGACGGGACTCCCCTTCGTAACCGAAGTTCTCGACACACGCGACGTCTCGTGGGTCGCCGAGTTTGCGGACATGATCCAAATCGGCGCGAGGAACATGCAAAATTATTCCTTGCTCAAAGAGATCGGAAAACTGCGGAAACCCGTCCTTCTCAAACGCGGCATGTATTCCACGCTGGAGGAATGGTTGAATTGCGCCGAGTACATCATGAGCGAGGGGAATCCGAACGTCGTTCTCTGCGAGCGCGGCATACGCTCGTTCGAGACATATACGCGGAATACCTTGGATCTTAGCGCGGTGCCCGCCGTCAAGGAGATGAGTCACCTTCCGGTCATCACGGATCCCACGCATGGCACCGGCAAGGTCGGCCTGATCGAGCCTATGAGTCTTGCGTCGGTCGCCGCCGGATCGGATGGTCTGATAATTGAAGTCCACAGAAACCCCGCCGAGGCCCTGAGCGACAAAGATCAAGCCCTCACTCCGTCGCAATTCTCGGGATTGGTCCGGAAAGTTCGCGCGTTGGCGAAATTCATGAAGGGAATCCGGTGAACGCCCTCGAGGACGTGCCAAGGAGAACAAAATTATGAATCTCAAAGAAATCAGGAGCAACATCGACCGCATCGACCAGCAACTGCCCATACTCCTACGTCAGCGCATGGAATATTCGCTGCAGGCCGAAAAGCATAAGGGCGATGCTCGAGATCCAGCACGGGAAGAAAGCGTTTTCGAGAACGTGACGGCCAAATCATCGTCGCTCCTCGACAAATCCTTTCTCAGCGACCTCTACAAATTGATTCTTGCGGAGAGCAAGAAACTTCAGGCGAGGCACTTGAAGCTCGTCGGATTTCAAGGTGAACACGGAGCGTGGAGCGAAATCGCCATCCATGCGTTTGGAAGTGAAATGGCGCCGATTCCCTGCCTCGAATTCAGGGACGTGTTCGCATGTGTGGCAAACCACGACCTTGAATTCGGGGTGGTGCCGGTGGAAAATTCAATTGAAGGATCAGTCACGGAAGTCAATGACTTGCTCGTCGAAGCCGACTTGAAGATCGTCGCGGAAGCAGTCATCCCGGTCCACCACAATCTTCTTGCACTTCCCGGAACCAACCATCAAGAGATCAGGTCCGTGTATTCGCATCCACAGGCCCTAAGCCAGTGCCGCGCATTCCTTTCCCGCAACAAACTTGAACCGCGCCCCTTTTACAACACCGCGGGTGCGGCCCGCTGGCTCGCGCACGAACGACAGCGATCGGCCGGAGTCATTGCAAGTAAATTGGCGGCGGAGTTTTACGAACTCGATATCATTAAGGAGAATATCGAGGATCATCCGGAAAACGCCACCCGATTCGTGCTGCTTTCAACGCAGCCGGGAACGGGAACAAGTCCTGCAAACAAGTGTACGATAGCGTTTTCGACTCAACATCGTGCCGGCGCGCTTTCCGACATAGTACGGATATTTGCTGAAAACAAGGCCAATCTTACGCGCATTGAATCGCGGCCCATACGCACAAATCCAGGCACCTTTGCTTTTCTCCTCGACTTCCAAGGCAAGCCGGACGATCCCGCTGTTGTCCGTGCGCTCGAAAACGCGAAAAAGGCCGCCATGATGTTCAAGAATCTTGGGTTTTATCCAGAGGCAACATTGTGAAGCGGGGGGGGAAAGGTGTCGGGAACGAATGGCATTGTCGCCCGCGGAAATAACGTCTGCCGTTCGATCCCCTTCAATTTTTGCCCTTCCATTGGTCGAAAAGAGTATCGAGCGGCTTGATTTTCCTCGCCGCCGCGTCTATGATTATATGGGTAAGGTAGATAACGGTTTACGGCCCATGAACTTTCGTCAGTCAATTCACATCCGCCGCCGCTGCACGTGTAGCTGTCCGGTCTGATCGACCGGACAGCCATTCTTACTCTCTATTTCCGCCCGCGGTCGGTTTCAGTTTTCTCGATGCGTTTTCTTCCCGTTTATTGACTATCGGGAAAGAAACGTCGGCTACCCGTACCTAAAAACGAGATCAATTATCATGGCCACCGACATTCGACTCAAGGAAAACCTGCCGACGCTGACCGAGCGGATCGTCGACACCTACGCGGAAGTGGGCGGGATCAGCCACCTGGGACACTGTCCCCCGCCGAACTACGAAACAATCATCGCGGCGGCCGAAGACCTCAAGGAAATCCTCTATCCCGGCTACCGTCGCCGCGACGGACTGCACCTGGGCAACGTCACCTATCACGTGGGCGATTTGATCGACCGGCTGCACGACACGCTGACCGCACAGATCGGCCGGGCGATCCACCACGAAACGACTCGCCTGAGTCCGTGCGAAAAGCGCCTGGCCGCCGACTTCGAGTCCATTGCCCAAAAGAAGGCGGTGGCCTTTCTCGAAAAATTACCCAATTTGCGGAAGATACTGGCCATGGACGTGGAGGCGGCCTATCAAGGCGACCCGGCCTGCAAGTCGCTGGACGAAGTGATTTTCTGTTATCCCGGTCTGGAGGCCACCACCGTCTACCGGCTGGCCCATCTATTGCACGAGTTGGAGGTGCCGTTGGTGCCGCGGATGATGACCGAATGGGCGCACGTGCGGACCGGCATCGACATCCATCCCGGCGCGAAGATCGGCCGCTATTTCTTCATCGACCACGGCACCGGCGTGGTGATCGGCGAGACGACCGAGATCGGCGACTGGGTGAAGCTCTATCAGGGAGTCACTCTCGGCGCGCTCAGTTTCGACGCCGACGCCGAGGGCCGCATCGTCCGCGGAACTAAACGCCATCCGACGATCGAGGACCGCGTGGTGATCTACGCCAACGCCACGATCCTCGGCGGCAAGACGGTGATCGGCCGCGGCTCGGTGATCGGCTCGAGCGTCTGGCTGACGCACTCCGTGGCGGCGGGAACCACGGTGGCCATGGAAAGCCCGAAACTCCGCATCCGCGGCGAAGGGGTGGAATAATTTTCGTGGACGATTTGACGCCCGCGTCGGACTTGAATCGCGTGCCGATATTGTGTATAGTAGTGGTGGTTGGAGGATCGCTTATGACTCAAGTAAATATCCCGGACGTACTATTCCAGGAAGTCGAGAAGTCGTTGCCAAACGCCGTTTCGCCGGATGATTTTGTGGTGATGGCCGTCAGGGAAAAGCTGACTTCCGAAGGGCGAAAAAAAGAGTTCTTCAAACTCTCCGACCAGACTCGATCAGCCTTGATGGAGCAAGGGTTGACGGAGTCGGACGTGCTGAAAGAATTTGAGGCAACGCGGCATTCACTGAATGGCTAGCCTTTGGTTGAAGCACTGATGGTTGACGCGAACCCGATGGTCTCCGCCATGCTTGGCGGCGCGGGAAGTGCTTTTCTCTGGCAAGTTCGTTTTTTTGACTCAACATACAATGTTTGAGGTGGCAAAGTGCTTGCCTCTTGTGGCCCAGCGGTTGCGGTTGCCGGAAATCAACTTGTATCGGGAATTTCAACTGCTGCCGATCATCGCTTGCCAACCAGATCGGTATAATTCTTGCCTTGCCGAGGCGGGCCGCTTGATTAGTGGTCGAGACGCCAAAGACGTGCCGATTCTAGCATTGACCCTCAGCCTGCAATGTCCGCTTTGGACCGAAGACCGGGACTTCGACGGTATTCCCGACATCTCGATCCGAAGAACAACGGACTTGCTTGCCGAAATGTAGAAAAAGACTCGTTCAGAAAGATGGTGAGACTGCGCTGCGCTTGTCCTACCCTACGTGCTTCCGAGAAACGCGGATTAGTTTTTCCGCTCGGGATAGATCACCAGTTCGACCCGCCGGTTGCGCTGCTTCCCTTCCGGCGTGGCGTTCGAGACGATGGGGTGGTTCGAGCCGTGGCCGACGACGAACAACTGGCTCCCCTGCAAGCGCGTGCGGGCGACCAGCACGTCGTAGACGGTCATCGCGCGGGAGACCGACAACGCGTGGTTGTTCCGCCACTGGCTGCCGGCGATCGGATCGTTGTCGGTGTGGCCCTCGACGCCGATGATCTGGTCGGGGTATGTCCGGGCGATTTCCGCGGCCGCGTCGCAGATCAGATTGGCCGCTCCGTGGCGAAGCCGCGCGCTGCCCGAGACGAACAAGCTGCTGCCGGGCAACTCGACGCGGATCACGTCGCCGTCGCGGCGGACGAAGACGCCGGCGATGTTGACCGCCGGCAGGGTTTGCAGAAAGCTGTTGTTGGCCTTTATCGTCACTCCTCCCTGACGCCGCATGGAGGCGGTCAGCGTTTGCACCCGCTTGTCGCTCGACTCTTTTTCCACGCGGCTTTGGGCCAGTTGCGAAACGACCGTGCGCAACTGGTCGCGCAGCGCCGCCAGTTGGTCCTCGAAAACTTTCGATTGCTGCCGGGATTGGGCCAAGAGCGTACCCAACTCCTGGTTGTCGCGGTCCAAGGCGATGGCCCGATCCTGGATCTGCTGATACTGGCGGCTCATCGCCGTTTGCTGTTGCTCGGCTTGGCCGAGCCTTCCTTTCAGCACCATCGCATTGTCAGCGCAGCCGGCAACGATCAACAACAGACACATCAACAACCACGGCGCCCGAGCCAACCGGGACATGGCATCCTCCTGGTCGCCCCCATCCGAAGAGCTAATTCAGCGCGAAATCCGACGCGATAAGCGGGCGGGATGGTAGCAAGACATCCAGGGGGGAGCAAGGGCAATTCGAGCGTGAGGACACCTTGCCCATGCTCCGTGTGGGAACAAGCAGTAGCAGTAGGATGCGTCCTCGACGCATCATAAACATGAATGTGTGGCTTTTCTCATACTAGGTACGTCGCGGACGTACCCTACGGTGCTATAGTTGTCTGGAGAACGCCATGCCGCTGTTCGAGACCATTACCGACCTGGCCGAGGACGCCGAAACGCTCCGCCGCCGGCATTATGGCGTGATCGAGGTCGCCGACGGCCGGTTCCACCGCGTGTTGTTTCGGCCCTTCCCGAAGATCGTCTCGTTGCCGGGCATCCTTCTTTTTGGGGGAACGAGGCATCGGCGACTTCCAGGCGACCGCATTCGGCTCTACTTCAATCGTCCCCGGCGTTTCCCCAACTTTCTCGTGCTGAAATACGCCGAATCGGCCCGCGAGACCAGTCTGGGCACCATCAACCGGGCGCTGGCCGTGTTGGACGAGATCGCCCGGCTGACCGAAAGCGACGCCTTGCTGTGCGACGTATCGAACGGGCGGATCACCTCGAGGCAGTTGAGCCGTTGGGGCTGGACGCCGCACTGCCGGTCGCGGTTCCACCGGCATTACATCAAGCGGTTCTACGGCAACTATCCGACGGCGCCGCGGTGGCTGCTCTCTTCGACAACTCCCGGCGGATGTTAGCTGCCGGCTATTGATTCTTACCGAAAGAGGCCGAGAATCAGCCGCCACGCGCCGAGCATCGCCGCCATCAGCATCAAACAGACGAGCATCGCCGCCGGGACCAGCCAGCCCATGCCGAACACGTCTTGCGTGTAGTCCCAGACGCCGTTCCAAAAGACGATCGTAAACAGCGTCGCCAGACAAAGGAACGGGCCGTAAGGGATTTCCTTGTCGCGCAACACGATCAGGCGCAACAGGCCGACGACCAAACCGGCCAGGGGGGCGAGGAAGAAGATCACCATGCAAGGCTGCCAGCCGAGGAACGCGCCGATCATGGCCATCAGCGTCACGTCGCCGAAGCCCATCGCCTCGCGTCCGAGCGTGGCGGAGCCGATTACCCGCACCAGCCAGATCAGCCCTCCGCCGGCGGCCATGCCGACCAGCGCGCCGAGCAGCCCCTCCCAGCCCGAGCCGCCGCGGAACCATACCAGGACGACGACCGCCGAACCGAAGACGGCCATTCGCAGGATGCGGTAGGTGGTTCGCTCGCGGACCATTCTGGCGCAGCAGAGCCGCGCGGCCCGCAACAGGCCGTGGCGCGGGTACCACGTCCGCGGCAGCAGCGCGGCGCACCACAACCACCAACAGCCAAGCCCCACGGCAAGCGGACCGATCCAGGGGGCGCCGCCGAGCCGGGCGGGCCAATCGTTGGGCGAAGTGACGTGCAAGAAGTCGAGCGCGGGCGGGATTCTCTCAAACGCCATGACCGGCAACAGCGACCACGGCAACGCGGCCGCCAACAGCAGCCCCACCAGAGTGCCCGAGACAGTGATTTCGTCGGGGATGATCTTTTCGTCCACGTCAATCATCGATCCGGCCAGCATCAAGGCGATCAGCACGCTATGAGCCGCGAATTGCAGATGCAAGATTCGCGGCGCATCCAGAGGCAACCACTGGACGATGTTCGCGGGCAATAGCCCCATCGCTTCGACTTCCCACCAATAGAGCCAGGCAAGCCCCAAGCCGACGAACACCTCCACCAACATCGGCCGCACCCAGAATCCCGCGCCGTGCAGGAACGACTCGCGCCGCAGGCCGAGCCAGCCGACCACGGGCAGCCGGTCGAAGAAACGACGCGGCGGCGCTGCCGGATCGGGGCGCGACCAGGGGCTGATCGGCCGCGGATACCACGCCAGGCTATAGATCGCCCAATTCACCGCCCCGCCGACGCACGCGCCGAGCACGAACAGCACGATCAGACGGACTTCCAACGGCGCTGACAGGATCAGGTTCATGGAACTATTTTCAATTATTCTGGTTCCCATGCTCTGCGTGGGAACCAGGGCGAATTTCAGATTTTAATTTTCAATTTGCAATTTGCAATGATTTCCTCGGCCAACTCGTCCGGCTTCCCGGCGTCGGTGTCAATTATAATGTCCGCCAATTCTTCATATATCGGCGTTCTAGCTTTAAGTATTTGGATGGTTTCCCTCAGTGGGCCTTCTTCGGAAAGTGGTGGACGGCGGTCGGCGGAGCGATCGTCGTCCTCCATCCTGGCCAAGATCGTGAGCGGCTCCGCCCGAAGCCAGACCACCTTACCCGCCTCGCGCATTGCCCGGCGGCTCTCCGGCCGCAGGGGCGCCCCTCCGCCGGTCGCCAGAACCAAGCGGTCCCGGCGGCAGAGATCGGCTATCGCGTGGGCCTCGAGTTCACGGAATGCCGGCTCCCCGTCTTCGGCAAAAATCCTTGCGATCGACTTACCCGCACGGCGCTCGATTTCGTCGTCGGAGTCCGCCCACTGCCACCCCAGCCGCTCGGCCACGAGTCTGGCGAGCGTGGTTTTCCCCGTTGCACGGTAGCCGATCAGCGTCAGGAGCATGGGGGCAAAGGGATTAGAGATTGGGGATTAGGTATTGGGAATCGAGAAAATCAAATTATGATGCCGCGATTTCCTCCAAAAGCCGTTTGCGGTTTCGCAATGATCGACTGGAAAAAAACCACCGCAACGCCGCCCAAGGTACTCGAGAACCCATCAGGCGGCAAGGGGTGCCGGCGCGATTGCGTGAAACGAATGCCGCCGGCTGACGTGCGGCCGGGGGACTTGTCCGCCGTGTGGAATGTGGAATTATCGCAGCCGACGCGGCGTGCAACATGCCGGCCAACAGCCTGTTGAAAAAGTCGGATTTCGGGAGTTTGGGTGCCACTGCTGGCTTGTCCAGCAGTGTTTCCCCGGGTGTTTCTCCCCGCACTGCTGGGCAAGCCAGCAGTGGCACCCTTTTTCAACGGGCGGCTGAACGGCGAACCCTAATCCCTAACCTCTAATCTCCAAGCCCCAATCGTCGGTCTCTTGCCCACCGGCGAAGTCGCCGTCCATCCCGAGACGAGTTTTCAGTTCGTCGAACTGTTGGGCGAACAAGTCGCTGGAGGAATGGACGTGTTCCGCCTCGGTGATGAAGCGAATCTGATCGTTGCAGCCCACGTTGCGCTGCCGAAGGATGTCCTCGAACTCCCGCAACTGTTCGCCGTAGACGATCAGCAGTTTGTGTTCGTCGAACTGGATTTCCTGCGGCACGCCCGGATTGAGAACCGCCAGACCGGTGCAGCCGTCGTTCATCAGCAGTTCCTCGTATTCCCAGAGGACGCTTTTCAGCACGGGCAAGTCGATGTGTTCTCGGTACAGATCGGCGTGTCCCCTGTGGCGCTGTTTATGGCTGGTCTCCAAAACCACGTCGACGGTAAAGCCCAGCGGGTCGAGCAACTCCATGAACGTCTCGAAGAGATGCTCGCGGGAAACGGAGGCCATCAGCACCGGCACGCTGTTGTGGTTCTCCTCGTCGCGGAAGTAGTCGTGCCGATAGCCTTGGCTGGGAACGACTTGAAGGTCGTATGACGGGCGAATGGCGTCGGCCAGCGTGAAGTTGCCATAGCGCGACACTTCGAGATGCGACTCCAACTCGGCTTCGCTAAGTTGCTGGAAGCTGCTGGCGCCGGTCGGCATCTCGCCTTCACGGAATACATTCTTAAAAAATCGTTGGAGAAAACCCATCGATGCTCTCAATCTCGTGGCAAACAACAATTGGGGGGCGGGGGATATCGATCCGAAGCTGGGGGCTTGCTATCAAACCTTAGGTTACGCTTGGCGGCAAACGCGCCGTTGTCTCCTGGCAGATACATCCCCCTCTTCTTTCCCGTCCTCGGTAAAAGCGAAACAACCCTCACTCGCCCCATATCCGGCAAACCAAATGCGGCGCGGGCCAATGCCCAACGCCCTTATCCAAAGGGATTTATGTTAGTCTAGCACCGGAAAACCGCCTCGGGGGCCGTTGCCGCCGGCTTGCCCGGAAAACTTCCGCCGCCGCCTGTGCGCTGCGCCGGTTGGAGAAGAGTTTGCCGCCATGTAGCCGTGAAACCACCCGTCCGGTAAACTTCTTGGATCGAACGCAACATACGCAAAGGAAAAGGGTTCCATGAACCGAAAAATCGCCGCGATCTGCCGACTCGCCGCCGGGCTGTTGATCCTGGCCGGCTGCACAAACAATTCCCCACAATTTCAGGCGGAACAAAGACCGGACGCAAAATCGGCCGACACTGATGCAAACCTCCGCTCGATCGAGGCGCGAGAATCGTGGGACGTTTACGTCCTGCAAGGCAAGCGGGTGGGATACGGCCACACTACGGTCCGCCGCGCCGTCGAGTCCGGCCGCGAGGTCGTCCGCACCGAAAACGTCAGCCGCTTGACGCTCCGCCGAGGCACCGACGTCAGCGAGCAGGTGATCTCCGCCGCGAGCGTCGAAACGCCCCGGGGCGAATTGATCGGCTTCCGGAGCGAGGTGCAAATGGGCCCCGGCGCCATCCGTTCCACCGGGCGGGTCAGCGGCGATAAATTGGACATCGAGATGCTCGGGCCGGGCGGTAAAGAGCCGACGCGAATCGCTATCCCCTGGTCGTCCGATTATTTCGGGCCGTTCGCCACCGAGCAGACACTGTTGCGCCGGCCGATGAAACCCGGCCAACGACGCGATTTCAAGACCATCGTAATCGGCTTCAATCAAGTAGCCGACGTGGAACTGACCGCCAAGGACTTCGAGTCCGTAAAACTGCTCGACGGCGCCCGCAAACTGCTTCGCATCGAAACGCTCACCCGGCTGCCCGACGGCCAGGAGATCAAGGGGACGCTCTGGTGCGATCGCAACGGCGAGACACTGAAGACCTGCATCGAACCGCTGGGGCTGGAAACCTTTCGCGTCTCGAAGGCCGAAGCACTAAAAAAAACCGACGCCGCGGAACTGGACCTCTTGCCCAGCATGATGGTCGAAGTCGATCGGCCGCTGTCTGATCCGCACCGGACGAAACGGGTCCGCTACCGGGTCCACTTGAAGCGGGGCGATCCGGCAACCATTTTCATCGCCGGACCGACGCAGAGCGTCAAGTCGATCGACCCGCACACGGCCGAAATCACGGTCCATGCAATCCGGCCGGGGCAGGCCGGAGGAAACCCCGACGCACCGGCCGAAAAGCCCACCGACGATGATCTCCGGCCGAACAATTTTATTCAGAGCGACGATCCATTGATCCGCTCCAACGCGAAAAAGGCCGCCGGCGACGAAGCGGACCCCTGGCGCGTGGCGGTGGCCCTGGAGCGGTTCGTCAACCGCGAGGTGAAGAACAAGAACTTCACGCAGGCGTTCGCCACGGCGGCCGAAGTGGCCCGTTCGCGCGAAGGGGATTGCACGGAGCACGCGGTCTATCTGGCCGCGTTGGCCCGTGCCCGCGGCATCCCCGCCCGCATGGCGATCGGATTGGTATACATCGAGGGCCGGCGGGCGTTCGGCTTCCATGCCTGGACCGAGGTGTACGTGAAGGACCGCTGGATACCGATCGACGGCACACTCGCCCTCGGCGGCATCGGCGCCGCGCACTTGAAGATCGCCGCGAGTAATCTCAAAGCGGCGACGGTCTATAACGCACTGCTGCCGGTGGTAAAACTCATCGGCGGGCTGCGGATCGAAATCGTCGATATTGTGCGAAAGTAACCGTCCGCGGGTTGGCTGGGGACTGGTCCATTTTTCGGCCGAAAAACGCATTTTGCGGGCAAACGGTTGGCCGAAAACATGGACCTGTCCCCTTCCCGCGGCGCAAGGGGGACAGTCCCATTTTCGCGGCGGTCAAGCGATTTTCCAA
>JAUWNG010000083.1 GCA_030612765.1 Planctomycetota bacterium
CGGGCGGCGGCATTATGCGACGACGCCCGTCTACAACGGCACTTAAAAACCCGCCCCGGCAACCCATTTCGCCCCAACGCCCGCCACCGTTCCCCCGCAGTCGCCAACGCCAGCTAAAAAAGTGCGTTCCTGCACCCGCCGGCCAGACTGTCCAAAGAGAGCGTTCCGGGGCGTGTGTTCCCAACAGCCCGTTGAAAAAGTCGGCTTTGGGAGTTTGGGTGCCACTGCTGGCTTGTCCAGCAGTGTTTTTCAGGGTGTTTCTCCCTACACTGCTGGACAAGCCAGCAGTGGCACCCTTTTTCAACGGACTGCTAATCCTTCAATTGGAAAAGCCTTGCCAGGGCGTCCAGCAACCCGCGCGGCACACCCGCGCGCGATTCGTCGCGGAGCGATTCCAACGGTGGATGCAACAGTTTGTTCACCAGCCGGTCGAACGAACGACGCACCTCCTCCCGGGCGCGATCGTCCAACTCCGGCAATCGGCTCAACAACCGCTCCAACTCATCCTCCTTCGGCTTCTGCCAACCAAGCCGGAGCCGTTCGATTACCGGCCCGATCGCGCGGTGATACATCTCGGCCATGAAGCGGGCGGTCTCTTGCTCGATAATGCGCGTGGCAGCCGGCAACTCCTTGTCGCGCCGCCGCCGGTTTTCCAGGCAAACCGCTTGCAGGTCGTCGATCGAGTAGAGATACACGTCCGCGCGGCGGCCGATGGCCGGGTCGAAGTCGCGCGGAACGGCCAGATCGAGGATCACCAGCGGCCGACGGGTCTCGATTCCCGCGAACCGCTCGTCGGAGATCACCGGCTCGTCGGCGCCGGTAGCGCTGACGACCAGATCGGCGTCGGCTATCGCTTGCGGGAGTTCTTCCCAGGGAAGGGCTTGTCCGCCCCAGCGCTCGGCCAGTTCGACCGCCCGGGGAAAGCTCCGGTTGACGACTGTCACCTGCCGGACCCCTTCGTCGCGCAGGTAGCGGAGCGTTTCCTCGGCCATTTCTCCGGCGCCGATCACCAGCGATTGCTTGTCGTCGAAGCGTTCAAAAACCGCGCGGGCAAAATCGGCCACCGCCACGCTGGGTACGCTCACGTGCCGCCGGCAAATGGTCGTTTCCTGGGCCACGCGCTTCGCCGCCCGCAAAGCCGACTGAAACGCCGCGTGCAACAACGGTCCGGTGTTGTCCTGTTCGGTGGCGGTCTGATAGGCGTCTTTTACCTGCGCGAGAATCTGCGATTCGCCGAGAACCATGCTGTCGAGGCTGGCGGCCACGGTGAACAGGTGCCGCACCGCCGCTTCGTCGGTGTGTCGATAGAGATGTTCGACCACTTCGGCCGGTTCGAGGCCGTGGAAGCGTGCCAGGAAGGTGGCGACCTGATCGAGCGACGGCTCGGGCCGGCTCTCGGTGGCGGCGTAGAGTTCCACCCGATTGCAGGTCGACAGCAGCACGGCCTCCACGCCGGGGAACACCCGCCGCCAGTGGTCCAGCGCCTCGCGCGTCTGCTCGGGCGAGAAGGCCAGCCGCTCCCGCAACTCGATCGACGTGCCGTGATGACTGCAACCGACGACCTGCACTAGCATGGCGGGCCTCCCGGGAAATGATGAATGCAGAATGATGAATGATGAATGAGCGAGGTTGGCATCCGTGATTCATCATTCATCATTCTACATTCATCATTCCCCCTCCTCCCCCAATGCTTCGTTTCCATCAACAGCCCGACGGCCAACACAATCGCCAAGAACACAAAACCGGCGATGGTGAGATATGCCACCTTGCGGCCCTGACGCGCCGGGCGATGCGCCGCCACAAACACCACTGCCGCCAGCAACCAAAAGAACATCAGCCAAGTGCTGATCACAACCGGATCACTCCAGTCGAGCCGAGCGCTTGGGTCGCGGATGTTGATCCGATTAAGCACCATGCCCGAGAGGATTCCGATGCCCAACATCACTACGGCGACGACGATTGCCCGGCCGTTGGTCCACTGGAGCCATTCGAGGCTTGGCAGGCTCAGGCCGCCGGTGGGGAGCCGTTTGTGTTTCAGCCGCCACGCCTTGCCGAGGTACATCATTCCGGCGACGAATCCAACCAATACGGCGACGGTCGCCAGCACGATCGCCATTCCGTGCATCGTTCCCCAAACCCTTGAGGCCGACTCGCGATCGATCGGTTGCGATTTGGCCAGGAAGGTTGCCGTGCCGATCAGCGCCAAGGCCAGCGGCAGCAGGAACAGGCCGAACGGTGTTTTCGGGCGCGACACGGCAAGGTACAGGTAGATTGTGACCAGCGCCCAGGCCGCCATCAGATACCAGTCCCGCTCGCTTGACAGCGGAGCGCCGGCCTCTCGCACGGCGAGATAATAGAGGAAGGCGGTGTGCGCCACCAGTCCCGCCCCGGCGAAGCTGATCATCGCCAGTCCGCGGACCCGGCTGCGAAACATCAGCCGCGACAACTCCAGCGTCCACGCCACGGCGTAGCTGGCGGCGAAACAGATGATGCCGACACCTGAGAGCATCGTATCCACCACATTCCAATCGATGGGCGTCAAGGACTATCCAATAATCTTCGCAGCGGTTCAACCAGCGGCGGCAGATCGTTCTGGAGCGTGTCCCAAACGATCCGGGTGTCCAGGGAGAAATAGTCGTGGACCAAGCGATTGCGGATTCCACGCATCAATTTCCAGGCAATCCGCGGATGGGCCCGTGCTATCTCGTCGGGAACGTGCGCCGCCGCCTCGCCGATCACGATGAAGTTCAAGGCCACCGCCTTAATTGTCTTTTGGTCCTCGCTGAACCGCTCGAAGTCGGTGGACTCGGTAAACAACTGTATCTCGGCAATCGCGTCGAGGATATCCTCGATGCGATCTTTCCACGACCTAGATGACATGTATGCTCTCCTGAAGGACTCTTGCACGCAGGCGCGGTTTGAGGCTGCGGGAAGTGCCGACGTCGACTTTGCATCCGAGTAAGTCTTCCAATCGCTCTTGAAGTGCGATTAAACCAAAATAGCCCGTCGGACGATTGAACTCAACCAACACGTCAACGTCGCTCGTCTCGGTAGCCTCGTCGCGGGCCACCGAGCCGAAAATCAACAACGATTCCACGCCGAATTGCCGGCGGATATCGTCCGTGCGGGCCGTTAGTATCCGAATCGCTTCTTCCTGTTTCATGGCGCACCGTTCACTTGTCCAGCCCATAATCCTTGAGTTTCTTATGCAGCGTATTGCGGTTGATGCCCAGCCGGTCGGCGGCCTTGACGCGGACGCCGTCGCAGGCGGCCATCATCTGGGCAATCAACTCCCGCTCGACGCGATCGACAACGGCCGCGTGCAGGTTGTCGGCATCCGGTCCGGCGGTCTCGATCCCCCGGCGTACCAGTTCGGCGGCCAGCGTCGCGGGGTCCGATGCGCGGCCGATCCGGCGAGGCTTGCCGTCGGTGACTGCCTCGGGCAGCAGATCGACGGTCAACTCGTCGCCGGTCGCTAACACCACCGCCCGCTCGATGTAATTCTGCAACTCGCGGACGTTGCCCGGCCAGGAATAATCCTGCAGCGCCCGCAGCGCCCGCGGATCGACGCGCGGCACGTCGCGGAAGTTTTCCGCCGCGTAGATTTTCAGGAAGTGGTCGACCAGTGTGGGAATGTCCTCGCGGCGATCGACAAGCGGGGGCAGATGGACCGTCACTACGTTCAGGCGATAATAGAGATCCTCGCGGAATCGTCCGGCCTCGATCTCCTTCAACAGGTCGCAGTTGCTGGCGGCGATCGCGCGGGTATCGACGCGGATGGTCTGCGTGTCGCCCACCCGCTCGAACTCGCGCTCTTGCAGCACGCGGAGCAGTTTGACTTGCAGTTTTGGGCTTGTCGAGTTGATTTCGTCGAGGAAGATGGTTCCGGTATGCGCGGCCTCGAACCGTCCGGTGCGGTTGACGACCGCGCCGGTGAATGCCCCGCGGACGTGTCCGAACAGTTCGCTTTCCAGCAGGTTTTCGGCCAGTGCGCCGCAATTGACGCGGACGAACGGGCCGCTGCCGCGCGGACTGAGCCGGTGAATCGCCTTGGCAATCAACTCCTTGCCGGTCCCCGTCTCGCCCAGCAACAAGACCGAGGCGTTCGATCGGGCAACGCGGCGCGTGATCCGGTACACGGCCTCCATCGCCGGCCCCGCGCCGATCAGCCCCGGGATCGGCGGCCCGGTCTGTTCGGAATCAATGCTCGACGGCAAACGAGACATGAAAGAAAGGGATTAGGGATTGGAGTTTGTTGATCCGGGATTTGCCGCTTGCGGTTTCGCAATTTCGCAATCGCGTATGCTATCGATCCTTTTGAAGCGGCGCCGGGGACGACGCTTCGATACAGTCGAGGATGAAGCTCAACACTTGTTGCGCGGGAACGTCACGCTTCTCGTTCTGGTTGTAAATGTCGTACTGGTGTTGGATTTCCTTGGTGGTCAACCGCAAACCGTGCTTTTCGATGTTCTGGCGGAAAGCCTTGGCCGCGGCCTGTCTGAGCGTCAGCGGCCGGGCGAAACGGCCGGCCAACTCGACCAACGCCCGTTGCGCGGCGGCGGAGTTCGCTTCGGCCAACACGGCGGTCGCTCTGGCGGCGATGGTCGGATTCGGATTCGCCAGCGCGGCGATTACGGCGTCTTCCGCCCGCCGCAGGTCGTAGAGTTTCCCCGACGTTCGGGCCAGCGCGGCCAACAGATCGAGGGCCTCAGCCGCCTGTCGCTGCCGCGCCTCGAAGCCGACGAAATCCTGCGCATCCAACGCCGCCAACTGCTCGAGTTGCCAGTTGAACGCCTGATCGTCGCGGGGCCGGGCAAATGCCTTGGCCAACGGGTCGTCACCGGCGATGCGCTCGGCTTGCTCATAGCGACCGGCGGGGGCGATCACCCCAATCCGCAACGACGCCGTGCGCGGGTCGTGCCGCAATTGCTGCACGAGCATGTCGGCCGTCGGTCGGTCGATCGTCACGTCGATCAGCACCAATTCACAGTCGGGTGATTGTCCCGCCCGGAGCAGCAGCTCCCGCCCGACCAGCACGGCATCGGCCCGGTAACCGGCCGTCGCGAGCCGGCCGGCCAGATCGCGGGCCTCCTCCAACTTGGGACTCGCCACCAGCGCGCTCCGCACGCCACGGCTGGACGCCAGAAACGCCAACGCCTCGGGCACGCGGCTCGATCCGGCGAACTGCCGGACCGGCTGCAATCGAACGATCGCCGCGGCGGCCGCCAATCGCAGCCGACGGTCGGGGCTTCGCAACGCAGCCGCCAACGGCGTCGGCCCCGTCCGTTTAGCGGCCGCCGGCACGGCGGCCCGACTAAGCAATTCGTCGGCCGTGCCGATCCGCCCCAGCAACCGCGCCGCGGCCGCCCCAGCCGCCGTGTGCCCGTGCGCCATCGCGTATTCCAGCACTTTCTCGAGCGGTTCGACGCCGAACCGCTCAGCCTCGACGACAGCGGGGGTTTTTTCGTCCAACGGCCGGTCCAATCCGTTCTCGTAAACGGCCGCTTCGAGCATCGCCGTCAAGTGCAGCAGGCGGAGTTGGTGGTCGTGAGGGGCAAGCGAGTAGGCGTCGCGAGCCAGGCGGGCCGCCAGCGCCCGAGCGGCGTCGGCCGACGAGACGCTTCCGCGCACGCACCGTCGCTTCGACTCGTCCCATCGCCAGACTTTCACTTTTCCATCGTCAACGCCCTCGACCGGCCGTTTGCGATCGAAATACGCTCGGGCGGCGTCGGTCAACATTTCGATCGCCTCGGCCCGGGTGGGCACGCCGCCGACCAACCGCCTCAACGCCTTGGCGGCCGCGGCTCGGACATTCTCGTCGCTGTCGTCCGAAAGACACGGCGCGAGCAGGCAAAGCACCGCCTTCCGGTCGTTCATCGCGCCGAGCGTCTCGATCGCTTGGACGTTGAGTTTCGGGTCGGCCCGGCCGACGATGGCCGTCAGTGGTCCGATGACCGAGCGTCCCATTTCGACCAGCGCCGCCCGCACGTTGGCGTACTCGGCGGCGCGGTCCCTGTCGGCCAACACCGCAATCAACGGGACGATGGCCGCGTCCCGCGCCTCCTGCAAGCCGACGACCGCCCGCAAACGCTTCTCCGACGACGGGTCTTGGAGCTGCCGGATCAGCGAGTCGATTCGCTCGGCGTCCTCGTTCTCGGCGCGGATCGCCGCGTTGACGGCGTCGGCCAGTTTTCGGGCCTCGGGCAACAGCGCCTCGCGGCCGGCCAGTTCGATGAACGTCGTCGAGCCGACCTCGCGGCCCAACTCGGCAAGCTGCCCTCGATCGAGATTGGCGTCGATCACTTTTTTCAGGAACGGTTTAGCCAGTTCCGGCCGGCCAAGCTCGAAGAGAATCTTCGCCGCGCGGACGCATTCGGCGGGCGTGGTCGGTTTGGTCGCCAGGATTGCGGCCACGGCGGTGTCCTTGGGCGCCGCCTCGGACGGCTCGTTCGCCGGCTGCTGGGCCACGGCCGGCAATGAAGCGACGCAGACCAAAATCGTTGCCAAGATCAAGATCGTCGATTGAGATGATAATTTCATGGCGGTTTTCGTCGATTGTAATATTGAGTGTCAGACAACTAACGTCGTCCGTTTAGCGGCCGCCGGCACGGCGGCAGTTAAACGGACGGGACATTGTTATTTACTTTCCACTGACAGTAGTTCCTTCCAGCGTCGAACTTGTTCCTCAACTTGCGCGGGGCCGGTCGAGCCGTGGCTGGTCATGGCGGCCACGGCCTTCTCGGGTCCGAGCACTTCGTATATGCCTTCGTCGATGTCGGCGTGGACCTCGCGGAATTCGTCCAACGAGAGGTCGGACAGCCGCGCGCCCCGGTCCATCGCTTTGCGCACCAGCCGGCCGACCAGTCCGTGTGCGGTCCGTTGCGGCAGGCCGCGTCGAATCAGATGTTCCATCAAGGTGGTGGCGTCGAGATGCCCGCGGTCGAGCCGCGCGGCGATTGCCACCCGATCCAACTCCGCGCCATCGACCAGCGGGACCGCCACCTCGAGCAAGGCGCGAACCGCGTCGAACGAATCCATCAGCGGCGGCTTGTCCTCCTGGAGGTCGCGGTTGTAGCTCAACGGCAGTCCCTTGACCAGAACCAACAGCGTTTGCAGGTTGCCGATCACCCGGGCGGTCTTGCCTCGGATCAACTCCAGTACGTCGGGGTTGATCTTCTGCGGCATGATCGACGAGCCGGTGCAAAACGCCTCGGGCAGTTTCAGGAATCCGAACTCTTCGGTCGACCAGAGTATCCACTCCTCGGCCCAACCGCTGAGGTGCTCGGCGACTAGCGCCAGGGCGAAGGCGAACTCCAGGGCGAAGTCGCGGTCGCTAACCGCGTCGAGGCTGTTGGTGGCTACCTCGTCGAAACCGAGCCGGGCGGCCGTCTCGTCCCGGTCGATCGGCAGGCTCGTGCCGGCCAGCGCGGCCGCGCCCAACGGCAACACGTTCGTCCGCCGCCGACAGTCGGCCAGCCGCGACCGGTCGCGCTGGAGCTTTTCGCAGTAGGCCAGCCAGTAGTGCGAGGCCAGCACCGGCTGGGCACGGCGGAGGTGGGTGTAGCCGGGCAATATCACCCCGGCGTCCTTCTCGCACCGGCCGAGAAACGCCCGCTGCAAGACAACTATATTATTGTCGAGCCGATCTATCGCCCCGCGGACCCAGAGCCGCAGATCGGTGGCGACCTGGTCGTTGCGGCTGCGTGCGGTGTGGAGCTTGCGGCCCACGTCGCCGAGCCGGTCGATCAATGCCCGCTCGACGTGCATGTGGATGTCCTCTAGCTCCGCACTGAACGGGAAGCGTTCCTGCTCAATTTCGCGGCGGATTTCCTCGAGTGCCTGCTCAATTTGGCGACATTCGTCCGGCTCGATCAGGCCGACCTTGGCGAGCATCCGGGCATGGGCGAGCGAGCCGTCGATGTCCTGCGCATAGAGGCGGCGGTCGAAGCTCACGCTTTCGGTGAACTCCTCGACGCGACGGTCGGTCGCCCGCTCGAACACCCCGCCCCACGGCTTTTCGGCCACGAGAACCCTCCATACTGCCTAAGAAATCCGCAACAAGTCTATCACAAATCACTGTAGAGGCGTCCGTGACGGCTGTCAACGACGCCGCACCCCCAAAATGGAAAGAGTCGTGAGAAAAAAACGACCCTAATCGAATTACACTATAGGAGAGGGATCGAATCTTCTCTTCCAAGCACGTATTCGCCGTGTTACGCGGGCAATCAGTCCCGCACGAGGGGAAACATGCCGGAAAGCAACCGCACCGACGAGTTCATCCGCGAGTTCACTCGCTGTGCGCAACGGTTGTACGCCTACATTTTCACCCTGATGGGCCATGACTCCGGCGCGGACGACGTGTTTCAGGAGGCCAGCGCGACCGCCCGGGAAAAGTTCGACGAGTATCAGCCGGGGAGCAATTTCTTCGCCTGGATTTGCCGGATCGCACGATTCCGGGCACTGAGCTATTTCGACTCGAAGCGGCGTCGGCCGCGGCCGTTCAGTGATGCCTTTCTCGACGCGGTCGAAGCGGACATGGCGACGATGTCCGACTCGCTGGACGGCGAGATGCTCGCCTTGGCCGATTGCTACCGTAAACTTCTCCCTGCGGACCGCGAGTTGATCGACCGCCGCTACACGCCCGGCGCCGACACCCGCCAGGTGGCCGCCGCGGTGGGCCGGCCGCTGAGCACCGTCTACCGAATGCTCACCCGAGTTCATCGGGAGTTGCTGGAATGTATCGAGCAGGAGATGCGAGACAGAGGATAACGATGGACGCGCCGAACCCCAAAATCGCCGAACTCGAACAGTTGCTGTGGCGAATGCGCGACGGTGCGATCGACGATGACGGCCTGGCGCGGATCGAAACGCTGGTGACCGGCGACGCCGAGGTCCGCCGTTTCTACATCCGCTTCAGCACCCTCTGCGGCGGCCTACGATGGCTCAACGCCGGCGAGGGACGAGGGATGGCCGGTTCACCGGCCATTGATGTCTCCGTTGGCGCGGCAGTTGAACTGCCGTCAGGCCAATGGCCCCGAATCCCGAATCCCGAACCCCCGTTCCCCGTTCTATCCACTACCCACTATCCACCACCCACTACTCCTTTCGTCGGCAGTTGGGCGTTCTCCTGCATGGTCTCCGCAGTGATCATGGGCATGATGCTGCTGGGGTTTTGGGCGTACAAAATCACCCACTACCAACATATTACCGAGGCGCCGTCGCAGTCGGTTCCGTCGGACGCCATGCCGGAGATGGTGTTCGTCGGCCGGATCACCGGCATGCTCGATGTGCAGTGGTCGGACGATCCCCGCTATCTGCCCCCGCCGGACTTTGCCCACGTTCCCTTAGACAGAAAATACATCCTCGACGCCGGGCTGTTGGAAATCACCTACGACTCCGGCGCGAAGGTCATTCTCGAAGGCCCCTGCACCTACGAAGTGGAATCCACCGCCAGCGGCTATCTTGCGCTGGGAAAACTGACGGCAAGAGTAGAACAGAGGGGTGAGGGGCGAGGGGCGAGGGGCGAGAGAGCGGCAAATCAGAAATCAGAAATCAGAAATCTCCTTCATCCTTCATCCTTCATCCTTCATCCTTATTCTCCGTCCGCACTCCCACCGCCCTCGTGACCGACCTGGGCACGGAGTTCGGCGTGGAAGTGGATCGACAAGGATACAGCAACGTCCACGTCTTTTTAGGAGTGGTCGAAGTCGCCGCCAGCGATGGCGATGAAGGGTGGACTTCAAAAATGCGTTTGACCGGCGGTGAATCGGTGCGAGTAGAAAGGGATAAGCAGAGGGTCGTCGTTAAGGGAACGGTCCAGTCGTCGGACTTCGTCCGGGCGATACCCTATGTCGATCCGCGGGCGTACGCCAAAACGGTGCTGGCCGACGGGCCGCTCTTCTACTGGACGTTCGACGAACCGGCCGGGCCGGCCATTGAGCAGGTCCGCCACTTGGCGCCACAGGCCCTTTTTCCCCAGGGCGGCGCGGGCCGTTGCACCCATGCCGTCATTCAGAGTGGGCTGGCGCTTGGGCGTGCCGCCGATTTCAGCAAGGCCGCCGGCTGTTTCAGCGCCTGGGAGATGCAGCAGGGCGAAATGCCCGGCGCCTGGGCCATCGAGTTCTGGATGCAACTGACCGGCGACCTGGGCGGCTACACCCGGCAGTATCTGCTGAACGCCGGAGGGCCGGGCTGGGGACGGTGGAACAACCCCGCGATCATCTTCGACGTTGGTGAAGCGGGGGGCGCGGACAACGAGTTGGAACTGTTCTCGCAGCACGGCCGAACCACGGATGGACCACGACTCAGCGACGACAAGTGGCATCACGTGATTTTGGTCTTTTTCGGCGACGGCGAGAAGTTGGGCGTGGCTCCGCGAGTTGATATCATCGTCGATGGACAGTCGATGACCGTCAACCGCGGCAACTGCAGTTCCCCTTTCCAGTTGAACGGTCAATTGTTCGTCGGCGCATCCGGTGACAGATTCCAGGAGCCTTTCAAGGAGCCTCTTTGCGGCCGGCTGGACGAGTTGGCGTTTTACGATTTGAGCAATCGGACGGTGCAGGAGATCGAGACCCAGGTCGCGGCGATGGCCCGACGGCATGTAGCCGCCGCACGGACGAAAACCCAACCAGGCCCTTTCGCCCGAGACGATTCGGCAACTCTATCTTCAGCAAGCAAATTGCCGGACCAAACCGAAGCAACCACCAAAAACACGAAAGGAGAGCATCCCGTTGGCACGGCAGTTGAACATCCCGTTTGACCTTCTACGACTTGAGCAAGATGACAATCGAGGAAATCGAGGCCCGGATCGCCGACATGGGGTGGCGTCATTTCACCGCTGGGATATCGGATCAACCACCGCTTAAACGGTCGGGCGATCGTGGTCAACCGCGGAGAGACGAGGGCACCCAATGAATGGCCGTCCATAATAGACACAATCTTACGGTCGAGACAACTATCGAGAAAGGAGGCGAACGACAAACGATCCGTGGCAGCGAGGTGTGAGAAGAGATGTGTGCAAGTTTGGCCCGGGCGCGTGATCCGGGCATAGTCGGATCCTTTTTTTTCGAGGAGTAATGATCATGAAGTCGTATTTCAGTCTCATCTTGGGCGTCCTGGTGGCGGCTCTGGCGACAGGCATTGTAGCCGAAGTGCGAGGAGATTTGCTTTACTTCAGCAATGCTGCTGATAAAGTGAGTGACAAATACATGGTAGCGATAGACACGTACGATCTATCCACCGGAATCGCCGTTTCACCGCCGAACTTTTCTTTCCCCAACGCGCAATACCCACCGTGGGAGGGGGTTGCCGTCCACGACGGAGTCCTCTACGCGGGTGGTGGCAATGTGAATGGCGAGGTTCACAAATTCAATGCCTTAACGGGTGCCCACATCGGAACCGGCGCTTTTGTCACGGCGCCGAACAATGTATATGGGATGGACCTCGATTCAGACGGTAATCTTTACTGCGGCATGGCTCCTAGCGTGACTAGCGGGATCGCCAGGGTCACTCCCGCGGGCGTCATCGATTCAAACTGGGGATATGGCCTCGGCACTGGTACTAACATCATCGACGTGGAGATTTTCGGGAGTACTCTCTACGCCGCGTCGTGTAGTGGCGGTGGCGGGAATAAAGAAGGCATTTGGACCTTTGACATCAATACCGGCGGTGCGGGAACACAGCTAAGCGGAACGGCCGGCACCAGAGTCGATGGGTTGGCCATCGTATCGGCGGACACCATATATTCAGTCGCGCGTGGCAGTTCCATCAATATTTTAAAGTGGACTCTCTCTGGTGGCACTTGGGATTCGGTCGTGCTGACCTCTATGGGGGGGTCATATAGATACGCCAAGGATATCGACTATATCGATGGCTCCTTGTTCGTCTGCGCCACGAAAAGTAGCTCGGCAGCGGCGATCTTGAAGATTACAGATTTGTCCGGGACGCCCACCGTGACGGAGTGGGCGTTAGGATCCAAAAAGCGCGCCGCCTTTTTGGCGACGGGTCCCGTTCCCGAGCCAAGTACGTTCGTCTTGTTGGCTACCGGCCTGATTGGCCTGCTCTGCTACGCATGGAGGAAGCGGAAGTAGAGTTTAGTGGCCAGTGGCCAATCGTTGGGGTGGCAGTTCAACTGCCACCCCAACAAGGATAGAAAAACTCCCCCTCTCCCTTTGGGAGAGGAGACAATTGGATGGCGGATGGTGGATGTGTCCTAAGGGGCGCGTCCACCATCCAAAATCCATTGTCTGGCGCTATTTGTCGAAATCATATTCCCGTAAAGAACGAAAAGCATCATGAACAAGTTCCAAGTTTTTCGCGCGGCGTGCATTCTAGGGGTGTGTGCGGCCGCGTCGGCCGTTTCGGCGGCGCCGCCGACGATCCAGGACGGCTCCTGGACGCTGGCGGTCATTCCGGATACGCAATACTACTCTCAGAGATACCCCCACATTTTCAACGCCCAGACGCAGTTCTTGGCCGACAATAAGACATCGCTTAATCTTGCGTACGTGTTGCACGAGGGCGACCTTGTCCAGGACAACAAACCCACCGAGTGGGATGTGGCTTCGGCGGCGATTCAGACCCTGGATACCGCCGACGTTCCCTATTCTCTTTTGCCGGGCAACCATGACTATCGCGGTGGAGGTAACATTGACCGCATGTCCCTCATGGCAGACTATTTCCCCGTATCGCGGTTGGCCGCCCAGCCGACGTTCGGCGGCGTGTATTCGGGCGAGCCGAACTCGCCCCACAACAGCTACTCGTTGTTCAGCGCCGGGGGCACGGACTGGCTGGTGCTGGCCCTCGAGTTCGGCCCGCGCAACCAGATCGTCGACTGGGCCGACGACATTCTCAAGCAATACCCCGACCGCCAGGCAATGATCGTTACCCATGCTTACCTGTATTGGGACGATACGCGGCACGATTGGGATGGCAAGGGCACTTTGCAAACTGGGAATCCGCACAGCTACGACATAAGCAACCTGCCCGGCGGCGTCAACGACGGCGAGGAGATGTGGACGCAACTGAAGGACAACCCGAACCTGCAGTTCATCTTGAATGGACACACGATGAGCAGCAGTGACGACGGCACTGGCTACCTGGCCAGCACGGCCGACAACGGCAACGTCGTACACCAGATGTTGGCGAACTATCAGGGCTACGCCAACGGCGGCAATGGATACCTGCGGCTGCTGGAGTTTCTGTCCGACGGAAAGACGGTCCACGTGCGCACGTATTCGCCGTATCTCGACAGCTCTCTCACCACGGCCGATCAGGATTTCGTACTCACGATGACGCAGGTTCCCGAGCCGAGTACCTGGATGATGCTGCTGGGCGTGGCTGCAATGGGGGCTGCAATGTGGTTCGTCTGGTACGCGTGGAAACGGCTTGCAAGAGAAAGGTCAGCCACGGTATGAATTGCTCATCGGTTGGAGGATGATGCGAGTGCGAAGTACGAAGCAAAGAGTGAGAATCATGGTTTCTTGGGTGTATACGCCCGGCGAAAGTGGAAGTAGAGACAATTTGGTTAATTAATGGGGTGACAGAATGAAGCGCGCATCAAACAAACATGGTTTTACGCTTGTGGAACTTTTGGTGGTGATCACGATCATCGGCATCCTGATCGCGCTGTTGCTGCCGGCGGTGCAGGCGGCCCGCGAGGCGGCAAGACAAGTACAGTGCAGAAACAATCTGAAACAAATCGCCTTGGCGTGCCTCCATCACGAGGAACTCCAAGGCTTTCTGCCGACCGGCGGATGGGGACATAATTGGATCGGCGAGCCGACTCGCGGCTTCACAAAGGATCAGCCGGGCGGTTGGCATTACAATATACTGCCCTATATGGAACAACAGGCATTGCACGATTTGGGCACCAACGACCGGTCCGATATGCTCATTTGCATCGCCACACCCCTTGCGGCCTTCAATTGCCCAACATGCCGCAATTCGATTGCCTATCCGTTTGCTTATCCATCGAGCCACTCCGGCCTAGGCTTTTTTAATTTCAACATCCAACCCTCTTCGATGGGCCGCAGCGATTACGCCGCTTCGGGAGGAGTTAAGAACACACTTCAAAAAGCTCAGCCTCGCACTCTTGCCGCAGGTGACGGCATGACGGACTACCAATGGTTGACGATTTGCGGCAACTCGGTCGGCGGTGTAGTCCGCCTTCGCAGCATGACGAAGTTGTCTGACATTGCCGATGGCGTAAGCAACTCGTATCTTGCGGGAGGAAGATACATGGACCCTGACCACTATTTCGACGGAATGGCCGCAGACGATGATCAAGGCTGGAGTTGCGGAATCGATGTGGATACCGTGCGATGGTGCGCATTGAACGAGAGCGATGAGCAGAGCGCCATGTCCGACCCCTCCTCGCTTCAAGCCCTCCAGGAATTGTGGGGACCGAAAATGCACCAACAAGGCTACAACAGCTACTACTGTTTCGGCAGCGCGCACTCCAATGGTTTTCACATGGCCTTCTGCGACGGGTCGGTCCAGATGATGAACTACACGATCGACTTTTGCACCCACTACCGATTGGGCCACATCGCCGACGGCAAGGTAATTGACGGGAAGAAGTATTAGGATTGAGCCAAGCGCCAAAAGGAATCTGCAATGTTGCGCCCGACAGCGAAAAGTCGCCGTAAATTCATCCGATCAACTATTACCCTGGGCGCCGCCGGCGCGGCGATGCCATATTGGTTCCTCGGGGCGGACGCCCGAGCGGACAAGACCTCGGCAAAGAATGATCGCCCAAACGTCGGAGTTGTCGGGGTAGGAGCACGCGGCAAATACATTGCCAAGTGGGCCGCCAAGTTCGGCGAGATCGTCGCCGTCTGCGACGTCGATCTCCGCCGGGTCGAAAAGGCCAAGGCGGTTTTCGACGGCCGACCAGCCGCCTATCAGGACTTCCGCCGATTACTGGATCGAAAAGACATTGACGTGATTATCAACGGCACGCCGGACCATTGGCACACGGCCATCAACCTCGCCGCCTGCAGGGCCGGCAAGGACGTATATACCGAAAAGCCGCTGACACTGACCATCGACGAGGGCAAGCTGTTGTGCAAGGTGGTGGAGCAGACGGGCCGGATCGTGCAGGTCGGCACGAACCAACGGAGCGAGCGGTGCTGCCAGACGGCCGTCGAGTTGGTCCGCAACGGGCGGATCGGCAAGCTGAAACAGGTCTGGGTGGCGCTGCCGTACTACAGCACCAAGGGCGGACCGTTTCCCAAGCAGCAGCCGCCGGCCGAGTTGGATTGGAATCTCTACCAGGGCCAAGCGCCGGAGCACGACTACTGCCGACAGCGAACGCACCGCACTTTCCGCTGGTGGTACGAATATGCCGGCGGGATCGTCACCGATTGGGGAAACCATCACGTCGACGTCGCTCACTGGGGCATAGACTGCGAGTCGAGCGGCCCGACGTCGGTCGAGACCCGAGGACTGTTCCCCAATCCGCCGAGGCCCGACTGCTACAACACGCCCGACCGCTTTTTCTGCCGCATGAAGTATCCCAACGGTGTCGAGTTGCTGTACTTCTCGTCTCTCAACGAGCGGGCGGTCTGCGGCGAGGTCGGAGAACACACGCGCACTTCGCCCGAGCAGATCGAGTGGCTGTTCGGCAAGGAGGCGCCGGAGGAGATCAAGGGGTTTGATCGAAACGGGATCATGTTTATTGGCGGGCAGGGGCGGGTGTTCGTCAACCGCGGTGGGGTGTATGGCGCCGCCGTCGAAGACCTGAAAGCCAATCCCTTGCCGTCCGACGGTTGGCGAGTATATCCCAGCACCGACCACATGGCCAATTTTTTCGAGTGTGTCAAGACTCGCAATCGGCCGTGCGCCCCGGTGCAAGTCGAGCATCGCAGCGTCACTGCCTGCCACCTGACAAACATCTCGCTACGGCTGAAGCGGAAGATCGCGTGGGATCCAGTCAGGCAACAGATCGTCGGCGACGCCGAGGCCAACGCCTGGCAAAAGCGCCAGCAGCGAAAGCCGTATCTTGTCAATGGGTAAGTCGGGTAGATAAAGCAGAGATAATGCGGGACTGGTTCGCTTATTGCTGCAGTTTTATACACTCGCTCCCATGCTCCGCGTGGAAACGCAAGAGCGACGTAGTTCTGTTGCACTCGGCAGGAGAGGGGGTTGGCGGAGTGAAAACTGGAAAATCAAGCAGTTGCCGACCAACAACACCCGCCACGCCGCCACCGCGACCGAGTAATCCGGCAGCACGCCCGGCAGGACTCGAACCTGCAACCTGCGGATTAGAAGTCAACTCGATACCCCCAAATTTCCCGAGAAATCCGCCACTTCTCCACAAAGCGCAGCACAAGGCGCAGCACTTCCTCCGCAAGCCCCTTCTAGCGATCCGAAATTGGTCAGCGTAATCGACGCGTGGCCCACTCTTCCTTCCGCGATCCGCGATAGTATCGTCGCCATCATCCAAGCCACGGGAGGTCGCCATGCATAGTGCCTCCCGCGCTCCCCGTTCCGCACAGCGCCAACGAGCCTTGGTAATCGCACACGGCTTTGCCAAAAGGCGCTCTGGATATTCTGGCAATTCAACGGAACGAACCGCGCACCTCGATGCGACCAACCGTCCCGAAGGCATCGCCCCATGTGGTCCACGTTCGCCCACGGTTGCGCCGTGTTGCGTTCTGTTCCCGCCGTTGGACAAGTTACGCCACTGTCGCCAGCGGCCCAACACGCGCCAACGTGGTGTATCGAACCAATCCTGTTCGGCACGATTATTGCGATGGGCGTGAGTGAAGGCAAAGGGGTGGGGTGCGCCGGCGAGAAAACAACGCGGAGAGTGTGACAAGACAGAATGACGAAGGGAGGCGGAGACGCGACCGCGCAGCAACAAACGCTGTCGCGGCAGCAACGCAGACCGCCGGACAGGGATGCTCAGACTTGGTGGGCTTGCAATTTGGCCAAATGGGCCAGCAGTTCGTCCTCCTCCGCTAAACCACTGAAGTAATGACAGATCATCTCGTAAGTGCGTAGCGTCGGCTTGCGGCCCGTCCACAAACTGATGAGCATACAGGCGATGATCGCGCAATAGGTCTGGATCTCGATGCCCGCCTGATCGCGACTCAACAAGTGCCGGCAGCCCAGTATATGTTTGAAAAAACGAAAGAATACTTCAATGGTCCAGCGGTAGCGATAAATCAAGGCGATGATCCAGGCGGGCAAATCGAGCAAGTTCGTGGCGATCAGCAGCAATCCGTTGCTGGCCGGGCCGCCACGCTTCTCGTGCGGCGTGGTCTTCACGACGACCAAACGCAAAGGATGATCGGGCCGGTCTTTGGCGCCTTTGTATTCGCCGAGGTACACGATGGCATCGAGGAGGATGCCCGCCTCGACGTCTTCCGCCGCCAAGGGCCGCTCCTCTTCGATCTCATAGCGGCTGTTGTCGCGCAAACGGCAGACGTAACTGCTTCCGGCGGCCACGATTCCGTTGAACAATTGGAACTTCGCATAGCCGCGATCCTTCACGTAGCAGCGGCCGGTTTCCAAAGTTCTGGCCCACAATGCAGCTTTCGGTTGCCGGCCTTGTCGCGATTACAGCCGACTTCATGCAGTCGCGCAAGGAGTGGCGCGAGCTTGTCGAAATACTTCAAGCCCGTCACGTCCTCTTCACGCACATCATCCCGGCGTTTGCCAGCCATGCCGGAAATTATGCGCGCTTATCGAAAACGCGCAATAC
>JAUWNG010000086.1 GCA_030612765.1 Planctomycetota bacterium
GGATAGGGCTCTGCGGGGACGCAACCTGATCGCCGACCCCGGGGTTGTGAGCGAGGATCGGGCGGTGGCGCCGCTGCCGCCCACCTCCCTCGCTTACAACACCAATGCGGAAAATCCAAGCACAACCAAACAACTTCAACACCTTAACGATCCTAACCCGCCAATCGAAGTTTCCATTTCCAACTGGTTCAAGACACGGGGTATCTGACCTACTGCTATTTTTGCGCTAACTTTCCCAAAAAGCGTTTTGGGCGGAGTTTTGCGCGCGAGCGGCGTTTTAGGGGTCAATTCAACCCCGCGCCCCCAGGTTGAACCGTGCTTACGTCTATAGCGCAGTTGCGTTGCGAAATGAATAGCCCGTGGTTTAAGCGGTTTGAACGCATCGTCGGCCCTCGGCGAATCGACGTAATAATTAAATGGCGAAATCGGAAATTTTTTCCAGTTAATTCAGACCGGAAAATCGACCTTAACCTGAATAACACCTTATGCTTGCGGCGACAACTCAAAAAACTTTTGCAATTACCCCCTCCTGCGGGGTATGCGCGACGAGGTCATTCTACCAGCCGGAAACACCTGAAAAAAGGCTGTTTTCTGGCCGCCGGTATTTTCGCCTTTTTTCGCGCACCCCAGGGGCGGGCGCAAAAACCGCTTTTCAGCCCCAAAACCCTCCCCCCGGCCCCTCTCCCAACGGGAGAGGGGAGACTTTTCGGATAGCCTCTCACTCAGTTTCGCGGGCCGCGCGGATCAACTCGCCGGCGCCTTGAGATGACAACGCCTCGGCGACCAGGCGGCCAAGATTTTCCGCGTCGGCCGCCGGGGCACTGTCGGTGGATTCGAGCATCCGTAGGCCGTCACGGTCGAGCACCCGGCCGACGAGCGTTAACAGTCTATCCTCGACGCGCCCCAACGCGGCGACCGGGGCGAGACAACCGCCTTGAAGGGCCATGAGCATAGTCCGTTCGGCCGACACCGCCGCGTGAGTGTCGGGGTGGTCCAGTGCGGCCACTAGCCGGCGGGTCGAGGCGTCTTCCGTGCGAGTCTCCAGCCCCAGCGCCCCTTGCCCCGGCGCCGGCAGCATGATTTCCACGGGCAACCGCTGCGTGATTTGCTCGGCCAATCCAAGCCGTTGCAGCCCGGCCTCGGCCAACACCAAGGCGTCGAAATCTCCGTGGCGCAGCTTCCGCAGGCGGGTTTCGACGTTGCCGCGGATGTCATTGATTATCAGGTCATCGCGGAAGTGGAGCAGTTGCGCCCGGCGGCGTGGGCTGCCCGTGCCGATCCGTGCCCCGCGAGGCAACTCGTCGAACCGCGCCCCGTCGGCCGAGACCAGCACGTCGCCCGACGGCCCTCGCTCGGGCACAGCCGTCAGGGTCAATCCCTCGATGGCGGCCGTCGGCAAGTCCTTCAAGCTGTGAACGGCCAGATCGATGCGCCCTTCCAGCAGCGCGTGCTGAATCTCCTTGGTGAACACGCCTTGGCGGCCGATAGCGCCGATCGCTCCGCTGGGCCGATCGCCGGCGGTGGCAATCGGCACAAGTTCGACTTCCGTTCCCCGACGCCGCAATTGCGCGGCGACCCACTCGGCCTGCCATCGGGCCAACGCGCTTGCTCGGGCGCCAATTCGCAGCGGCATGGAATGATCGGGGTTCGGGGATTAGGGATTTGCCGCCTGCGGTTTCGCAAAGAGCTATTTGTCTATTTCCTCTTCATTCACGTCCGCCGTCAACCGCTCGTTTTCCTGCGGCGGAATCACGACTCCGCAACTGACGATGAACTGGCACGCCTGATCGAAGCTGATGTCCAAGTCGATGCACTCGCTCTTCCGCACGGTGATCGTGCAGCCGGTGATCGGCATGGGCGAATAGGGGATGAACACGATCAGCACCGGCTCGGCGACTTCCTTGGCAATGGCGGCGAAGCTATCGCCGGTCACGAACCCGACGGACCACATGTTCTTTCGCGGATACTCGACGGCAACGATCCGCGTGTACTTGAACTCGCGTTGGGTAAAGAAGAAGTCGCTGACCTGTTTGACCGCGGAGTATACGGCCCTCACGCCGGGCAAGTGCAGAATGACCCGATCGAAAATGCCGGCGACGAACCCGCCGATCCCCGCCGCCATGAACTTCCCCAGAAAGTACAACAGCAGAATGAAGAGGGCCAGAAAAAACGGGATGGCGAAGTACGGCCTCAATAATGTCAGGTCCACGTACCGGCGATAGTAATCCTCGCCGGTAATCAGCGGCGTCTGTCCCGGATCCTTCCGCACCCGTTCATAGACCTCTTGCGGAATAAAGCTTTCGTCGTCCAATCGGTGGAATACCCGGCCGTCCACGGTCGCCGTCTCCGCGGCCGGGGAGTCCAGCGGAAGGTCTTCGCGGACGTCGGCCAAGGTCCATACGAATCCCTCCCGCGCCCAGTCGGTCACCGGTTGGAACAAGTAGCTCTTCGTCGTGTTGATCGTCCAGACAATAATCAGCACGGTCAGCAAGGGCGGAGAGAGCACGGCCAGCCCCCGCAACACGGCGCGGCGGAAGGGACGGGAGGATTGTCTCTGACCGGATGTTGACTGATAGTCGTTCATCTTATGTTTCCCGGCGTTGCCGTAGGACTGATTTCCTAATCCGTCCGATTGTTCGGGGACGGATTAGGAACTCGTCCTACACGTTCAATTGACCGATCTTCGCGGTTTCTGAAAACTTACACCAATTTGCTATTTTGTCCGACACCGCAGTGGTAAGCAAGAGGCGATATTCATCGCCTCGTCGGTCGGCCAGGGGCTGTCCGCCTCGGCGGAAAAATCAGAGTTTAATCGGAAGGCCGACTTGGTTTCTCCTTTCCGATTGCACGACGAGATACCCACCCGCGATTGAAATGGTCAAGAAACACACAAGCCCTTGAGAGCCAAGGGCCTGTAATGTACACCCCACAGGATTCGAACCTGTAGCCTTCGGTTCCGTAGACCGATGCTCTATCCAATTGAGCTAGGGGTGCTAAACGCCTTTTTAACAGGGTGTATTGACGTTTCCGGGGGTTGCAGTACAGTCAGCGGCTAAACGCTTGATACCCGTTTTGACACCTGACACACCCAACCCGCCAAGAAAACGCCAATGTCTAAGCGTACCCGAAAACCCGGTTCTGGCAAGCCCCCCCCGATTTCCTCTTGTTTCGACACGCCAGCGGGCGGTAGTGTAAGAAAGTCAAGCAGAAATTTTGAGATTGCAGCATCATTGCAGGGGATTATGCGACCCCTCGGGGGCGAGCGGTGTGCAGCGTTTGAGTTGTTCGGTCGCGCTGTTGGGTTCGTTCGCCGTACAACTCATCCGCCGCGATGTATCCGGAAAAGTCAGCCGGCACGGCATCCAGATGCTCGCCGGCGACTCGTTGCTCTGCCTTTTACCCCTTTGCCCTCTACTGTAATATCTCAGGAGGCAGTTGTCTCACACATTATTGGCACAGAGGGGTCAGGCCTGTTGAGTAGCTGTAACTCAACAGATTCGTCAACCATGCGTCGCTCGGCGGGCTACTGAAGCACTATCAATGGGAAAAAATCAACCCCTCTTCTTCACTTCACTGGCCCAGCGACGGATCACGGCGTCGGCGGCTTGCGCGCCGGCGTTTTCCAGGGCGGCCTTGGCGGCCAGGGCTTCGGCCAAATCCACTCCCGCCGCAACGCCGCGGTCGCTGACGGTGACGATCCGGCCCGGCACGGGTATCAAACGCAACTCGACGCGTGCCCGACAACTCGTCAAGCCATGCACTTGGGCTGCAAAAACGCTCGTGCCCTCGCCCTCCAACAAGAAGTCGACTTTTTGGTCGCCGTACTTGCCGGTCTGCAAAAGCGACTCTTTCCAGCCGCTGACCGGGTCTTTGGGAACAATCACCGTTAGTCCCAAGCTGCGAATCCGTTGCATAATGGCCATCTGGGCGGCCGGATCGCTCAATGGCCGATTGATGTGGATCTCTTCGACCTGCACCAATATAACCTTGCCGGCCAGCGGAGCGGCGAGTTTGCGCAGCTCGGCCAGTGCGACGTCGTCGGCCGTGACGACCGGCTGTTGCAGACGCCGCACGGATTTGGCGAGCGGTTCTTCCAGCCGTGTTAAGACGTCGCTGAAGCCTTTTTCCACGAGGGTCTTGGTCGAAACGGTCGTCTGTTCCGTGGTTTCGACGTTCACGATCTTCAGAACAAGGTAATACTTATCACCGATCTGACTCGCCCTGCCGACGACGATGAACTGAGCGGAAAGGAATTTACCCAGCTTGACCGCCGATGACGTATCCACCAGTCCGCTCAAAGCAACCTGGTGCTCTTCGGCAACCTTCTTGATCTGATCGCGGTTGACCAGCGTGACTTGCGGCAGCGTGGACAACATGGTATTGAGTTGGTCGGTAACGGCCGGGCCTTGAGCGTTGACGCCCTTGAGGACGTCCACGTCGAAGACCGCCATGCGGATTGGACGAAGTTTAGGGGTTGATTTCTGCTCGGCCGTTACGGCTTTCTTTTCCGGCTTATCTGGAGGATCGGCACGAACAATCGACGCCGGGCAAAGGATCGCCATAAGCGACAGCAATCCCGCACAGTACAATCCGCGGTCAATTATCAGGGTTCTCATCATTTTCCTCCTCGGGGGATTTTCCTAAAAAAATATTCCACTCGGTAAAACGCTGCATCAAACGCAATTGACTTTTCAACGAAGGGGGCAGGGAATCGTCGGGCCGCCAGAGGACGCCCGACCGAGACGACCGATGATGTCCGCGATCCAATTTCAACCACTTCCACGTGTCCAGTAGAGGATTATCTCCGAGGATCAGCAATGGAAGATCTTTGCCGATGCAACCCTCGGCGGTTTTGATGCCAGGACTCTCAAAAAAATCAGGGGGCGGCGGGCCGCTGCGGAGATCAAGTACATAGGCCCGAATCTCGCAGTTGTCTGTCGCGTTGGGAGGATCGTCGTTCAGTTTGGCCTCCATTGCATGGAGTGCCGCCGCCAACACCGGACATTCAGCAGCTTTGACATCCTTGGCTTCAGGATAGAGCAGCCGCCATCGACCACTGAGCGAGGGACGGCCTGTTTCTCTCTTCACCGCTTCCGTCAGCAATCGGAGGAACAACTCGTCAGCCACTTCGCACCGTCCCAGTTGCTCCTGCCAAGGCAGATAGCTCAAAACAATCCGCGGCGACTCGGCGTCATTCCGCCGGCTGATAATTTCCTCGACCAGCGGGTACTTTGGACCGGCAATCCACGCTCGCCGGTTGGTGATTTCCTTCCAGGGTAAAGCATATTGGTGGAAGTTGGGCGGCAAGACCCAATTCTGGCCTTGAATATCGGCCAGCGCGCCGGCCATCTGTTTGGGCATGACCGCAAACTCACGCTCGGCCGTGCGAATTTTGCCAAACCAGTCGGCATCCAGCACCAGCAGGTTGAGTTGGTGTTCGGCGGCAACCCGCTCGATCTCGACAGGCCCCGCCCCGGCTGCTCTTTTCTTTTCGACAATCAACAGTCCGGGCTTATCCGGCTTTCGCCAATTGCCGGCACGAAGCGCAATCAGGTATTCAAACTTCGTAACCGGCAGGCCCACGGCATCCGACCACTGGTCGAACCAACAGGGTCCGCCTACCGCCACAAGCTGTAGGTTCTTATTCCAGGAAACGTCCCGCTCCGGATAGATCACTATCGCGGAAAAATACACGTTTGCGTTTGGCCCCGTAACGAATTGAAAAACTACGGGAACGCGCACTTTGGGCGCAATGAACTCGACTACGCCGTCTTTTAGCTCCATCGACAAATCCCAACGTCGCCCGAAAGCAACCAAGGCCAGAGGCTCAACCGCCCTCAGATCACTGCGGACCAGAGGAAGCGAAACTCTTTGGCCGCTACGGGCAAATCTGACCGGAGAATCCTCGGCCTGCGCCACCCACGGCGCTGCAAAAAACAGGATTGCCGAAAGGCAAGCGTATGCCTTCATAAAATCTCTCCCGCAAGACTAAGGCTCTGGAAAAGAATAATCTACCGAATCGCAATGTAGCCGGCACACGGAGTGTGCCGACTACGATTCCGGCAACTTATTGTTTTACAAACCCTAAGGTTTGCCTTCTTGGATCACCCAGGCACTGGCATCAACGTTCACCAGACAGTCATTCAGAGCCAGTTGTCCCAAGGAAGTCTGGCTGAGACCGACATGACGACGGCCGGCCAGTGCGGCTCCGTCCGACCCCCGATCCGAACCATCGACCGCAATGGCGTATTGGAGATTCACCTCGCCGTTGGTTGCCGTGGGAAGCAGTCGCAAATGAACTGTTTTTGCCACTGCCGACGGAGGCAGTTCAATGGTTGCCGCGTCGCTGTCGCGGCACACAACCACATACGTTATCGGCGGTGTGACTTCACGGCTTGGACACGACAAGTCCCGCGTAAGTCGCAGGACGACTGCAATTGGCTGCCGCGTCGTTTCCCCTTTCTCGGCCGGCGCCACTTGGATGGTCGAATCGTCGTCGGCGTACCAACTCAGCGGACCAGCCACCGATTCATGCAAGCTAAAGGCCTGCGCAATCTCACGGCGCTGTTCGGGTGTAACGATGGCCGTCGATTGCCGGGCGATCGGCTCACCCTGGTGGGTGACGTTGCGTCGGTCACCCAAGTAGAACCCGCCGGCCACCAATATCCCGCCCAGCAGGGCGGCCGCCGCTAAGTTGAAAAAACGCCGGTTTGAATGGGATATGCCGACAGATTTCGCCGATGGCGGCACAATCGTCTTTGGAGGCTCCTGCCGCTGCCACGGATTCATGGCCCGCCGCAACTGGAGCATGGCGTGGAGCTTTTTGCCCGCCTCGGCGCTGTCCAGCGCGTGGGCCAACTCGTCAAACACGTCGGCGAGAACCTGGTTTGCCTGGTCCACGGGCAATTCGCCGTCGACCAACTGCGACAAGAGAATTTCTCGTTCTTCTGGGATGCTCATGGCACTTCTCCGGCAAGATGATCGCTCATCTGCTCCAGCAGGATTTGTCGGGCACGATGCACACGGGAGGCGACCGTGCCGCGGGATATTTCCTCGATCGCGGCCGCCTCGTCGTATGTATATCCATCCATCTGAGTCAGCACAAACGCCGACCGGCAGTCGTCGGACAACTCGGCAATCAACCCGAGGGCAAGGCAATACAACTCGTTGCGCTCCGCACGTTCGGCGGGGGTCGCCTCAAGCACGGCCAACGCACTCAACATATCGCCGTTCCAATTTGTCCGACCTCGGTCGAGCCGGCGGCTCTTGCGCAAATAGTCGTGGGCGCAGTTGACGGTGATCCGATGCAGCCAGGTGGCCGGGGTCGAGCGGCCGTCAAACTCTCCGCCTCCCCGCAGGGCCTTGACACAGGCGTCTTGCGCCACTTCCTGGGCGGCGTCCGGACAACCGACGATCCGCAGCGCCACGCGGTACATCCGGGAAACATGACCGGCGATTTTATCGGCGATTTGGTCGCTCATGTTCTTCGGCGCCGGCCTTTCTTCCTTTATTAGACGTATCAGCCGCCGGGGTGTTTCACGTCCTGCTCGGACAATTGACCGATGATGTGCTTCCACGACGCTTCGAGCCTGCGTTGAGCAAAGGGGTCGAGTTGCCCGGAAAAGGTTTGGTTGATTTCCTCGACCGCTTCCAGCGCTTCCGGCCAGCGTTTCTGGTTCTGCAAGAGAGCAAGGCGGTGGTACATTCCCGTATACGATGCTTTGGGATTCGATTCCAGTTCGGTCAGGCGTCGATAATACTCCAACGCCTTTTCGGGCCGATTATCGCACCACGAGTCATTCACATAACCCAGCAACAAGAGGGCCTCGACGCAGTTCGCATCGCTTGCGAGAACCTTGCCGAGCAACTCTTCGGCCGCATCGAACTCTCTCATTGAGATCGCCATTTTAGCCTGATCCAAAGGTGGCATTACGGCGATGATCTCCCGCTGACGCTGCTGATACTCGGCGGTGGTCATAACCCTGCCCTCTTTTTTGGCCGTCTTGAGCAAATCTTCGGCCGACACGAAAAGCACGCCGTCGTTCGACGACTGCCACACACCGCCGGGGGTACCAAGGAGACGATTGTAGGTGGGCGGTGTATTTCCGCGCACTCCCAAGGGGCCGTACCAGATGTCGGTCTTTGGATCCCAAACCACGAAATCAAAGGCAAAGGGGAGCCTACCCTCTGTTGAAAACACCAATTTGTCCCCCATGACGACCACCTTGTCGCCTATGATTGGGCAAGTGGCCGGGGGACGTACGTTGTGAATGGACGTTTTTCTCCACCAACTCTGGATAATTTTCCCAGAGGAGTTGAACTCGTGAAGTCCACCCCGGGTCAGAAAACGTCGCCCGGCCACTTCGGCCATGCTTCTGATGCCCCATCTTCCATCGGGGGATGAAAAACCATGGTGCCCCTGAGGGGCGATCCATCCGTAGGGCATTTTGAAGTCGATCGGAGTGAACCTGAGTTCCCGGCTCAACAAGTCGTCGTATAGCACCTGCTTACCCCAAGCGAAGAGCCTTTTTCCGTCGCGCCAAAGCAAGTTTGGGCCGGGATCCTCTAATGCCTCTTTCGCGCGGTGGAACAGGGTGACTTTGCCTTCGGGCAGTTCCAGCGTGAAACAGACGGGGCGGCGATACGCCAGCGATCCCACGCAAAACAAAGTCCGCTCGTCGAGCGGAAAGATTCTTGAGACACCCTTCTTGGGCAGCCCTTGCTCTGGACCGAAGATCGACCACTTCTCGCCCTTGGGATCGAACTCCAGCAGACCGCGTTTCGATGTGCCAAGGTATAGCTTTCCCGCCACGTACTTGGCGTCAAGAATGGATAATGGTTTTTCTACTGGAGGCTCCGGCAGCAGTGTCAAGGAATCGAAAAACTCCTTGCGAGGATATTTTGAGAGACGATAGGTTTTTCCGACGGGTCTCCCCGCTTCGTCCAACGCCAAGTAGCCGACCATCTGGGACGGAGTGCTAAGGGTATTTCCACCAAACTGACGCCGGAGATTGTAATTGATCGCCAGATAGAGGCGTCCATCTCCCTCGACCAAGGGACGGATCGACCTTGGGCCACCCTCGTGAGGCCTCGGCTCGCGGCGAATGGCAACACCTTTGACCGACGGCATTTCGCTGCGGCGGTATCTGCCTTGCGCGACGTTCTTCCGGTCCTGAAATACATCGGCGCTCGGCCAGCGGATTTGCATACGACTGACATATATCCGATTGCCTCCGGTGGTCCAGTGGTCGAACTTAGCCAACCGGTCGGCGTCATCCATCCTCAACACGACGACTCGCAAACGCGGAATTATACTGCTGGGGCGCCGGACTGGGGACATACGCTGACCCCGTTTAGCATCCCTTATCCTGTTTTGCAACTGAACAACCAACTTCCCGGCACGGTCCAGACAGACATCTTCCACCGCAAGTTCTGCCGCGCGAAGCCATAGCTCGTCGCAGTCCAATCTGAACATGTCCTTGTCGAGTTGCTGTCGTATCCGCAGGTATCGATCATCACTGGTGACCTTCGGCAACTCAGACTCGCTCCGCGTGCATTCTTGGAGAATCCCGTCTATCCATTGCTGACGCTCGGCCAAGGGAACACCGTTCCGCTTCATTGCCCGCCCGACGATGGTCAACGCGGTGGCCCGAGAATAAATAGTCGTCGACATATTTCGATGACTGGGACCGGTGGTCAGTCCGCCGTGCTTGACAGCGTCTTCAAGGACCAATTTTGTCATTTGAACCAACTTTAACTGTTGGGATGTCAATTCCAGACTGCCCGAGGTATTCAGTCGTCCCAGTGCGGCATCAATGGCGAGACAACAGGTGTCGTGGGCCTCGTGGTGGTACTTGGCTTGCGGACTGAACCGATCGAAGTACCGTAGTGTGTGTGCGAGTATGCTTTCCGCTAGCTCGTCCGTCTTCTCGCGTTCCATTTTGCCCTTGGATAAAGAACATTTTGTCCTGAGCATCCGCAGATGTTCACCAACGGCATCTTCCATAGTGGGATCTAGTTTTACGGCTGCCTCGGCGTGGGCCAGCCGATCGTGTATCGCCTGATCGTATTGTGGGGTTCCCCTTTGCAACATGGTGTCGATGGCCTTCGCCGCACGTAGTTCCGCTTCGGCCTGACGGCGGCGGGCAGCCATTTCGTCGAGCCAACCGGTTGCCGCGTCCGGCCGCGCCTCGCGCAGCAAACCGGCCAGCTTTTCCCACGTTTGTACGGCCGCCGCGTCGAACTCGGCCACCGTGGCGACGGCGGTGAACGATTGATCCCCACTCGCGTCGCCTCGGATTACCCGCGCCGTAATCTCCACCGGAGTTTCGTCGAATGTCTTGCCGCGCCCGTCTCCCTCTCGAACGCTAAGCTCTATGGTGGCGTCGGCCTGGGGAACAAACCGCCGTCCGCCGGGCAAGCGGCTCAACCCCATCAGCAACAGCAACGATTCCTCTTTCGCGCCCGACGCCTCCAGGTGATGCACCGGAACGAGCCGAGGCGAACGGGCCACGGCCTCTTCAAAAACTCGCTCCAGCCGGCGAATCAATGGCCGCATCCGCGGGTTCCTTTCCTCGTTCGCCGCCTTCAGGCACCGCACTTTCAACTTCCCCTTCTCCGACCGCCCCATCTGCTTCAAGCCCTCGCGGCATTGGTCGACCATCCGACGCAGGTCGTCTTCCCGCATCGGCCAGACACAATGCGATTCCGCCAGCACGTTTCCGTGCGAGAGGTCGATCAGGGTCATGCGGACCTCGGGGACCAAACTGGGAACGTCCACTTCCAGCCGGATCATCGCGTCGAAAGCTACCGCCGGCTTCGACCAATCCCCGCTCAACCGCTTCTCCTCAAGGACGCGGTCCAACTGGCTGCGGTCCAACACTCGGGCGATCCCCTCGGCGGCGATTTCTTCGGCCAAACGATCGCACGCCAACTCCGCTTCGGCACGCGCCGACCAGTCGGCCGCATCGGGCAATCGCGGCGGAAGAATCACGACGGCCGGAGCCGACGAGTCCATCGGCGCGGCCGGCCGGGCGGCCCTCTTGCCCAACAGCGCGCTCGAATCGGCGTGCCGCGCCGGAGTCGCCGTGGGTGGATTCTCGCCCGGCTCACGCTTCGTGAACCGCATTTTGGCCCGATATGCCATCGGCACATAAGGCTCGACGAACCAGGGCAGTTTGGTTTTCGATTTTACGTCCAACTTCGGCAATCGGCAAAGGCCCTCGTCCGTTTCCAGAATATGCAACCTCCGACCGCTCCAACCTTGCCAATGCCGTAACTTTCTCGATTGATAATTGCGCGAATCCACGCCAAAACAATAAACCTTTCCGGCGTTGTTGACAAACAGACCGACCAAACGTCGGTTGAGTTCGATTTTTCCGACGCCAGGCAGAAGACTTTCCGTCTTGCCGCGCCTGATTATAGGTTGATTACCGACCGGCTGGAGCGGCTCGGACGAGCAGATATGCACCACCTTAAGATAAGTGTGGCCCACGACGCGATGAGCGGCGGAGAAAATCTGATGGTTCCACTGGTAATTCGCGCAAGGGAACACGTCGGTCATTACCAACAAGAGACCGGTTGCCGTGTGATTGTCGAACTGATTAGCCACGAACTTGTCCGGACTCAGTTCGCGTATTCGCAGCAACAGGAAACGAGCCATGTCGCGGCGGCCCCCGCTTTTGGCCAGGAGCCTGTAGATGTTGTATGGTTCGTCCTGCATGAGCATGGCCACCGCCCTCTGATCGAGCGGATCCTTGCGGAACCTGGCCCAATAGGTCGGCAGCAGTTCTTCGGCGTGTTCACGATACAAATTCCCGAGTTGTCTCCCCCGTTCCGTGGTGCGGTAAGATGAGTCGAGGGCCTCGACCACATTGGCGCAGGCCTGCCGGGCCTCGATGTCTGGACAATCGTGGGCAAAAACCACAATCCTCTCGATATGCCCCTGGCCTTGCTCGCACAATTGCTTGGCGGCGGCCGCCCGATTGTCGGGCGTTTTCAACTCTACCAACAGATGATCGACCTCATCGGCCGTCAAAACCGGGTCGAATACCTGTTTTTCAAGCTCAACGATCAGCTTCTGCCAGGCTTTAACATCCGACGCCTCAACCCGGCCAAGCCCCGCCAGTGCTAAAAGACATATTGTAATAAAAAGCCAGGATTGTCTTCGACGTGTTGCCATTGTTGTATGCGCCGTCGCCCTGGAGCCACGCACTTCCGAAGCACCTGTATCTATCATAAACGCACGATGCCGCAAGGCCAAGCGGGAATATTCGGGGGGTGGAAATGTAACTTCCCGCGACCGCGGCGCATCTGTAACAGATAGAGAAACCAAGTGAACGGCTCGAAGCCATGACCTGTGAAGAAATTTTGGCCGCGTTGAACGATTACGTCGACGGTCGGCGAGGCACGGCAATTTGCGAGGCGCTGGAAGAGCATCTGGCCGACTGCAATCCGTGTCAGCTCGTCGTCGACAACATTCGTCAGACGATTACGTTGTACAAGTCTGGGCGTCCGGTGGAGCTGCCCGCCGAGTTGGACGAGCGGCTCCACGCTATGCTCCGGCAGAGTTGGAAGGCCAGGTTTCCAGAAAGGTAGGACCGATCATGGGCTGGAAAGGAATGTTATTTCTGTTGGGAGTGCTGGTGGTTTGGTTCGTGCTGAACCGTTGGGTGCTGCCGCGTTGCGGCATTTCGACCTGCTGTGGCACGGCCGCGCCGCCGTCACAGACTATTTCGGAACCCGCTTTGCCGACAGTCGACACTCCGGCGCCGCGGCAAAACGACGAAGAACAAAAAGGTGATATGCCATGACCATCGAATGAGGATTACGGAGAATCGCGGGCGTTGTGGTGTTGGCCAGCACCGCACGTCTCGCTTGAGCGTGTTGATCGCGATCCAGAGATCAGACGAAGAACTGGACTACCGACTTGCCCGATGCTCGTATAGAAGCATGGGCAACGCACGGTTCTTCCACGGACTCAAATCCTCGGTTTTACAAGCAACTGGCCTTCATGGAAGCAACACGCCACGCGTAGGCCAGCAGGGCCAAGCCGGCCATGCCCAGCAGCACCAGTGTACCCGGCTCGGGCACGAGGAAGCCGCCCGTTATGGTCACAGGCGCCCCCGCGTCGTTGATGAAGCCGAACTCCCCTTGGAACTGCACCCACGAGCCGTTGGAGACGTACATCGTCGCCAGCAAATCGTTGCCCGTCGGCGACAGTCTCGAGCTCGAGTCGGTTGTAAACCAACTCCCGGAAAAGCTGGTAATGTTGGGCAACACACCCGTTTTCGGCCAGTATATCCCGCTCCCTGGAGGGAAGTCGGCGGCATCATTCTTAGTGTCGAAATTAACGTACGACGACCCTGTAGCCGGTTGAAACACATTCGTCGTATAGAACCTCCAAGTGCTGGAATTGCCCCCCAGGTAATACGCCGCTGCAGGCTCGGTGAGCGACCACGTACCTTCAATCGCGTTGAGCACCCCGCCCGGGTACGTCGACGAAATCAGATAGACATCGATTTTGTTCATGCCGCCGCCTTGAGGCGTGCATACTCCCCTAATCCAGCCATCGTCAACTGCCTTCGCGGTAAGTGTACTGCACAACACGATGCAGGCGGTCAAAACCAGAATGCGTTTCATTGCTCGGCTCCCTTGCAAAACTCATAGGTCAAAGGTACACGGATTTTAGTAAAATGTTTTTATGGTGCGCGAAACACACCCTACCTTTCTTTTCTCAAAACAACACGGTCGCGCCGCCGCCACACGCCGTACCCGGTCGCGGCCATACCCAGCAGGCTCCAAACGATGATGGCGGCAGGCTCGGGGGCAACGGCCGATACGCTAACGTCGTCGAGGCCAAACTCGTCGTACTCGGTGGTCGTCGCAAGACTTTGGTTGTAGTACGTCAGCACGGTGTTCAGGTCCGCGAAGCTCACGCGCCCGTCGAAGTTGAAGTCGCCATCAGCCCAGCCGCCAGCTTTGTTGTAGTACGTCAGCACGGTATTCAAGTCCGTGAAGTTGACCGTGCCATCCAGGTTGGCGTCGCCGTACAACGTGTGCCTGTATAAATCAAACTTTAGGTTCGTTGTCTCCCCGGTGCCTCCCGTAACCTCATAGCTCCAGGATGTCATCGGCATTGGGGACATTCCGCCGTCATACAACACCTGCCCGCCCCAGCTAACGCGAAAATCGCTCCAGGTAGACGAACTAATGTCTACATTGCCAAGCTGGAAACTCAACAGGTACTTTTCGCCCTGAGTCGTGGCAATGTTTTGTTCGATTCCACCAAGCCCCGGCCCCCCAAAAACGGCTTCGTACCCACCGCCGGAAACGGCACTCACGGTACCGAGGGTATGCGCCCAGCCCGTGAAGTCCCCCGATTCAAAGTCACCGTTGACAACAAGCTCGACCGAGGCCGGCGCGACCGCCGCCGGCGCCAGCACGGCCGCTGCCGTCAGACCCAGGATGACCAAAAATCGGCGATGCTGTTTCATCGTTTCCATTCCGCTTAAGGGCGCGCAAACCGCCCCCGGTCCATACTCCTATCCATTAACCTATAGACCGCCGAGGCCCGATTCCTGACACTGGGCCGGAAAAAATTGTGAAAAACAGTCCGCTGGGGGGGGTAAACGAACGAGGGCCACCCGTTTGGATGGCCCTCGGAACTCAGCCTAGTGGTTATGACTGGTGGGGCAAACGTGCCCGCCTGCCCGAGCTAGGCACCCTACGACGCCCTTCGCCGCAGCCCGTATCCGACGGCGACCAGACCCAGCAGGCCCCAAACGATGATGGTGGCCGGCTCGGGGATGGGATCTCCAATCCACGCACTGTCGTCGTCGTCCCCCACACTCAACACATGTGCCGCCGACTTGTAAGCGCCATGGCCGCCTCCACCAACACTAAAGAAATCAAACGAATTTTCCGTGATATCTGCGCCGGCAATCATGAATTTAGCCCAATCGTTGCCGCCAAATCGGTTTGAAGCGCCGCCGGTCGTGTCGAACGTGAACAAGATGTCGTAGTAACCATCACCGTCCGCCTTGTAGGCATCTCTTTCTTCGTGGGAAATAGATGGGGCGGTTGCGCCGGAAATTGTGCCCGGCGTGATCGTCAAGATGGACGGATTTAAGGACGGATCGAAGTTGAAATACCACTCCTTAACACATTCTGTATCAAACGAAGGGTTAAGCCGCGACTGTAGAACCAACTCGACCGTTCCCGTTCCCGCGGTCGTGAAGGTCGCTGTCAGCCAAGGGGGAGCGGTTCCCCACACTAAGGCAGCGCTATCGGGGAAAGGTGCGTCCAAATAGAGTGTGACCGACGCGTTAGCGCGCCAGACTCCCAAGGTCAAAACGCACAGAAACCCGATTCCGACGATCAGTTTCGCTCTCATGTTTGCTCGATTGGTTGCGTTCGCCTCGCCGTCGTCATTGTGTCAATACTACGCTGTTTGGGTGGTAGTTGCACTGCCACCCCGCGGGGGCGACAGTGCAACTGTCGCCCCAACGAAACCAGTCATTCCAGCACGGCTGAGGCACTAGCCGGGAGAGTCAGGTGGCGGTCGAGGCACCATCAAGGGCTTCTATGCGTGTAATATGCACGAGCGCGCAGGTGACGACTTTCTCCACTGGGCCGTCCGGGCCGCGCGGCCCAGGAATACCCACTAGAACGGTCGAACGCGAGACGATGGCGATTTCTGGATGACGCACTTCGTACTGTTTGCCGTCGGAGAGTGAAATCCGAAAAGGCTGGAACGGCCTAGCGCGAAGCACCTGGAGAACGTCGTCCGGCCTCATAATACAACCTCCTCGGAATCGCAACGCTATACGGTAACCCCCTCGCCATTTCAATTTTACCATCCCCCAACGTGTTGTCAATGCCGGCTCAGCCGCACTTGGCAGGGGGGGAAGGGGGAAAGGGGAAACAAAAAGAGCCGCCGGGGGCCGCCGGCTCGGGGACATTCATCAAGTTGATACTCCGGTGGGGGGGCTGTTGTACTGCCACCCCGCGGGGCGACAGTGCAACTGTCGCCCCAACAAAGGGCAGAGGATCAATGGCGGGCGATGATCTCGTGGATCGCCTGCCGGTTCTCGTTGGACCAGGGCTGCCGGCCGACCGGTATCCGCCGCCGCCGCCAGACCCTCATCCCCAACCAGCTTCCCGCGCCAAGCAAGCACCACACCAACACGCTGGCCGGCTCGGGTATCGGGGCGATGTCAAGCGTCCCTTGGAAGAGGATGGTTTCATCTCCGGGGACAATACCGTCGTTGCCGGCATATCCCCCGAACCAAATTGTGTAATCTTCACCGAGGACTGCCAGAGGGTCACTGGCGTCCCAGCCATTCTCATTCTCATCCACATATAAAGTGGCCGAGAAGCTGAAATCGCCTATGTCGGAACCACCGATTTTCAGCGCGTCAGCAACGTTATCCGCCGTCCATTCGGCATAATAAAGATCGCTGTGCCACTCATTCGTTGACACCTCTACACTCCATCCGGCAGCAGTCGTCGCGGTCAGACTTGTATTCGGCTCGATGACCAGTCTCTCGCCCCAACCGCGGGCCCTCGGATTATCGGCAAGCCAGATGTTGAAAGCGGTTATGTAACCACCATCTGTGTCACGCCACTGGAGATAATCAGCTTTGATCGCAAGGTCCATAGTACTACCATACCCTGCTGCATTCCAGGCATTGATGCCTTGATACCCAGGATACAAAGTGTCTCCTCCGCCTGGATACACTGAGCGAGGGTTGGCAGGATCGGGAGTTCCCAGGGGTGGACCTTGATCGTGTAAGTCAATTAGGTCGTTGGGGTCGAATACGTAGGTAAGCGATGCCTGGGCCATGCTAGTGCCGGCCAGCAGAAGCCCCACTACTGCGAGAATGACTGCTACTTTCTTCATCACACTGTCCTCCAGGAAGAGATTAGTTGTGTTCGCCTCGCCGTAGTCCCGCAAAGACGTTTCCGCGGCTGTGATTACTCCGAGAGGCGATACTCCACTTGTTCACTTGCTCTTTCCATAAGCCTATAGACCGCCGAAGGCCGATTCCTGACATAGTGGCAAAAAAATTCCCAGAAACCACTCGGAAGAGGGGGGTTTCCGGGTGGAAACATGGGCGGAGGATGGTGTGCGGCAAAAATTTCCGGCAACCGAATTTTGCGATCAGCAGAAGGGGGCAGTTGCCGGCAAACGGGCCGAAGGCCCAGCCGTTCTCCCAGCCCTGGGCAACGCCCAGGGGTGCGAGTTGCCGCACAAGAGACGTGGGGGGGCCCCCGGGGCCGCCGGGGGGGCGGGGGGGGGGGGCGGGGTTGGGCCGTGGGGGGGCGCGGGG
>JAUWNG010000141.1 GCA_030612765.1 Planctomycetota bacterium
ACCCCCGCGGTGCTTCCACAATCACCCTACCCGCCCCGCGACTGCGACCGCGGGGTATGGATGCCGCAAAGCCCCCCCCCCCGCGACCGCTGGCGCGGGGCGTTTGATTTACGTTGCATGGGTTTATTGATGGTCAATAACATCGCCGTGAACTTCCACTGCTTCCTTGCCGACGTTATCGTGGTTGTCCATTTCGCCTACGTCGCGTTTGTCATCGGCGGAATGGGAGCGATTCTTGCCGGCATCGTCATGCGCTGGCGATGGGTGCGGAACTTCTGGTTCCGTATGGTTCATCTGTTGATGATCGCCGTGGTAGTGGCCGAATCGCTCTGCGGCATTCTCTGTCCGCTGACCGAATGGGAGGACCGGTTGCGCGAGGCGGGCGGGCGGCCGAACGAGCCGGGAGGTTTCATCGCCCGATGGGCGCACGATCTGTTGTTCGTCGATCTGACCTTTTCCGAGATGACGGTTTACTACGTCGCCTTCGGCCTGGCCGTCTTGTTGACGTTTATTCTAGCGCCGCCGCGCCGGCCGTGTTGAAATATCCGTATTTAGCCCCGGGTGAATACACCCGGGGCAAGCGGTTTCTCGCGGTCAACCCACCCCGCCGTGTATTCACGGCGGGCTAAATGAATGATTTCAAAACCCGTCCCACGGACTTGCCTCGCCGGAGTGAAATGGGTAGAATCAATTGTGGTCCTCTACCATGTTCGTGATGTCGATGTGATAATTTGGTGAGCCGATACCTGCCCGTTGGGCGCCGGTATTAAAAATCCCGGCCGCGTGTATAGCCGTTGACCGACTCGTTCGGCGGCGGATCACACAACCCGGGGTTCGGGTGCCCCCTTGCAATGACGGGCTCTCAAAAAAGCATCGCCACGGCATTCCGGTGGAGGACCTTTTTTAGTTTGCAGTGGTCAGTGGTCAGTTGTCAGTTGCTGACTTCTGACTGACAACTGAAAACTGACTACTCAATCCATCATGCTCGAACTTCCCGCCGAACTGATCGCCAAGCGCGACCGATTGATTGATCTGTTGCGGAGCTACGGCAGTTGCGCGGTGGCGTTCTCCGGCGGATTGGACAGTACGGTGCTCGCCCAGGCGGCGCGTCTGGCGCTCGGAGATCGGGCCGTGGCCGTCACCGGCGTAAGCGCGAGCATGGCCGCCGGCGAACTGGACGAGGCCGAACGACTCGCCCGGCGCATCCGTCTCCGGCACGAAACCGTTCCCACCGGCGAACTCTCCATCCCGGCTTATTGCGAGAACCAGGCCGACCGTTGCTACCACTGCAAGATGGAATTGCTCGCACAAGTTGAGCGAGTCGCACGACGCTTGGGGTTGGCCGTAGTGGCCGACGGCGGCAACCTCGACGACCGGGACGATTACCGGCCGGGGCTGCAAGCCGTCCGTCAATGCAACGTGCAAACCCCAATGGCCGAGTGCGGATTGACAAAAGCGGAGATTCGCCTTCTGGCCGAGGCCTGGGAACTGCCCGTCCGGGACAAGCCGGCCACGCCCTGTCTGAGCAGCCGCATCGCATACGGCGAGCGAATCGAGCCAGAGCGGCTCGAAATGGTCGATCGGGCCGAGCAGTTCCTGCGGGATCGCGGTTTTCGGCCGTTGCGGGTAAGATACCACAAGGGCGACATGGCCCGAATAGAGGTATCAGTCGAGCAGTTGCCGAAGTTTCTCGACGATCAATTCCGTAGCGAACTGATCGAGTATTTCCGCTCGTTGGGGTTCAAGTACGTCTCGCTCGATCTGGAGGGATTCCGCAGCGGCAGCATGAACGCGGTGTTGGAGAATCCCGTTTAGCCGCCGCGTCCACGCGGCGTGATAGCACATCGACTTAACGTAAACCAAAATACCTGATGGTTGACGGCCATGAGCAAAAACCAAGATGCCGGCCGAAAGACGCGGAAGATCGTCCGCACGCCGGCGACGAAGTGCGCACATTTGCGCAAACGGATGCAGCAGCGGAAATTAGACCACAACAACGCGCCGGGTGGACGCGGCGGCTAAACACCGAACCCCGAATCCCGATCCCCCAGTCCCGAACCCCGTTCCATGTACCGCAGTCTCCGCCAGTGCGTCGATGATCTGGAAGCGACGGGGCAACTGCTGCGTATCGACGCGCCGATCGACGCAAACCTCGAAATGGCGGAGATTCAGCGACGGGTGTTTCGTGCCGGCGGGCCGGCGCTCTTTTTCTCGAACGTCGTCGGCTGCCGTTTCCCGATGGTCGGCAACCTGTTCGGCACGATCGACCGGGCGCGATACATCTTCCGCGATTCGCTCGACCGGCTGCGGCAATTGATCTCGCTGCAAGTCGATCCGTCGGACCTGATGCGTCGGCCGCGTCTGTATCTGAAGGCCCCGTGGAGCGCACTGTTGACCCGGCCGCGAAAAGTCCGCCGCGGACCGGTGCTGGACCGCGAAACCACGCTCGACAAGTTGCCGCAGTTGAAGTCTTGGCCCAACGACGGTGGTCCGTACGTCACGCTGCCGCAAGTCTACAGCGAAGACCCCGACGCGCCGGGCTTCGCGCGGAGCAATTTGGGGATGTACCGCGTGCAGCTTTCGGGCGGACGGTACGAACCGAACCGCGAGGTCGGTCTGCATTATCAGATACACCGCGGCATCGCGGCCCATCATGCCGCGGCGCTGCGGCGGGGCGAGACGCTGCCGGTCAACGTCTTCGTCGGCGGGCCGCCGGCTATGACGCTCGCCGCCGTAATGCCGTTGCCCGAGGGAATGAGCGAATTGACCATCGCCGGCGTGCTGGGGCGGCGGCGCGTGCCGATGATCTGCCGTGTTGGGCAATTGCCCATCCACGCCGCGGCCGATTTCTGCATCGCCGGCCGGATCGATCCCGCGCGGTTGAAGCCCGAGGGGCCGTTCGGCGATCACCTGGGCTACTACAGCCTGGCCCACGATTTCCCCGTCATGCAAGTCGAGCACGTCTATCATCGACGGGATGCGATCTGGCCCTTCACGGTCGTCGGGCGTCCGCCGCAGGAAGACTCCGTGTTGGGGCAGCTTATCCACGAACTGGCCGAGCCGGCGATACCGAAGCAGATTCCCGGCGTTCGAGCGGTCCACGCGGTCGACGCCGCCGGGGTGCATCCGCTGCTGCTGGCCATCGGAAGCGAACGATACGTGCCTTATGACGAGCATCGCCGGCCGAGGGAACTGCTCACGCTGGCCAACTCGCTGTTGGGCCACGGGCAGTTGTCGCTGGCCAAGTACCTGTGGATCGCCGCCGTCGAGGACGATCCGGCGCTAGACGTGCGCCGAGTTCCCGACTTTTTCCGCCATATACTGGAGCGGGTCGATTGGCGGCGCGACCTGCATTTTCAGACCTGCACGACGATCGACACGCTCGACTACAGCGGGGGACGGATCAACGAAGGCTCGAAGGTGGCGATCGCGGCGGCCGGACGGCCGGTAAGGACACTGCCGGCGACTTGCGACGGACTGACGCTGCCCGAGGAGTTGGGTTTTCGCAATCCGCGGGTGGTTATGCCCGGCGTTTTGGTAGTGGAAGGGCCACGGTATCAAAGCGGCCCGGATCTGGCGGTCGAGCGTTTTTGCGAATGTTTCCGCCGGGAGGACGCGATTTGTGCCTTTCCACTGGTGGTCGTGGTCGATCGGAGCGAGTTCGCCACGGAGACCCTGGACAACTTCCTCTGGACTACATTTACGCGGAGCAATCCGGCGGCGGACATTTACGGCATCAAGCCGTTCTGCTCGGAGAAGCATTGGGGGTGTCATGGCTCGGTGGTGATAGATGCCCGTGGCAAGCCGCACCACGCCCCGCCGGTGGTTGAAGACGCGGCTGTGACCCGTCGCGTCGACGAACTGGCGGCTTGCGGCGGCCCGTTGCATGGGGTCATCTGAACGTTTGCGTGTTATTCGCGGACAAGCTGAACTCGCTATTGCCCCCATTTTGCCGGTATTACTGCTTTCCGCCCGGCAAAAGCTGCGAAATCGGTATAGTTTGCCATTTTCACGGCCGATCCTAAGAATACCATGTGGTGTAAAGACTGCCGCCAGGATGTGCCTGCGCTGTTGTCGGGCGACAAGCAGACGTTCTGCTGTCCCCGTTGCGGTGGGATGCTCTGCGCCGAGAGTGGGACAGGTTGCCAACCTGTCCTACACGAAACAGGCAGTAGGACAGGTTGGCACCCTGTCCCACGGCCCTGTTATGACGACTGGGAGACGGGCGAGGAGTTGAGCGAGATCGGTCGGGCATTGCGAAGCACGAAACACGTCGAACGCCAGGCGAAGGCGATCTATCGGCGCGAGTCGATGCGGTTCGACCAACCCCACGCCGACCTGCCCCTTCGGCACGCGCCCGCGGCCGAACAGCCCTCCAACAGCCCGTTGAAAAAGTCGGATTCCGGGAGCTTGGGTGCCACTGCTGGCTTGTCCAGCAGTGATTTCCGGGAGCATCTCCCATGCACTGCTGGACAAGCCAGCAGTGGCACCCTTTTTCAACGGGCTGCTAAGCGACGCAAGACCGTGGCCGAAAAGCGCGGCGCCGCCCCGTCCGCGTTGACTTGGCTCTCGCTGGCGTTGGGAACCATCGGCTTCGTGTGCGGCGGGGTACTGATGGGCTGGTCGCTCGCGACCGGCCGGCAGGAGTTTTGGTTTTGGACCATCGGGGCGCCGGTGGCGTTGGTCGGCCAAATTGCGCTGCTGGTCGGCATGGTGTTGCAACTCGACCGGATGCGGCGCGACAACCGCCGCGCGGCGACCAAGCTCGACAACGTGGACGAGCAACTCCGCGATCTAAAGACCACCACCACCCTGTTGAGCACGAGTCATGGTCCGGCCTCGACGACGTTCTATTCGCACTTCGCCGGCGGCGCCAGTCCGCAACTGCTGCTGACCGATCTGAAGAGTCAGCTCGACCTGTTGGCGATGAGGATCGCGCAGGACGAGTGATAATTTCGCTTTCTTGACTTTTCTGGTAAAGTGATTGGAGGGATCAAATTTTCCTTTTTCCCTTCTTATACCGGCCATTGAATGTCCGAAACACCGCTGCCCGCCGACAACTCGCAGGCCGCCGAGAAGGTGCGCTCCTTCCCGCGGAAGCCCGGCGTGTATCTGATGAAAGACGGCGCCGGGCGGGTGATCTACGTGGGCAAGGCGAAAAGTCTCCGCGCCCGGGTCGGCAGTTACTTTCTGAAGGCCGCCGCTGAAGACCCGCGCACCGCCAGGCTCGTGCCGGAAATCCGCGACATCGACTACATCGAAGCCGAGAGCGAAATCGACGCCCTGCTGCTCGAAGCCCGGCTGATTAAGGACATCCTGCCCAAGTACAACCGCGACCTGCGCGACGCAAAGACGTTTCCCTACCTGGAGATATTCACGCACGAGGACTTTCCCCGCGTGCGGTTCACCCGCGAGCCGCATCGGCAGGGAACCAAACTCTACGGGCCGTTCGCCAGTCCGCGCGGATTGCGCGGGGCGATCCAGTTGTTGCAGAAGATTTTCAAGTTCCGCACCTGTGAGTTGGACATCGACGAGACGGACCGGCGCTGGCGTTGGTTCCGCCCCTGTCTGCTGCACTCGATCGAGCAATGCACCGCGCCGTGCAATCTGCGCATCTCGAAGGAGGAGTATCGCCGGGCGATCCGCCGCCTGCAACGGATTCTCGACGGCGGCAAGAAGACGCTGTTGGCCGAGATGCGGGGAGACATGGCGACGGCTGCCCGGGAACTTCGATTCGAGGAGGCGGCCAGGCTCCGCGACGAGATCGAAATGCTCGAATCGCTGGACCAGCGCGGCAAGCTGGAGACGCACGTGCAGCCGGAGGTTTTTCCGATCGATCCGAAGCGCGGGCTGGCCGGGCTGCGAAAGGTGTTGCGGCTGGAGCGTCGGCCGCGGGTGATCGAGGGGATCGACATTGCCCACATCGCCGGCACGGACACCGTGGCCTCGGTGGTGCGGTTCATCGACGGGCTACCCTTTAGGCCGGGCTACCGGCGGATGCGGATTCGCGGCCTCTCCGGCCCCGACGACACGGCCGGCATCCACGAGGCCGTCACGCGGCGGTTCCGCCACATCCGCGACGAAGACGAGACGCCGCCCGACATCTTGTTGATCGACGGCGGCCGCGGGCAGCTCAACGCGGCGCTGGCCGCATTGGGTGATACCCTACAACGAATGACGGTCATTTCGCTGGCGAAGCGCGAGGAACTTGTTTTCACTCCCGACGCCGACGAACCGCTGCGTCTGAGCCGTCACAGTTTCGCGTTGCGGCTGCTCCAATACATCCGCGACGAAGCCCACCGTTTCGCACAGCACTATCACCATCTGTTGCGGAAGAAGTCTCAGTTGGGTGAATGAGAGGAGTGAGGAGGGAAGAGAGAAAAGTGAAGAGTGAAGAAGGAGACACGCTGCATTTTTTAACTGGATTGTCGATGAAAGCCGCTTGCGGTTTCGCAGTAGCCTACCTTCGATGTATACTGGTAATGAAATCAATCGAAGTCGCGTGAGTGAGAAAAATGATTTTCCAAGAAGTTTCCTGGGAACGAATGGAGCGAGCCGTGGAAAAGATCCGCGAGCGATTGTTGCGGGCGGCTTCGGCGTTGGAGCAGGCAGGCGTGCCTTATGCAGTGCTGGGCGGCAACGCGGTGGCGGCGTGGGTATCCCGCGTGGATGAAGCGGCGGTGCGCAACACGCGAGACGTGGATATTCTGATCCGGCGAGCGGACTTGCCCGCCGCCGTTGACGCCATGTCGAAAGCGGGTTTCATTTATCGCCACGCAACGGGGGTGGACATGTTTCTCGATGGCCCGGAGTCCAAGGCCCGCGACGCCGTGCATCTGGTTTTTGCCGGTGAAAAGGTTCGGCCGGAATACGTGCTACCCGCCCCCGATGTCGAGGAATGTGAATTGTCCGCGTCGTTCCGGCTCCTCTCGCTGGAATCGTTGGTACGGATGAAGTTGACGTCGTTCCGCCGGAAAGACCAAATGCATCTGCTTGACCTTTTGGATGTCGGTCTGATCGACGCCGCGTGGCGAGAGCGTTTCCCGCCGGAATTGGCCGCCCGCCTCCAAGAGCTTTTGGATAATCCGGAAGGGTGAAACTTTCATGTTTAGCAGCCGCCGGCACGGCGGTTTGCGTCAGTACAGGGGCCGCCGTGCCGGCGGCCGCTAAACGGCCGAGAACGGATTTGGAAATCCGTCCTACAATCCGGCGAACGGGTTGTTCCGCTTCTCCTCGCCGACGGTGGTTTCGGGGCCGTGGCCGGGCAGAAGGATCGTGTCGTCCGGAAGGGTGAAGAGTTTTGAGCGGATGCCGGAGATCAGTTGGTTGTGGTCGCCGTCGGGGAAATCGGTCCGCCCAACGCTGCCGGCGAAGATCGCGTCGCCGACGAACACCACCGCCGGCTCACGACCTTTCCAAAGAAAGACCACGTGGCCGATTGTGTGGCCGGGTATGGCTTGCACCTGAAACTCGAATCCAGCCGTTTCGTAGACGTCGCCGTCGCCGACTGTCGCGTCTGCCGGCGGGCTGATCAGCGGAATGCCGAAACCCGCCGATAGATTCATTTGAGGATCGGTCAATTTTTCCGCGTCGTCCGCGCCGATGACCAGCGGGCAGTCGGGCCAGCGTTTCTTCAGCGCGGCGTTGCCGCCGATGTGGTCGCCGTGGCCGTGGGTGTTGAGGATCGCCGCCGGTGTCAAACCGTGTTGTTCCAGGTGGCCGATGATCTTCTCCGGTTCCAGGCCGGGATCGATTACCACGCAGTCGGCGTGGTCCCGGCGCCAAGCGATATAGGTGTTTTGCTCGAACGGGAGACAAAGAATAGTGTCAAGCTGGAAATCGGTCGACTTCACGAGATTGGACTCCTCAGGTGGCAAAAAGTTAGGTAGAATATAGCGGTTACTATTGGAGATTACACGGAGGGGTATTTCAACGATTGGGTAAAGGGACATTGCGAAACTAAACATTGTAATTCCGACTAGAGGAATTTGCGATAAGGTCGAAGAGGGTTTGCATCGGCAGCGGGGGTTTTGCAGATATTTTGTCGAATTAGCCCGCTATTGCCGCCGCATATTATCCAGATTAACATCAAGTATTTGGGGCAATGCAGGTTGGCACGCACTTTGCCGCCGCCGCTTATGGATCGGATTTCAAGGAAGTAGATACCGGCGCCGCCCGAACCGCCGTCCACGGCCTGTCCGTCGGCAGCGTGGCGATGCCCCACAAGGAGGAACATTGATGACCGCTAGGATTATTACACGTTGCACGGAAAGTAATACGGCATTCTTTTCGGATGGAAAAGAATGTTGCACTTCAAGCCGCTCACTGTATATGTTGCGGTGTTGGTTGCCGATCGTGCTGTGCAGCATGGCGTTTGCGTTTCCGACCGCGACGGATTCGGCGCTTGCCGCCGGCCCCGAAGGGCCGATGCAACGTCAACCCGCGTCGGGAGTAATGCCTGCGACCATTCCGATTGCATCGACGTCGGCCCAGCCCGCGCCGTCTTTGCCTGCTCTTGCGCAGCCACCGGCGCGTCGTCCCGCCTACCATTTGGCCGAGCGTTCGGAAGCGGCTCATGCGGCGTCGGCGGCGCCCAAATTGGCCCCCGGCCAGCCCAACGAACACCCGATGATGCCCGCCCTGCGCTGGGCTTACTCCGGCCTGGACAACATAGAGAAAGTTCAGGATTACTCGGCCACCCTGGTCAAACGGGAGCGGATCGGCGGCAAGCTGCTCGACTACGAGTACATGTTTGTCAAACTCCGGCAGAAACCGTTCAGCGTTTACATGTATTTCCTTGCCCCGGCCGAGATCAAGGGCCAGGAGGTGCTTTTTGTCGAGGGTAAGAACGACGGCAACATGTGGGCGCATACGGTCGGTATCAAAAACACCATGTTCGGCACCGTCTCGATAAGGCCCGACGGACCGATCGCCATGCGGAACCAGCGCTATCCGCTGACGGAGTTGGGCATCCTCAACCTTACGCGCCGGCTGGTGGAGGTTGGCGAGAAGGATATTAAGTACGGCGAGTGCGAGGTGAAGTTTTACGAGGGGGCGAAGATCAACGGCCGCGTTTGCACTTGCATCGAAGTGGTCCACCCGGTGCCTCGCCGCAACTTCCTCTTCCACCTGGCGCGGATTTTCGTCGACAAGGAGCTTAACTTGCCGATCCGCTACGAATCCTACGATTGGCCGAAAGAACAGGGCGGAATGCCCGAGTTGATAGAGGAGTACACCTACCTCAATCTGAAACTGAACAACGGATTCACCGACGCCGATTTCGACATTAAGAATCCGAACTACAAGTTCCGTTGAGGCGATACAACGCCCAATATCCGCCGACCTCGCCCCGCGCCAGCCGCGGCGCGAGGTCGTGACGTATAATTGTTTAACGCAATGTTGCGACGTTGATAGGCAACCGTTCACGGGGTATTCGCCAATGTAGTCGGCACACTCCGTGTGCCGACTACATTACGGCTCGTGAACGGTTACCGTTGATAGAGTGTAATGCCGCATGTTTATCAGTTGCCGGTACGGCAACGCCACATAGGCGCGCACATGGATTCCCCGCGAAACGCGTCTGCGTTGAATCGGACTTTCTGGAAATGGGCATGGCGAATCGGCCGAGTGCCGTTGATCGGTTTTCTCGTTGTGGTGGTGATCGCCATGTTTATGGAAAACTCGCTGATCTTTTTCCCGAGCCGTTACCCGATCGGCGAATGGCAGCCGGTGGGGATTGAGTTCGAGGACGCCTGGTTCCAGTCGGAAGACGGCACTCGGCTGCACGGCTGGTACGTGCCGCATTCGAATCCCCACGCAACGGTGCTTTTCTGTCACGGCAACGCCGGCAACATCACCCATCGCGCCGGGATTCTCGAGGTCTTGCACGACTACATCGGCGCGTCGGTGTTGATTTTCGATTACCGGGGATACGGTCGAAGCGAGGGTAGGCCGAGCGGGTCCGGCGTTCTGGCCGACGCCCGCGCGGCGCTCGCTTGGCTGGCCGCCCGCGAAAAGATCCCCGAGCGCGACGTGGTGCTGATGGGCGAGTCAATCGGTGGAGCCGTGGCGGTCGATCTGGCCGCCCGCGACGGCGCTCGCGGCCTGGTCCTGGAAAGCTCGTTCGACGCTTTGCAGGAAGTGGCCGCGTATCATTATCCGTGGCTTCCGGTCCGCTGGATGATGCGGACCCGTTTCGACTCGGCCGGCGCGATCAGTCGGTATCATGGTCCGCTGCTGCAAGCGCACGGCGACGCCGATACGATCGTTCCCTTGCGGTGTGGCCGCCGCTTGTTTGAAGCGGCCAACGAGCCGAAGCGGTTCATTCTCTTGCCCGGCCACGACCACAACGATCCAATGCCGCGGGAGTACTACGACGCCTTGGCGTCATTCCTGGAGGGGCTCTGAGCTCGACTTTTGCCCTTTTTGAGGGGCGTTTATGATTGGTTTTGCTATAAATAAGGGAGCGGCCTTGCGGGTATCATGGGTTGTGATGAAGCAATCCACATTGCCCAAGCAAGGAAGCTCCCATGCACAGTATACCAAAGGCAGCACTGCCCGTCATCGACAAACTCGCTCCCGCGTT
>JAUWNG010000027.1 GCA_030612765.1 Planctomycetota bacterium
GCTGGGCTGGCGCGGCCAGCGGCGGGGGGGCTGAGCCAAAACCCCAGCGGCGGAGGGCGGGCCGCTGCCCGGGCCGGTTGGCATGGGCGAAAGACAAACGGCGGAGGGCTGGCCGCTGCAGCGGCCGGTTGGCATGGGCAAAAGACAAAAGGCGGAGGGCTGGCCGCTTCAGCGGCCGGTTGGCATGGGCGAAAGACAAAAGGCGGAGGGCTGGCCGCTTCAGCGGCCGGTTGGCATGGGCGAAAGGCGGAAGATTTTTTGTCGGCATCCATAATCGTGGCTGGTTTAGCACCGGTGACAAGCACCCCGATTTTTGGTCCATGCGGAAGGTGAGATTTTTGACTATTCTTACACCTTTCGGAGGGGAGGACCAGAAGCATGAAGCGGAATCGATTTACAGAGGAGCAGATTACCTGTGCCCTGTGGCAGGCGGAATCGGGCACGCCGTAAGGCTGGATTTGATCCGTGCCGACAAAAAACAAAAAGAATCTGTCCGATAGCGACCGTAACACTCAGAAGCGTAAACTGGATTCAGCCTGAAAAACACCTCATCGGTGGGGACGCAGCCAGCAACACACTATTAGGGCAGTGTCTCGTTACGCTACGCCTGTTCAATTCTGCTGTAGCAAAATAAAACAGGCGAGCTGATGGAGGCTCGGGCGACCAACCATCAACTCGCCTGTGGTAACCGGAAGCCGTAGCTTCCGATCCGTCGGGGGTGCCTTTCTTCTCTGCTCTACAGGAGGGAGGTAACCTGTTTCCAGCTAACACGTTCCGATGATTTCAACAGTGCCTCTTCACACTCCTCTTCGCGTTCCGGCCACCGCCACTGCCTCTTCCCTGTTCCGGCCCCACGCGCTCTTCTCGCTCCACTGCTCAATCTCTTCCGTTTCGCCCCGAAAGAGATGATCGCTATTCGGTTTCACATACTGCAAGCGGCGTGCCAAAACGAGAAAAAAGCATGGCAGGAGCGGTAGGACGGGGCATGGCCCGGCAGGCTATACGGTGAACGGCTGGAAGTGCAACGATCTTTTCCATCCGCGAAGAGTGTTTCACTATTTCCCGTACACGTGCAACATATAAAAAATCGACCGGCGATTGCGGATAACCGCCGGGATGCAGCCTGGCCTACATGGGCCTAATCCTTCTCTGCCGGCCCCTCTGCCGGCCCCTCGTCTTCCGCCACCGGCTTCACCAGGAGCGAGACCACGATCGACGCGGCCAACAAGCCGGCGACCACCAGCAATGCCACCCAGTGGGGCATGTGAACAATGCGCCAATGCTCGGCGATCATTTTCAGACCCACGAAACCCAGCACCGCCGCCAGTCCGTAGTGCAGGTAGCGGAAGCGGTCGACCATGCCGGCCAGCAGGAAGAACAACGCCCGAAGTCCCAGGATGGCGAACACGTTGGAACTGAAGGCGATGAACATCGTCTGCGAGGGAGTAAACGTCTTGGGAATGACGCCGATCACGGCCGGCACGCTGTCGACGGCGAACACCACGTCGGTGCTCTCGATCACCAGCAGGGCGAGGAACATCGGCGTGATGCACAAGAGGCCGTTCTCGCGGGCGAAGAAGTCGTGGCCGTATTGATTATGGTCGCCGCGGGTGGTCCGCAGGAAGCGCCGGGCAATCCGCAGGACGGGATTGTTCTCCGGGTGGACCTCCACGCCGCTGTGCCGCGCCAGTTTATAGGCGGTGTAGACCAGGAACGCCCCAAAGATCGGAATGACCCAATCGAAGCGGTGGATCAGCTCGACCCCGGCCAAAATGAAGGCCAGGCGCATCACGATCGCCCCCAGAATGCCCCAGAACAAGACGCGGTACTGATACATCAGCGGGATGGCGAAGAAGCGGAAGATCACCACGAAGACAAAGATGTTGTCCATCGACAGCGATTTTTCGATGAGGAAGGCGGTGAGGAACGTTATGCCCGCCTCGTGCCCCTGCCACCACCAGATCAACGCGTTGAACGTCAAGCCCGTGCCGACCCAGAAAACGGTCCACCAGACCGATTCGCGCAGCGTGGGGACGTGGTCGTGGCGGTGGAAGACCAGCAAGTCCAGGGTCAGCAGTACTATGACCAAAACAGAGAATACTATCCATTCCCAAACAACGGCGTCGAATGCGGGCACTTTTTCCTTCTCTTTTCGCTGGTGTTGCTCAAGTTCGGATACCAGCCGTTCCGCGTCGGGGGGGCTTTCGCCGGGGACAAAGGCTGGAAATCAGTAAGTTGTACGCACGTAGGACGGATTTTGTTGGGGTGGCAGTTGCACTGCCGCCCCAGCCTATCATTACACGATTGACGGAGCAGATAGGACGAATCAGGAAATCCATCCTACGGAACGATAATATGATGCGCTCTTCGGCGGGCGTTGTCCAGTGCCCAGAATCGGGCCGGCGAGCAACATGCTTCAACACGAAGCCGACAGGAACGCTGATCCGCGCTGATCGACGCTAATGAAAACAATGGCGAACCAGTGCCGTTCACGGCCCGCAAGAGCGTTTAACCCGGAGCCATCGGCGCCGGGGCGCCTGCTCATTGCCGCGCCGTCGCCGATGGCTCCGGGTTAAACGAACATCGGGCGTATGGGTTTGTCACGCCCGTTCACGGGCGTCCTCCATGTTCCCCCGAAACGTCCAGGAGGCCCGTAAACGGGCCTGACAATCAACAAAATATTTCTCTCCATCCCAACCCGGCGTGAACGCCGGGCCTAACACCGCCTTCGGCGGAAAGGGCCCTAAACGGCCCTCGCAAATCAAAGACTCCCAACCCCGTTTCCGTTCGTTTCCATTCCCCGTTTCCGTTCCGTTTCCGTTCCCCCGTTTCCGTTCCTGAGGGAGGCCTGAGGGGCAAAAATGGTTCCTGACACCTTTTCCACCCCCGGGCCTAACACCGCCTTCGGCGGAAAGGACCGTAAACGGCCCTCACAAATCAAAGACTCCCGCCCGCGTTTCCGGTCCGTTTTAGTTGTGGCCACATGTGTTCGATCATTGCCCAACCCAAAGCAGTGGCGTGCCCGCCGTAGGCGTCACCACCGGGTATAGCATTAACCTTATAGTCAGTCCGAAGGAGACGATTACGCAATAATTCGCGGATAGCCTCGCGATATGCGTCCTTGCTACGCTCACCCCAAACAGAGGAGAAGAATGGTGGAATGTCACCTGGATGAAGTGATTTGGCCTTATCCTGCTGCTGAATAAAGCCGTACCGTTGCAAGCAAGCAATGGCTTCGGGGGTAAGCATTTGGCTCTTGGCAACGATGTAGCGATGGCAGTCTTCTTCCCAAGCCTTGGCAGCTCCAATCAATGCTTTCCCGACCTTCTCGACTGCTTTCTGATCGCGGTCGTCGTAAGTGATGACATTGTTATTGCGGATGTCGAAATGTAGGTCTGACCGGTTGCCCTGCATGATTAGGATGATTTGGGCTGTCGGCTTTAGACCGAGTGCGATTCCGGTCTCCAGCAGCACACCGGCGTTCTGGAAAGTCAAATCGGCCAAGAAGATATGCGATTCAAGGGTTTGAACGATTATCTCCTCGGTAATAACCTTGGCCTGTATCGACCCATCATCGATGCGCTTTGGTTTCGCGAACTTTTTAGGAAGCCCGCCTTCCTGGCACGCAAAGGCGCTTGCCGCCTGAATGATGTCGGTGTAAATGTCTCGTGAACGGTAGCTGAATTGTTCCGCAAACGGCATAGCCACAAAAGTTGAATATGAATCAGCTTCAAATTGTACGGCCATAGCGTCGTCTCGATGCTGTTGATAAATGCGGTCTGGGTTCATGTCGTCACCTCGATTATGTATTGATATAAGAGAGAGTCAAAACCGGCATTTTCACGAGATCCTTTGATGAAGAAGGCAACACTGTTTTCCGGGCACGGATTCTCAGGGATCGTCATTATTGAATAGTGGGACCGATTACATGGTATTCGGGCCTCTCTGCTGGAGTAACGGGTTGGGTAAAAAAAGGTGCCAGGAACCGTCATTCGGTTCTGGCACCTTTTTAAAAATACATCAGGAAAACTCAGTTTGCATCAATACATCTCTTCTTCACCGCCGGGCATTGCCGGGGCCTTGTCCTTCTTCGGCTTCTCGGCTACCAATGCGTCGCTGGTCAACAACAACGTGGCAACCGAAGTGGCGTTCTGAATCGCAATGCGAGTGACCTTCGTCGGGGCGATCACGCCGGCCTTTATCAGGTCTTCGTACTTGCCGGTCAGGGCGTTGTAGCCGAACGCGCCCTTGCCCTCGGAAACCTTCTCGCAGACGATGCCGCCGTCCTGGCCGGCGTTGGCCGCAATCTGAGTCAACGGGGCGCGGCAGGAGCGGAGCACGATCTTGTAGCCGATCTCCTCGTCCTGGTTCAGGCCCTCGGGCTTGACGGAAGTAGCGGCACGCAACAGAGCCACGCCGCCGCCGACCAAAATCCCTTCCTCGACGGCCGCGCGAGTGGCGTGCAGCGCGTCCTCGACACGCGCTTTCCGCTCCTTCATCTCGCTCTCGGTCGCGGCGCCGACGTTGATCTTCGCCACCCCGCCGGCCAGCTTCGCCAGCCGCTCTTCGAGCTTCTCGCGGTCGTAGTCGCTGGAGGTGTTCTCGATCTCGTGGCGGAGCTGGTCGATACGGCCCTTGATATCCGAGCTTTTTCCCGCGCCTTCGATGATCGTCGTGTTGTCCTTGTCGATGATGATCTTCTTGGCCCGGCCAAGCTCGGCCAGGGTAATGTTTTCCAGCTTCTTGCCGAGGCTCTCGAACAGCGGCTGGCCGTTGGTCAGCACGCCGATGTCCTCGAGCATCGCCTTGCGGCGGTCGCCGTAGCCGGGCGCCTTGATGGCGCAAACCTTCAAGGTGCCGCGCAGGCGGTTGATCACCAGCGTGGCCAGCGCCTCGCCGTCAACGTCCTCGGCGACGATCAACAGCGGCTTGCCCGAGTTGACCAACTTCTCCAACAGTGGAACCATGTCCTTGATGTTGGAGATTTTCTTCTCGTGGATCAGGATGTAGGCGTCCTCGAGCACGCACTCCATCTTCTGCGGGTCGGTGACGAAGTAGGGCGAGAGGTATCCGCGGTCGAACTGCATTCCCTCGACCCACTCGATCTCGGTGACGAGGCTATTGCCTTCGTCGACGGTGATTACCCCGTCCTTGCCGACCTTTTCCATTGCGTCGGCCAGCAGCCGGCCGATTTCGGCGTCGTTGTTCGATGCGACGCAACCGACCTGTGCGATCTCTTCCTTCTTATTCTTGACCGAGATCGACATGCTCTTGAGTTTGGCGGCGATGTCAGCCACCGCCCGCTCGATGCCTTGCTTCAGATGGATGGGGTTCACTCCGGCGACCACGGCACGGAGTCCCTCGTTGAAGATGGCTTCGGCCAGGATGGTGGCGGTGGTGGTTCCGTCGCCGGCCACGTCGCTGGTCTTGCTGGCCACTTCACGGACCATCTGGGCGCCCATGTTCTCGTAAACGTCTTCGAGTTCGATCTCCTTGGCCACGGTGACGCCGTCCTTGGTGACGGTCGGCGAGCCGAAACTCTTTTGCAGGATTACGTTTCGGCCGCGCGGTCCGAGTGTAACGCGGACGGCCTGGGCCAGCTTGGCAACGCCGCGCTTCAGTGCGTCGCGGGCTTCCTGGTCAAATGCAATCATCTTTGCCATGGAACGGGTACTCCTTAACGATTTTTGGTTTGGCTGTGTAAGTTCGGGATTCGGGATTCGGGATTCGGGATTAGGGCCAGGGGGTTCGGGTGTTACCGGGCTTTGCGTTTGAGGTCAACATTTTCGCGTTGTCTCAACCCCGAATCCCCAGTCCCGAATCCCGAACCCCGATATGGACTATTTGATAACGGCGAGAATGTCGCTTTCGCTGAGCAGCAGCAGTTCGCGCGTGCAGAGCTTGAAGGTGTCGCCGGCGTAGGAGGTGAACAGGACGTGATCGCCGACCTTCACCTGCAATGGGCTTCGGCTGCCGTCGTCCAGCAGTTGGCCGTCGCCGGTGCTGATCACTTTGCCGCGGGCCGGTTTGTCCTTTGCCGTATCGGGCAGTACGATGCCGCCGGCGGTAACCGCTTCGGATTCGTCGCGCTCGACGACCACGCGGTCGCCCAACGGTTGGAGCTTGATTTTACTCGAATCACAACAAGGGGCTTTCTTTTTTGCCATACTAGGTTGTCTCCAAAATTGCTCGATAGTGGGGGGCTTCAATCTGCCAAAGCGGCGCGCAGCCGATGCTGGGGCATCAGAGGAAGCAATCGGCGCGCCAAAGAAACAAACGCAACTTAAGCCTTAGGGGGGTGGGACCGCTCGTTCCCACGCTCTGCGTGGGAACGCACGCCCCTGGACGCTCTGCGTCCGCGAAGTGGAACTTTTTTCGCCGCAATGGTTTACGCCGCGAATGAATGCAGAGCGTCCGGCGCCTATCGTTACGACGCGGAGCGTCGTAACGAGAACCTTAAAGAGAATCTTTACCACTAATTATCACCTAATGTCATCCGCCAAGACGGGCAAAACGGCTCCGCAAACCGCATTTTCGGCTGCCAATCTGGCAGGCGGCGATTGACTTCGCCCCCCTGCATCCTACTGTTGAGGGGTGGCGCAAAAAGCCGCGACCGATGGTCACGCCTTTTAGCAGCCCGTTGAAAAAGGGTGCCACTGCTGGCTTGTCCAGCAGTGCAGGGGAAAACTCCCGGAAAAACACTGCTGGACAAGCCAGCAGTGGCACCCAAACTCCCGAAATCCGACTTTTTCAACGGGCTGTTAGACGCCGTGACATACCGACTGAATCCGCTTGAATGAACATGAAAAACATCACAACCCACGTGTTCGCACTCGTACTGGCCGCGTCGTGTTTTTGCTCGCTGGCCGTCGCGGGCGAGGAAATCGCCAAATCCGACCCCGATCCCGTTCAGCCGATACTCGACCGGCTGGCGAAGATGGATTTTGCCGAGCAGCAGGCGTGGCTGCGGCGGCTGGAAGATCGGGCGGCCCGCGCGGCACGACTGTCGCTGAACCCCGAACAGTCCGACCGGCAGCAGGCCCTCGTCCGCTCGCTATTGCACCGGAAAATGATCACCTGGCAGGTGTTGCGGGAAGCAATTGGCGAGACCGACTCGCTGGAATGGAAAGCCGTCGACCGGCTGGCCGAGCGCTATCGAAACAAGGTTTCGGAAGTATTCCGCGAGTGGCCCGCCGAAGCCGGCCGAAGAGCGAAGGCTTGGGAAACGACGCTTTGGGAATGGAAGAACGCGGGCAAAAACTTCGAGCAACAAGACCGGCTGATTGATTGGCTGGAGTCGTCGATCAGCAGCGTCGAACTGACGTCGATCGGGCCGATCCCCGAGAAACCGATGGTTGAAGAGCAACAACCACCGGCGGAAACGGCGTCGCAAGAACCTTCCGAAGCGGTCAAACCGCGGCCGCCGAAACCGACGCCGAAACCGGTCCCGAAATTGCCCGAGAAGCCGGTCGAGGAACCATCTAACAGCCCGTTGAAAAAGGGCGCCACTGCTGGCTTGCCCAGCAGTGCGGGGAAAAACACCCGGGAAAACACTGCTGGACAAGCCAGCAGTGGCACCCGAACTCTCGAAAACCGACTTTTTCAACGGGCTACTGAGCCGGCGCGGCCGCGCCGGCCGGAGCGTGTCCCGCTCGCCTTGCCGATGGAAACGCAAGTTCCGCCGTCGTCGCCGGTAAAGCCCGTGACGCCGGCCGAACCGACCGGCAAATTGCCCGCCGGCTCGGTGCGGGTGAACGCCGACGAGTTGGTAGTGCGGATTGCCGGCTGCAACATGTCGTTTCGCGCGTTGGAGGCCGAACTGGACGAAAAGGGGACTTGGGACGCGGCGCGGCTCGAACCGTTGGTAAATCGGTTGAAGATACTGGTGATCCGCCGCGGCGACCTCGATCTGTTCCGGGAATTATTGCCCGCCGACAAGCGGTCCACGGTTGCAAAGCTGGAGAGGTCGAAGTCGGCGGTGTCTCAGCTTGGCGCGCGGATATTCGAGGCCCGGCGTGCGGCCTCTTCCGAGGAGTTCAAGGGGACCGAGGCGGCGCGTCGCGTGGAGTTGGGGCGTCTGGAGATGCTTTCCCGCCGTCTGGCCGAGGCGGCGGCGAAAGGGAAGAAAGCGCAAAGTCCGTAAGCCGGGTGGCACTGGCGTCTCGCCAGTGCTGGCGAGAGTACGGGCAAAATGCTTGCGCCACCAGCCGGAATACGCTCGGAACGACGATGTTTTCCCAACTCGTGAACGGTTACATCGCCGGGTTATAACCCGGTCTATCGGATATTACGGCTGCTGCACAAGCAGTCGCCGGACTAACCGCCCGTTGAAAAAGTCGGTTTCCGAGAGTTCGGGTGCCACTGCTGGCTTGTCCAGCAGTGTTTCCCCGGGTGTTTCTCCCCGCACTGCTGGACAAGCCAGCAGTGGCACCCTTTTTCAACGGACTGCTAACCGCCGCTGAAAAGTTGGCGGATCATTTGCGGGCCGTTCTCACAGAATATCACCACCACGGCCATCAAGGAGCCGCCGGCAATGATGCCCGAGGCCACCGGGAACAAGTACTCCTCGGACAGCTTGGGCGTTTTCTTCTCGAACCCGTAGCCGATGATCGCGCCAAGGAAGAACAGCAGGCTGTAGTACCAGTGGAACGTCCAGGCCAGACCGAAGCCGGCGGCCGACGGGATCCATTTCTGTTGCTTCGGAAACAGTATCGACAACAGCGGCAGAAGAATGCCGACCAATGTGCCGATGGCCAGCGACCAGGCTTTCACGGGATGAAGCGTGGTGATCCCGTGGCTCAGCACCACCGCCACGGCCCTCCAGGTCTGGGCCGACGGAGCGGGGAACTGCTTCGAGCCAAGTACGGAAGCGTCCGGCACCATGATGCGGAAACAGAGGACCGTGACCACCGTCCCGATAAAGATGCCGGAAAACTGGGCGAGGAACTGCTTTCGCGGGTTGGCGCCGAGCAAATAGCCGCTTTTCAGATCGGTCAGCAAATCGGCCGACGAACCGGCGGCGGCGGCCGTGATGTTCGCGCTCATCAGGGTGAGGGTCGCATGGCCGGGATTGATCGCTCCGAAGATAAGCTGCGTGGTCTGGCCCATGGCGCCGACCGGCGTGGTGTCGGTTTCGCCCGTCACTCGGCAAGCCACCAAGGCCAGCAGGAATGCCAGTGGGACGGCGATGGCGCTTTGCCACAAAGGCATGCCGAACGTGACCTTGGCCAACCACGCCAGGGCAACCAGCGAAACAAGTTGTCCGGCAAGGAACCAGGACATCGGCGTTTCGATGGCGTCCATTTCGCCGACGGTTTTGCCTTCCTTGCGGGAGAAGCTTTTCAGCAGACCGGCGACCGCCCGAAACATGGTCCGCCACTGCATGGCGAACGAGAACAAACCGGAAGCGACCATGCATGCGGCGCCGCCCCAAAGGGTCCATTGCACGACGTCTCGGAACCCCGATCCTTGGATGACGCCTTGTTGCTGCATGAAGGGCACGTAAATGGCCCAACAGAGCGTTCCACCGAGGATCATACTTGATGAAACACGCAGCCCGGTCAACGCACCCGCCGCGAGGAAGACGGGATCCCACTCGAACTGGACGGTGCGTCCCATCCACTGTTTTCCGAAAACAAACTCATTCATCCTCCCGATCAGTGAACTGATCGAATACGGTTCGAGCGGGAAATCGACGAATTTCAACTTATCGAGGAACCTCAGCCCGTCGGCCCAAAATTGGTTTAGCCCGGCCAGCAAGCCGGCGATGCCCAGCGCCTTGGCCGCGCGCATGGCCCTTTCGCCGTGCGAGTGCAGCGCCTGGAGCGTTTCGGCGGCGGCGATGCCGCTGGGGAAGCGGAGTTGTTCGACGTTGATCATCTGCCGCTTCATCGGAATGGCCATCGTCACGCCCATGACCGCCAAGAAAAATATCCAGGCAAGCATGATTGGGATCGGTAGTGGTTCGGGATTGAGCATCATATAAGCGGCGAACGCCGAGATCAGCGTGCCGCCGGTCGAGTAGCCCGCCGAACTGGCCGCCGATTGCATGCAGTTGTTTTCCAGGATGGTCATCCTGGTCTTGGCCAGCCCGAGCTTGAAAAACCCGGTCCAAATCGAGTAGGAGAGGATGCAGGCGGTGATGGCCACGCCGAAGCCCCAGCCGGCCTTCAAGCCGATGTAGAGATTCGTCAGCGACAGCACGCCGCCGAGGGCCGACCCCATCAACACCGCCCGCCAGGTCAATTGGGCCATGGAGTCGCCGCGGCCTTTGTAGACCTGCTCGAACCACTGCCGCTCGATCTCCTCGGGCGTGCCCTGGAAACCGGCTATCGGCAACTCGAAATCATTCGCGGGCGAAGATGTGTTGGCGTCTATTCCGAGGGGCGTGTCGAGGTCTTCGTCTGGCATGGGTGTCGGGCTTGTCGGGGCAAAAGGGATGGGCGATAGAGGGTAGACCACCGGGAAGACGTTTAGAAACCCAAGGCTGATTTTACCTGCCTCTGCCTCAACCAACAATCCCTGATAGGGGTGCTTTGCAGGCAGATTACCATGCAACTCACGTTTGGTTGGAAGACCCTTGCTATTGTCAACGTGCTGGTGTTCTCTCCACGAGGTAGACGGCAGCCCCGCGCCTTTTCGCCCGGTCGGTCAAATCAACAACAGACAGGTCGCCCAAGGCAAAATGCTTGAAGTGACGTTCGAGATGATATGGCAACAAATCCGCGTCCTCAATTACAAGTTGGTTTGCCATTGTCAGCAACTGAGCGATGAGGGAACGACCGCTCGACAGCACGAGAACATCGTCGTCGAATGCACGAAGCGGCACGTAAATAAGGTCCTCATCGTCAGACAACCTGCCGCCCATGACAACGTGAATTGCCTTGAAGTAGTCCGACGAAGAGAACTGTCGAAACACCCAGCCATTTTTGAAGACGAACCGGCCGATGCCGTGCTCTATTCTACCAAGGTTATTGTCCTCGATCAGCTCCGCCGGACGTAGCACCTTACTTCTCACGAGCAATGCAACTTAATGGTGCCTTCAAAAACTCCTTTTTCTTCACGTTGCCCGTCCGCTCCAAGTGTACTTGACAGGATTCGCGGCACCCTGTTTACGGTACTCTTCAGGCACGCGCTTATTGACGTACAAGTCGGCAATATCAGGCGGTGCCTCGTGCCCAACAAAGCCGATGCGTCCTGGCCTATCCCCACGTCCAGGTCCAGGAAAATTAGTCGCTGTTGCCTCTAACCATTCGTCCGCGATGAAGGCACCAACGATCAGGCCCTGAAGGGTGGCTAAGACCAACTCCGCTTGCCTGGCTCTGGAGATGCTCATTTTCCAAGCGTATCGAACTGCTTCGTACAATGAGGTCTCGGTAGCACTCCTGTTGACGCTGATCAGCACTGCCTTGTGCTGGAATTCTGCGGGCTTCGCACAGTATCGTCTGATGATCTCCTTCGCATGCATCGCCCCGTAGTCATTGCTACCCGCCCCATCAATAATGTTGGTAAGCCCAGGGTACGCATCAATCAGTGCGGATTCGACCTCGAAAGCGGTTTTTTCAGCCATTCCATGTCGATGAATGACATGAGCTACCTCAAAGCCAGCACGGCGGATTTCCCGAATACGTTTCATCTTATTGTTATTGTCGAGATCATTGTCTTCCAACTGCTCCCTTACGTGGGCAAACACACGATTGCCCCGCCCCTTCCCGACATAAAATGTCTCACCATTTCGCGGGTCAATGAGCCGGTAGACGTATGTTTTTAGCTTCTCGGCGACACCCGGTGGGAATGCGTCAATTTCTGATCGCATCGCATGAAACTCCTATGTTGGAAAAACCCCCAAGAGTACAATTCGTCCACGGTTCCCCAGATTGTCCTTCATCATACCCGAAAGAGCAAAAACGTCCATTACACGTAGTCACGCAGTCACACAGCCGTTTTTCTCGCTTGACAATATATCGCATCCGATATACACTTCAGGTATGCCATCAAGGACAAAATGAAAAATGGCCGAGTCGCAAAGGCCCAAACACGACGAATGTACCCGGAAGCCGCTCTTTTGGCTGCACGGCGAGGTGAAAACGCCGCCGTTCACGGTCGAAGGCAGGCAAGAGGCCGGAATGTTGCTCCGGCTCCTTCAGGAAGGCGATAAATTGGGAATGCCGCTGGCGGAACCGCTGCCCGACGTTGGGACTCGCTGCGGGGCGTTGCGCATAAGAGACGCGGGACACAACTGGCGGATCATGTACCGCATCGACGCCGACGCCGTATTGATCCTCGACGTGTATCCGAAAAAGACGCGAAAAATTCCCGACGAGGTGATTCGTCGATGCAAGGATCGGTTGAAGCGGTACGACACGACGGTGAAGGATTTTAGGAAAAACGGGTGAATCAGCGGAGGAGCGAACGATGGATACGGCAAAACGCAAAAAATTGGAAGCGGCGGGCTGGAAACTGGGCGATGCCGCCGACTTCTTGGAAATGGATGATGCGGAACGCCAGGTGCTCGATGCTCGGATCAAACTCGCCATGGCGGTTCGACGGCAACGCGAAGCCCGGCATCTGTCGCAAAAGGTATTGGGGCTCAAACTCGGGACAAGCCAGCCTCGGGTCGCCAAGATCGAGCGCGCCGCTTCGGATGTATCGCTGGACCAACTGATGCGGGCGTTTGCGGCCGTCGGAGGCCGGATCGTCGTAAAAGCGGCGACAGCGAAATCGAAGAGACGCAAGGCCGACAAGAAACCGCCGCAAGGCACTTTGATCATGGAGACTTGCGTATCCAAGTAAAATTCGTATGGTGAGGTCGCTGCTCCTGTTCTTCTTCCTCGCCACTTTTGCTACGATTGAAACAGTCCCAATTGGCTGCCCCCTCGAACCACAGGCGGCCAGCGGCCTGAAATGTGGCAAGAGCCACTGGAGATGTCCGGGTTCTTGCAGGCACAGACGAGAACCTCCAGGCCGTAACGGTGTGCAATGGTTTTCAAACGCTCCATGATCTCAAGACGCGCCGAGGCCGGAAGCGCCAACACCCGGCTGTTGCCCGCATGGATCGCCAGAGGCTCGCTGCCGGCGAAGCAGTCCAATACCCTATTGAGCATCTGCTTGTCCTCCACGCACCGTCGCAACGATCCGGTCACTGCCGGCCGAAGAAAGAGCACACTGGCGGCAATGGTTCGCACGCCGATTCGAGCCAATGCCGCGCAAAGCGGCTCCAGACAGTCCGCGCCGTCGGTCACGCCCGGCAAGATCGGGTCGAGCCTCGCGTCGACCGGGACACCGGCGCCGATCAGTTCGGCCGCTTGCGCGAGCCGGACTTCCGGCGACGCCGCATGGGGTTCAAACGCGGCGGCGACGGCTGGATCAAGAGTAGTCAGTCCGATCCGCCCCTGAACCAGCGGTGCATGGGCGGCCAACAGGTCGCGGTGCCGGTCGGGAATCCGCCCCTTGGTGACGAAGGTTACGCCAATCCCCGACTCCAATAGAAACTTGAACACGTCATAAGCCATGTTCAGAACCTCGGGAACCGGCTGGAAGGTGTCGCTCGATGGACTGAAATATACGGTGGTCGGCTTTTTGCGCTTGCGGCGTAATTCCTCCCGCAGCCTGGCAAGCGTATTGGTGTAAAACGCGACCTTGCCTTCGCCAGGGTGCGTCATGTAGCCGCGGGCGTAACAATAGCGGCACTCATGGGCGCAACCTGCCGTCAGGTTGACCGTCGGAACGTGCGACAGGCAGGCCAGGCTGGAAGGTGTGAGCACTGCCGATTTTCGTTCTATGGGGATCACTTGCACCATGGTGCTCAACCCAACGCGATGGAAAAATGGTGATGTATGCACATGACGACGTTAGACCTTTGCCAGCACGATCCAAGGGGACCGAAACAGCCTCGCGGGGCGCGGCAGATGGTCTTCGTAACGCTCACAAATTACGAACATCGCGCCACTTCCGTCTCATGGACGCCGCGCACAACCCAGCCATTATGTGAACCGGCGTATACTATAGCAGATCGGCCGATCTATTCAAGTCGGCTTTTTGGGCCACTGGATTGCGCAACGGCCAGACGTTATCTTAGAGCGTTTTTGGGGCTATCTGGCCAGATCAAATCCGTCGAGGGCAACGGTGGCTGTTGGCGGATTCTCTGGCGGCATTAGGCAACCTCTGCAACACATAACAACGTCTTGCAACATAGTGTGTCACACTTGTGTCATCGTTTTGGCATAGCGCAACAAAGAAGGGTTTGTGGCGATTGGCACAAACCCTCGTAGCGCAACCATTTAGGTAAGTGCGGGAAACAGGACTCGAACCTGCACGGCCTTGCGGCCACTAGGCCCTCAACCTAGCGCGTCTGCCAATTCCGCCACTCCCGCGGACCCTTCAGTCTACCCGACGCCCGCCAAGCGTCAAGACATGGTCCGTTTAACCACCAGGATCGAATGATCGCGGGTATTGTCCGGGGCGTGATTTTCGAGGGCGGCCTGAGCGGCGGCAACCAGCTCTTCGGCGGCCAGTTCGAGCTTACCCCGCAAGGCATCGGCCAGACCGGCTTCGCCCAGAATGCGTCCCTCGGCGTCGGCGACGTCCAACGCGCCGTCGGTGCAGAAAACCAGCGCCTCGCCCGGTTGCAACTCGCGGTCGAACGGTTCAAACCGGGTCTCGGGACTCTCGCCCAGCATGACGGAACTTCTGCCGAGCGACTGCCAGCCTTCGCCGCTAAGCAGGATGGCGGACGGCCGCCCCGCCGACGCGCAACACACCCGGCCGGTGGCCGTCTCGATCAATCCGAACAGCAAGGCGGCGTGTCGATCGCCGGCCGAGCCTGTCCAGAGCGTCAGGTTGACCTGTTGCATGACGGGTTCTACCTGGCGTTGGTATTTTGCATGACTGCGCAGGGCCGTTTTCACACCGCCGGCCGTCAGCGCCCCGGCCACGCCCTGCTCGACGGCGCGGCCGACCGCAACGGCCGTCAAGCCGTCGGGCAGAGAGAACCAGTCGTGGAACGCCCCGCCGACGTTGCCCGACTGAATTGTGCGGCCGGCCAGGTTCCAGCCATCCAGCATCGGGGCGATCGCCGGCAGTTCGTTGCATTGCAGCCGCTCGGCGGCGGCGATCTGTTGCTGCAACTTCGCCCCGTCTACTCCGGTGCGAAGCAGCATCTCGCGCTCCAAGTCCGCGGCCAACCGGCCGGCGATCACCTCCAGCAGGTTCGTTTCGCGGTCGTTGAAGTCGCGCGGCTGGTTGGCGAAGACCCACAGCGTTCCCAGCAGCGTAGTGGGCGTGGATACCGGCACGCACACGGCGGCGGGGAAATCCTCGGGCATGTTCCACGTCCGCATCGCGGCGCTGTCGTCGAGCACCACGGCGTGGCCGAGCAGCGCTTCGAGATCGGCCAAAGCCCCTTCAAGCGGCCGGGACGGAGCGGTAAGCCGGTCGAAGGGCAACCCCCACGAGCTGCGCATTTTTAATTCGGAGGTGGCTTCATCGAGCATGTAGAGTGCGGCGGCAGCGCAGCCGACGGCCTCCACGCCTGCCCGCAACACCGCCTCCAACCGCATGGCCAGGTGTTTTTCCTCCCGGCGATGCGGAACCAGCGGCACGCCGGCCGCCAACTCGGCCTCACGCCGGTGAAGCGAGTCACGGGTGTCGAACAACTCGTCGAGCACCTCGGCAATCGAACCGGCGAGCCGATGGGCGGCGTCGCGGTCGATCGGCATGGGGGAAAGGGATTTGGGATTTGGAGATTTGGGTTTTTGGGTTTTTGGATCACTGGCCGCTAAAGCGGCCAGCCCGCGCGTGCCACTGGCTAAGCCAGTGCCACCCTCCGCCTTCCTTCCATATTGCATCGACCAGCCGGTGGCCGTTTGGAACGCACGCAGCAATTCAGGCATACACCCGAGGGATTCGATCTGGGGTCGGATCGGCTTGGGTGGCTGTTCGGTGTAAAGTTTCAGATGTTTTGACTTCGATGCGGAATTGGCCACGATTTTTTCTGGATGATTAAGGTAGGCGTTCAGATAATCCATCCGTGGCCGAATTATTCGTTGCAATCGGCGGCTCTGGCCGAATCAGCACAACCAGAAACAAGGGGCCGGTCTTCCGCTTGTTGCCATCGCTACGCATACTACGCAGAGTCCTTGACCGACATAGCTTAACATCGGTCGATCCAACCAACGACGTGAACCAGATTCGTGGGAGAAGAGGCGGTGGGATCGGCGGACGTGTCGGTCCGACCGATTGTCGGTGCGGAACGCGAATATCCACCCGCGTGCGTGAGAAAAGCTATGCCGGCCGGCTACTTGAATTTGACCTTTGCCCGGGCCTTGCGAACGTCGTCAACGAACCGATCAAAGAAGTCTTTTGCTCCTATCCTCAGCATCCGCAATACTTGATCCTGACGCAGCCTCTGTGACGGAATGGAGACGACCTGCTTGCTTTGCGTCCACACGCGGGCAAGTCTGCCGTCTGGGATAAGACACCCCACGTCCGCGGAGATCACCACGGTGAACAGATCGGCGGTCTTGGAAACCTTAATGTTGATTATCAGCACGGGCGGGTCTTTCTCCTCGACCTCGATGCCGAGCTGCTTGACCGCGGCCAACGCCTGGCGTTTGATGGTCAAGTTCAGGGTGCTTTTGGGATCGCGATCCGATGATTGAAACCGCAACGAGAGCTTTTCGATGCCGGCGAGCAACTCGCTGGCGCTGATTGTCTTCACGGCGGGCGGTGTCTCCGGCTTCGGTTGCGTTTCATCCGTTTCCGGTTTCGGCGTGGCCGGCTCTACGGGCGTCGTCGGCTCGGGCACAGGTTCTTCTTGAGGCGTTGGCTCGGGCACAGGCTCTTCTTGGGGCGGCGGCTCGGGCACGGGCTCCTCGGCCGGCTGAGACGGCGGCGTCTCGATCGGAGACGGCGATGGTTCGGCGGCCTCCGGCGAGGACGTATCATCCGGCGGCGGAGGAGGCGTGTCGGTTTGCTCCTCGTCGGGCGTTTGCTGGGATGGAGCGGGAGACGCGGGAAGCTCGACGGGTGTGTCCAAGCCATTCCGTTTCGCGCTGCCGACGGGGCGCTGTTCGCGGGGCTTATCCGACGACGGAGAACCAAACAAAAAGAACAGCAACAACACCGCAAAAACCAACCACACCAACGCCGTCCAAAACCAAGGCGATTTCAATATGACGAGCGGGCTGTCTTGACGTTTGAGCCTTAGCGGGGTCGGATATTGGAGCCGGCCTGCATCGGTGGGCAGCATCATCAGCGGATCGGACTGAGACGCCGAGATCGAGTCGCTGGGGAGAAGTTCCGCCAGCACGTCGGCGCGCATGTTGGCCAGCGACGGCTTGCTGTCGCCGTGGGCCGACCCTTTGCCGTCGCTTTGGACGGCCCGTTTTAGGCTTGGGGGCTGCTCTTTGGCGGGAGACGGCTTGGTGGTTTCCGCTTTTTTGTCGTCGGCGATATTGGGCTTGGCCGGCGGGCGCGGCTCATCCTCGAGCGCCGCCAATTCAAGCACGGAAGCCTCGGTCTCCTTGGACCCGGCCTTCGCGGAGTCTTGCTCCGAGGGTTGCTTGGACCGCATGGCCGCGGCCATCAGCGCCGAAATCCGCGAGTAATCGCTGCCGCCGGCCGAATCGTTCAGCCACGCCTGGATCTTATCGGCCACTTCCTGGGCGGTTTGGAAACGATGGATGGGATCCTTGGCGGTCATCCGCTCGATGATCTCGATCAGTTCGAGCGGGACGTCGGGGCGGAACTTGCCGATCGGCTCGGGCTGCTCGCGCCGGTGCGCCATCAGCAATTCCACCAGCGTGGACTTGGGGAACGGCCGACGGCCGGTCAGCAGGAAGTAGAACGTGTGTCCGAGACTGTATATGTCTGCCCGGCCGTCGACGTTGCGGCTGTCGGCCACTTGTTCCGGGGCGACGTAGTCGGCCGTCCCCACCGCCGACGGCTCGCCCTCGGACGTCTGCCAAGGTTGCTCTCCCTCGAAGGTGACTCGCGCAAGCCCCAGGTCGAGAATTTTCAGGATCCCGTTTTCGTCGACCAGCAGATTCGCCGGCTTGATGTCGCGATGGACAAAACCGGCCTGATGCGCATGGACGAGTCCGTCGGCGGCTTGGGCGATGAAATCGGCGGCCTTGCGGAAGTCCAACGGGCCTTGCTCGTCGATCAGCCGCCGCAAGTCCGGCCCCTCGACGTACTCCATCACCAGGTAGTGTATTTCCTTGCCGTATCGAACGTCCTTGTTGAAGTCGTAGGCCCGAACGATATGAGGATGGTCAAGCGCGGCGATGGCCCGGGCCTCGATATGGAACCGGGCCAACAGATCGGGGTCCGCTTGGTACTTGCTGGGCAAGACCTTGATCGCGCAGCGGCGGCGCATCATCTCGTGCTCGGCCAGGAACACCTTGCTCATTCCCCCCTGACCCAGGGGCCTGAGGATGCGATGGGGACCGAGACGAAAGCCGCGATGCTTCCCCTTCAGCAGCATGTCCGCCTGCCAGCGGGTCAAAATTTCCCGCTTCACCAACTCATCGGCCAGTTCGCGTGAACCATCGGGCTTGGCGTGTTCGCCGCTATACTCCTCCCGCAACGCCAGCATCAGGTCGTCTGGAACCAGACCACTCTGTCGGATGAGATCCAGGAACGAATCGGCGGAATTATCTGATGCCATAAAGGCTGCGCGTTGGGCAACAATCTAACACTACAAAGATACAATCATATTATGCTCGATAACCCCCCGGCGGGCAAGGTGGCGGAAACGGCCGCACCCCGTCATTTTTCCAAACAATATACAGCGGGTGGGCAAGCCCGCTACATATTGATGGTAAACTCGCTAAAACTCCGCGTTGCCCGGCGTGCGGGGGAAGGGGATCACGTCGCGGATGTTCGACATCCCGGTGATGAACTGGATTGCCCGTTCCAGCCCCAGTCCGAAGCCGGCGTGCGGCACGGTGCCGAAGCGGCGCAGATCGAGATACCACCAATAGCTTTCCGGATCGAGGCCCTGCTCGCGCATGCGCCGTTCGAGCAGGTCGAGGCGCTCCTCGCGCTGGCTGCCGCCGACGATCTCGCCTACTTTCGGCACCAGCACGTCCATCGCCCGGACCGTCCGCCCGTCGTCGTTCATGCGCATGTAGAACGGCTTGATTTCGCGCGGGTAGTCGTAAAGGATCACCGGCCGGCGGAAGTGCGTCTCGGTCAGAAAGCGTTCGTGTTCTACCTGAAGATCGTTACCCCAGGCGGTGGGAAACTCGAACCGTTGCCCCGACTTCCGCAGAATGTCGATGGCGTCGGAATATGAAACGCGGAGGAATTCGCTCTCGACAATGTGTTCGAGCGTTTCGATGACGGTCTTGTCGATCCGCTGGTTGAAGAACCGCATGTCCTCGGGACATTCTTGCAACACGTCGCGAAAGATGCGTTTCAACAACCCTTCGGCCAGTTCCATGTCGTCCTGGAGGTCGAAAAAGGCGGCCTCCGGTTCGACCATCCAGAACTCGGCCAGATGGCGGGGCGTGTTGCTGTTCTCGGCGCGGAAGGTCGGGCCGAACGTGTACGTCTTACTTAGCGCGCAGGCGAACGTCTCGGCCTCGAGTTGTCCGCTGACGGTCAGATACGCCGGCCGGTTGAAGAAATCCTTCGAGAAATCGATTCCCGCGCCCTTCACACCCTTCTCACCCTCCACACCTTTCTCACCCCTCTCCACCTCGGCGGCCAAATCGAGCGCGGTGACCTGGAACATCGCCCCGGCCCCCTCGCAATCGCTGGCGGTGATGATCGGGGTATGGACGTAGAGGAACCCGCGCTCCTGAAAAAATTGGTGGATCGAGTTGCAGGCGCGGTTTCGCACTCGGGCGATGGCCCCGAAGGTGTTGGTCCTCGGCCGCAGGTGGGCGATCGTGCGGAGGAACTCGAAGGAGTGCCCCTTCTTCTGCAAGGGATATGTTTTCACGTCCGCCAGGCCGTGGACCACGACGGCGGCGGCCTGAATCTCGGTGGCCTGTCCTTTGCCCGGCGACGCCTTCACCAATCCGGTGACGCCGACGCAGCAGCCGGGCGAGAGCCGCTTGATTTCCGACTCGTAGTTGGGCAACGCCGCCTCGGCGATGATCTGGATGTTGCCGAAGCAGGAACCGTCGTTGACCTCGATGAAGCTGAATCCGGCCTTCGAGTCGCGCCGTGTGCGAACCCAACCCTGGACGACGACCTCACGGCCGACCGAATCGGCCCGCCGAGCTTCGGCTACGCTGACGATGTCTGTCACTTGTTCTACCCGCGGGGATATATGATTCGAGTAAAGCCGCGATTATATCGGGTTGTGGCGATTAGGGCCATTGGTTATCGGCATCGCCGGATTTCGCTGTTTATTGACTCTCAGAAAACAAATGTCGCAATAGCCGGCTGAGATAAAGCTGTTTCGACGCCGAAAACGCCGATGCGCCTTATAGTCTCGGCCTTTAGCCCATGTTATTATTGATACAGTGGGGGGACGAGGAATAGTAACCGTTCACAGGGCAACCGTCATTCTGAGCGTAGCGAAGAATCTCGCATGCGCCGCGATCTCGCACGAGATTCTTCGCTACGCTCAGAATGACGATGTTTTCCCGACCCGTGAACGGTTGCCGAGAAACAGGACAACCATGGCCAGGCTGCATGTAGACGCGTTTCTTGACCTTGTGCGGCGGAGCGGGTTGGTCGAGAAAGACCGCCTGGTTGCCCTGCTGCGCGAGTTGAAACGCGAGTCCGACGGCCACTCGATCACCGACACCGACTTCGTCGCCGGGCGGCTCGTCGAGGCCGGACTGCTCACCCGCTGGCAGGTCGATAAACTGCTGGAAGGGCGTCACAAGGGGTTTTTCCTGGGCAAATACAAGCTGCTGGGCCATCTCGGCACGGGCGGAATGAGCAGCGTGTATCTGGCCGAACACGTGTTGATGCAGCGGCGGGTGGCGATCAAGGTTCTGCCGCAAGACCGCGTCGAGGACACTTCGTATCTTGCCCGCTTCCACCGCGAGGCCCAGGCCGCCGCCTCGCTGGACCACCGCAACATCGTCCGGGCGTACGACGTGGACAGCGAGGGGAACATCCATTACTTGGTGATGGAATACGTCGAGGGGCGCGACCTCCAGCAGATTGTCCAGAAGGACGGCCCTTTGGAATACGTCGCCGCCGCCGAGTATACCCGCCAGGCGGCCGAAGGACTTGCCCACGCTCATCTGGCCGGATTGATCCACCGCGACGTGAAACCGGCCAACTTGTTGGTGACTCCAAAGAACGTGGTCAAACTGTTGGACCTCGGCCTGGCGCGATTCACCGACGAGGACAAGGCCTCGCTGACCGTGGCCTACGACGAAAACGTGTTGGGCACCGCCGATTATCTGGCCCCCGAGCAGGCGCTGGACAGCCACGGGGTGGACTCGCGGGCAGACATCTACGGACTCGGTTGCTCGTTCTACTTTCTGCTTACCGGCCATCCGCCGTTTGTCGGCGGCACGCTGCCGCAGCGGCTGATGATGCACCAGAAGCAACCTCCACCGGACATCCAACTCGATCGTCCCGACGCGCCGCAAGACCTGATCGACATCTGCTTGAAAATGATAGCCAAGAAGCCCGAGGACCGATACCAATCGGCTGCCGAGACGGCCGACGCCTTGGCGAAATGGTTGATCGCGCACGGTCAGACGATCCCCTCGGGCAGCAGCGGGATTTCATCGGCGAATCTGACGGGGGACGTGTCGGGCAAATCGTCGGCGCGGGAACCGATTCCCTCGCCGCGACGCAAGCCGGCCCAGGGCGCCGAGGGGCCACGGCGTAATTCGGGCGAGGATGCACTTCCGCCCCCCCTTCCCACACAGCCCTCGTCTTCGGCGACTAAGGCAGGAGGTTCCCGCGCCGGCGACAAGAAGCGCCTGCCCGTGGCCCTGCCGTTGGACGAAGGTCCCGCCTCGGAGTTCGTCCTGGACGCCGAAATGCCGCCGTTGCCTCTTTGGAAACAGCATGGGAAGCTTAAGGGAGGCGACATCGAGACCTACCTGGCCCGCCGTAAAGGCACTCCCAAGTGGCTCTGGCTGTTGGCGGCCGGCGGGACTCTTCTTGCCATTGGCCTGCTGATCGCCGCATACTTGATCGCGCAGTAGTAGTCCGACGCGTTATAAGTGTCGAGTCGCGTAGGACGGATTAGGAAATCCGTCCTACAACTCGTCTTCATAGAGCGATCCACCGGATGGCGAGACCAGTATTCTTCCCGTTGCCGGTAGAGTTTGCGCTGTCGGCAAGGTGCGGAACCTGCGTAGTATTGGGGCGATGGCGAGAGTTTTTGCCTTTGTGACGAGATTGTCAAATTTCGCATTATTTCCGCCGATCCATTACAAATATATCAGAACGCCTATTTCCTTCAGACAAGGGGGACACGTCATGAAGACGTTCGTACGACATGCAGTGGCGCTGGTTGCGATCACTGTCGTGTGTCAGTCAAGTTTCGCTCTGGCCGACGATTACTACTGGATTGATGGTGGTAATCGGACGGCAACGTTGGTCGGCGATGAGAAAGTCGCGGACCAGGGACAATCATGCGCCGCCGTCGATACGGTAAGCTGTTGCCCCGAGGCGACGTGCGGATCGTGCTGCGGTCCGTATCTCGGTTGCGACTGCTGCCCGTGCCGGGGTATCGTGGGATTCTTCGGCTTAGATTCCTTCAAGGGCGTTAGTGACGGTGCTTTAGGCAGCAACTTTGGCGCCGTGGCTGGCTTGAACTCCGCCATCGGGGCGTTCGGGTTGGCCGACTACGGCATCGGTTGGCAGTTGGGAATGAGCTACGGTGCCTACGACTGGGACGGCAGCGCGGGGGTCCGTCCGACCACAAGCCAACAGCAAGTCTTCGTCACCACCGGCTTCTTTCGCAAGGCTGCCGGAGACCAGCGGTTGAGCTTCGGCATCGTCTACGACTGGATGATCAACGACAACTGGGGCGTGTGGGGCGTAAATCCCACGATGGGACAATGGCGCGGTCAGGTCGAGTGGGCCGTCAGCGGCAGCAACGCCTTTGGCGTCTATGGTTGCATCGACGACCTCTTCTCCGTGCAGAACTACACGGGCGGCCAAGTTCCCATCACCGTACGGAACCAGGCGATGACCCAAGTGAACCTGTTCTGGCACCACAAGTTCGTCTCCGGGGCCGATAGCTGGCTGTGGGTCGGGGCGCCCGAAGACATTCGCCTCAACCAGCCCGGTAGCTTGGGCGATTTCATCATAGGCGCCAACATCCAAGTGCCGATTACCGACCGGTTGGCCCTGTACGGCAATGCCCAGTACATGCACCCCAGCGCCACGGCCGGCTTGGTTGCCTCCACCGAGGAAGCCTGGAACATCGGTGCGGGCATCATGTGGTACTTCGGTGGTCATGCACGCAGCGATAAGATCAACGGAAAGTGCTGGCTCCCCTACATGCCGGTAGCCAACAACAGCACCTTCCTGGTCGATCAGGGAGTGACCGCTCGGGTACAATAGAAATCCAAGGGAACTTCCCTCTTGCCTAACCGCAGTTGGGGCGGCAGTGATCTTAGCACTGCCGCCCCAATATTTTTTCTTGTGTAAAGCCGCTTATGCTCTCGTTCCCATGCGGAGCATGGGAACGCACCGCCCGGACGCTCCGAGGCTGTGAATTTTTCAAATTGGCGTCATCACGACCACAATCCGTAGGGTGCGTGAAACGCACCATGTACTACCGGTTGTGGTGCGTTTCACGCACCCTACAAAAATTCACAACCTCTCCGCGTCCGTTTTGCTTACCAGTGGTTGCGATGCACCCGGTCGGACCGATAGCGGTCTTGCGGCGCCGGCTGCTCGGCCGGATAGCCCAATACAATCAAACTGTGGGCCATGACCTTCTCGGGCAGTCCGACCAACTTTTTCAGCCCATCCATCCGCTCCTGACGCGGATAAACGCCGGTCCAGACCGCGCCCAAGCCCAAAGCGTGGGCCGCCAGCAAGATGTTCTCGACCGTCGCCGCGCAATCGACGACCCAATATCCCACCGATTTCTCCAGACTGAGATCGGCGCAGACGAGGATCGCCATCGGCGCGTGCTGGGCCATCTTGGCGTTCGGGTTGATCTCCCCGATTTCCGTCAGCATGGCCTTGTCGTCGATCACCACGAATTGCCATTCCCGGGCGTCTCGGGCGCTGGGGGCGCTCATCCCCGCGGCCAGCAGTTTCCGCACCAGTTCTTCCGGCACCGGCTTGTCTTGATACCGCCGAACGCTGCGGCGGCCGTGAATGGCTTCTAGTGTGTCCATGAAATTCTCCTTGCGGTTTAGTTGCAATTGTTCTCGCTTACGAATTTTTCCGGCGACCGTAGTGGTGTAGGGTGGGACAAGCGAAGCGCAGCCCCACCACTACTACTGTTGTATGCCAATAAATCTTGCCGCGCCGCGGACAGTCGAACAGTCTGCATCAGGCGTTCATGTCGCTCCAACGTTTAGCGAGTTGGCCGAAGATCAACAGCCCGATGGCCGCGACCACGCCGATCAAGGCGAACGGTATCCAGATGTATTGGGGCGAGTAGGTGTTCCAAAGCATCTGCGTGGCGACCGTCGCGTCCATGCCGGTGACCTCTTGCAGTTTGAGCATCGCTTCGGTTCGCGGCACGCCGAGGGCGGTTTCCAGGGTGGACATTTTGCCGTCCCAGTTTTTGCCGACGCCGAAAGGTGTTTTTTCGGCGAGGTATCGCAGGGCTAGGTTGGCCTTTTCGCCGTAGTCGTTGTAAATCCATCCGGCCAGAAAAGCCCCGAAGAATTGTCCCACACCGACGGGGATATTGACGTATCCAAGATACAAGCCCTTTTTCCCAGGCGGAGCGATCAGCCCGAGATACTCGTTCTTTTTCGGCCCAGTCATCATCTCGCCCAAGGAGAAGAAGAGGATGCCGAAAATCAAAACGTATGTGCTTTGAGTCCAACCGGCAACAAGAACTCCGATGGTTGCCATAACCATTCCGAAAAACATGGCCGTGAGGGTGCGCATTTTTCGGGTCAGCCACGCCATACCCACCACGCCGATGATGATGAATATCGAGTTGAAGCTGATAAGGATATTCTGTGGAATCATCGGACCGCGCGGCGTTTGCTCAACGAAACTATTAAAAACATCTTCCGGCAACCACGCTAATCGTTGGGCGATCGGAGTGCTGTTGACCCAATCGGAGATATAATTCGGCAACAAGTCCCAAAGCTGGTACATCATCAGCCAGAAACAGGACATGATGGCCATCCAGCAGAGCAAACGGATTTCAAGAATATTTGTGATAGTGCGTTTTAGAACTTGAAATACAGTTTCAGTTTTCGACGCGCCCGAGGGGGTGTCGCGAAACGTCAGCATTATCAGCAAGTTGAAAGAGCTGAATACGGCGGAGATAATAAAAAGATTTCGCCAAGCAGTCGCGGTGTATTCCTCTCCGTAAAAGCGCAGGGAAAGCGAGACCAAGATAAGCGTGGGTATATAGTGAGAAATGAAAGCGCCGACGTTGACCACCCAGTAGAATATTCCCCAGCCGATTGAAGAATTCTCTTTGGTCAATTGGTGGGCCAAGGAGCCTTGGAGACTAGGTTTAAAAAAAGCCGTTCCGGTGGCCAGCACTAAAACACCCAAGAAAAATCCCCAAAAGTCTCCCGACCCGGTAAATGATCCACCTATCGCATGGAGCAATCCATCGGCGATATTGGCGAACCAGTTTGATCCGATGTCGGCATCCGCCAGAGGTTTGACAAAGTGGGCGAGCGAATCGGCGGCATTGTCGAGGAACTCTCGTCCGCGCAAGAATGCCATCATCAGATAGCCGCTTACCATCAGACAGACAGAGAAAAGCATCGTGCGCTTATATCCGAAGCGGTCGGCGAAACCACCGGTTACGATCGGTAGGAACGACTGAAACACGGCCCACCATGCGTAGATAAATCCCTTATCGGTGGCGGTCAGGTGCAATCCGCCGACATTGTCCGCCTGCATGATGTAAATCGGGGCCATCACGCGTAGATTGAAGAACGCCAACCGCTCGAACATCTCGATGGAGTTCAACGTCCAGAACGTGCGGCCAAAGCGGGCCTTCGGCGGCTTTGCTTCCGCGGGCGTCGTGTTCGGGTCTGCTTCGCTCATGATGGTTTCCACGGTTGGATGCGGGAACAGATCACTCGACCGCGAGTGAGTCGCGACCTAAGTGCCGATTGTATAATTGGGGCCATTCTAACCGCCGCCACCGCCGCCCGCAACCATCTCGGGTGGTAAGAACGGCCCTCTTTGGTTCCGATCCGCATTTCTCGCCACGACGCGCCATGATTTTCGTACGTGTTGCTGGTTTCCTTGCTGGCCGGTACACTGTGGCCTAAGAATACGCTTGTGTAGGAACTCCCAGGAACGTGCAACGGGCCGCTCCGCGACGAACATCGCTTAGCCGAACACACCGGAGGGAAAACAGTCCCCGTGAGCAACACACCGAACAGCCAATCCGACCTGTCGAAAGACTCTTTCGTAAAACAGTTTTCTTCGTTTGGTTACATTTACTGGGTGGCCAACTGGATAGAGTTGGTCGAGCGCTTCGCCTATTACGGCGTGCGGGTCGGATTGCCGGTCTTCATGGTTTTGGCTATCGGCAAAGGCGGCCCGGAGTTGACGCAGATTCAGAAGGGAACGATCCTCGCCGTTTGGGCGGTGGTCCAGTGTTTCGTACCCGTGCTCTCCGGCAGCTTTGCCGACCGGTTCGGCTACAAGATCTGCATCGCGATTTATACGCTGATAACCAGCGTCGGCTTTCTGGTGATGGGCTTTTCGATCCAGATTTCCGAGTACTTGTGTGGAATGCCGCTGAGCGAAGCGCGACCACTGGGCGAGGATTGGGCTTACGAGTTTTTATTCGCCGGCGCCATCTTGGTGGCGATCGGCACCGGGATTTTCAAGCCGGGCGTCCAAGGTCTGATCGCCAATAAGATACCCAAGAGTTCGGCTTCACTCGGTTGGGGTGTTTTTTATCAGATAGTCAACGTGGGCGGATTCCTCGGCCCGCTGGTGGCCGGCAACCTGCGCTTGATGAAATGGGAGTACGTGTTCATAGTCTGTGCGGGCGCGGCTTTGTTTAACTTGGTTCCGTTGTTGTTCTTCCGCGAGCCGCGGCATCCCCAGCGGGATTCGAGCGCCAGCCCGCGGATGTTGTTGTACAAGGCCTTTCGGGGACTGCTCGAACCGCGGCTATTCTTCTTTACGATCACATTCGCCGGTTTCTGGATGATGTTCATGCAACTCTTTGATCTTTTGCCGAACTTCATCAACGACTGGATCGATTCGCGCGGCGTGGCCGACATGCTGGTCAACGTGTTCGGCATATTTGGAAAGACGGCAGCGAGTTTCGTGCCGGTCCTCCCAAGCGGCAACATTACCCAAGAGTGGATACTCAACTTCAACGCCTTGCTCATCTGCCTGCTGGCGTTTGCCGTGGCTTATTTCACGGGAAAAATGCGATCGCTGAACGCGATCATAATCGGTATTACCTTGTCGGCCGTGGCCATCTGCGTGCTAGGGCTGAGCATGAGCGCCTGGTGGATACTCGCCGCGATCGCCGTCTTCTCGTTTGGCGAGATGATGGCCAGCCCCACCAAGCTGCGATATCTGGCTGGAATCGCCCCGCCGGGCAAGGAAGGTCAGTACATGGGATACGCCAACTTCACCGTCGGAATCGGATGGGCCACCGGGAGCATACTGGCCGGATACCTCTACGAATACTATGGCGACAAATCGGTCCTTGCCCGAAAATACCTCGTCAACACCATGCATCTCGTCAAAGACAAGGCCGACGCCATCCCCAAGGCCGACCTGATGCCCCATTTCGAGAAAGTCATGGATGTCGACCAGTGGGGAGCGCGAGGTTTGCTCTGGGACGCTTACAAACCGTATTGGATATGGATGTTGCTCGGGGGGATCGGGCTGGCTTCGATGCTTGCTTTAGCCGCCTACACTTACATATGTAGACGGGCCGACAAGAATCCGAATCACTCGTTCAATATCCACGGCATCTTCTGGGTGCGCCTGTTTCTCGTGCCGATCTGCCTGTTGTTCGCGGGTCTTACCATAGGTGTATGCTATTACTCCGAGGAGCACAGAGTGGACCTGGGGCTATTGTCGATGGCGTTGTTCTTCTTGACGATGCTTGTGATTTCGTTCATCAACATTACCGAGAAGAGCGATACCAAGGAAGACGGAGCACGAGAATGACCCTCGAACATCGTGCGAGCGCATACGCGGCGGCCGCGAAAGAGTTCAACGCTCGCACCGGACGAGACAACGGGCGAAGCGTGGCCGAAAAACTCGATCAACGGCTCGTCCTGCTGCAAGACTTGCTTTACAGCCGACTGCACAGCGACGTGCAACAGGCGGTCGGCATGGACTCGATGTTGATGCCGGTCTCGGAGTTGAAGACCCAACTGGCGGCGAAGACGGATATTTCGCTGTATCAGATCGCGGAGTCTCGGGCGGCCGCCGATGCACTGGGTATCCGCGCGACGACCGACGATTGGTACTTGCGCTGGCTCACGCGGCTGCTGCTGGGCGAGCCGATCGACGCCGACACCTTGGCCCGGCTGGACGAATACGGCTCGAAATCACCCCGCGAGCGGATGCTGGCCCTCACCGACGTGCTGGCCCGGGTCCTGCCGGAATCGCGGCAGGCGCCCCTGGTGTTGTTCAACCTGTTTCCGATTTCCGTGTGGATCGCCACGGCAATCGCCTTGGGCGATCGGGTCCGCGCCGCGGAATTCCGTAAGAAGCAACTGGACCTCCAACCGGCGTTGGGCGATTGCACCGTCTGCCGCGGCCAACTCCTGGCCACCGGAAAGCAGTGCCGGCAATGCGGAAACCCCGTCTGGAAATACGACTGGCTGGTCGCCGATTGACCTTTCCATAAAGCCGCGACCGGTGGTCGCGCCGTCTAGGTTGGGGTGGCAGTTGAATGGCCATCCCAACGAGTCAGTAGTCAGTTATCAGTAGTCAGTTATCCCTTGGGCAATTTGCCCATCAGCACGCGGATCTTTTCCAACGCCTGACGTTGCAGATCGGGTTGGGGTATCTTCGCGGCTTCCGACTCCGCTTGATCGAGCACTTCATGGGCCTTGGCGCGAAAGCCGGCGGCGGAAAGCTTCTTGGCCAATTCGCCCATCACGTAGGCCCTGGCGTAGAGATCCTCGATGCCGCGGGCGGACTCCAGGCTCGACTCGAAAGTCCTTATCGCCGCCTCGCGCCGGTCCAGGTCGGCCTGTTGCGCGGCGATCTCGGCCAAGGTCGGACAACGTTTTTTGAGATCGGCGAGCGAATTGGCGAAATCCAACGCCGCGCCGAGCACCCGGTCCGCCTGGTCCTGCTTGTTGTTTTTCCAGTACGCCTCGGCTATCGCGCACAGCGAGAGGGTCTTGCCTTGCGGGTCGTCGATCTTCTCGGCTAGTTTCTCGACCAACTGGAGCGTGGACTCGGCCGTCGCGCGATCGACGGCTAGATATTGGACCTCGGCCACCCTGGCCAGCGCCACGACTTTGCCCTCGGCCGACTCAATCTTCTCGGCGGCGGCCAGCGCTTCGGCGGCCGCCCGCCGCGCCTCCGAACGATTGCGTAGCCCGGCCTGGACTTTGGCCATCAGCGACCAAACGTTCGAGCGGGCGGCCGCGTCGGAGATCACCCCGCAGTCTTTCCAGGCCGACTTCAACGTCTCGACGGCGCCTGCCCTATCCGCCGCCTTGCCCTGCCGGTAGCCGATTACGATCAACCGCCTGGCGCGATAGGCGGGGTCGGTCTCGTCCTGCGCCCTGGCGATCTGCTCCCGGAAGGAGAGTTTGCCCGAGGCCGAGTCCGATTTCCCCGAACAACCGCCGAGGGCCAGACCGATCAATCCGATTCCGAGAAATGCCAATCCGCCGCGAAACATATCCAACACCTCTTCTGACGCAATGTGTAATTATATCCGACGTATATCATTATGGAATTATACGACATTGATGCAATAGCCGGGGGCTGCGGGTTGTCGCCCCGCCTCGTTTAACCCGGAGCCAACGGCGACGGAAGAGTTGCCTCCCAATCCCGTCGCCGTTGGCTCCGGGTTAAACAAATCGGAACTCATTTATTTGCCCGCCGTTTCCGCCAATCGATGTTCGACATCTCGGCCAAGGTAAGTTGCAGGGCCTGGGTGCCCGAGCGGCCGTGGCCGTGGGCAACCAACGACAGGTACAACTGATTGGCCAGGGCAAGCCCCGGCAGGGAAAGCTTCATCCGTTTGGCCTCGTTCAACGCGATGCCCAGGTCCTTGACAAAATGTTCGACGAAGAAGCCGGGGGCGAAATCCTCCGCGATGATTCGCGTGCCGAGGTTCGACAGCGACCAGCTCCCCGCCGCTCCGCTGGCCACCGACTGCATTACGGTTTCCAAGTCCAGGCCGGCCTTGTAGGCGTAGATCAAGCCCTCGCAGACGCCGAGCATGTTGTCGGCGATGAGGATTTGGTTGACCATTTTGGCGTGTTGACCGGCGCCGGGGCCGCCTTGACGGACGAAGGTTTTTCCCATCGCCTTCCAACAGGGGCGCAGCGATTCGATCGCCTGGGCGTCGCCGCCGATCATGATTGAGAGGCTTGCCTCGCGTGCGCCGACGTCGCCACCGGAGACCGGCGCGTCGATGGCCGCGACTTTTCTCCGCGCCGCCGCTTGGGCGATCTCCACCGCCAGCGACGGCTCGCTGGTGGTCATGTCCACGACGACGTTGCCCGGCTTGCATCCGGCCAGCACACCGTCGGGGCCGAGGATCACCCGTCGAACGTCGGCCGGGTATCCGACGATGGTGAAGATCACGTCCGAGGCTTCGGCCACGGCCCGTGGGTTTTCGGCCCAGGCGGCGCCGGCTTTCAGGAGTGGTTCAGCCTTGGATTTGGTGCGATTAAAGACGGTGGCGGCGAAGCCCGCGCGGATCAGATGTCCGCACATGCCGGCGCCCATCACGCCGGCGCCGATCCAGCCGATGCGGGTTATTTGGGGTTGAATAATCATAATGTAAAACAAGACAGCCCGACGGGGCGGGCTGCCTTGGTCGACAAAGGAGCACGGATCACGAACTTCACCACGGGCCGCGGATGTAGTAGTCGCCAAACTGATCGGTGCTGCTCGGCCATGGCGGGGTCGGTCGGAACCAGGAGCGCTTGTACACGCCCGGGCCGGGGTAGTTGCGGTGAAACTGGTGCTGGATCGGCGTGACGCGGGTGGCGCCGACGCCCCAACCCCAATGGGTTTGACTCTCGGCAGTCGGCGGCACGACGAGCGCGACCGGCATTCCCCAGGCAACGTCGTAGTATCCGCCGTGCCAGGGATACGTTTGCGCTTGGCGGTATGCCACGCGGCCCTTGATCGTGCGGTAGCCCGCGGTGGCGTCCTGCGGCCATCCCCAGACAGCCAGCAACGCAACGGCGGCGGCGAGCATGAGAAAACGTTTCATCTGGCATCGCTCCTTGCGATTAGTGTACGGTTTTTAGTTTTCAGTAGTCAGTAATCAGTAATCAGTTTACAGTTGTCAGTTGTCAGTGTGAACGTTTACGGGGCGATAGTCATCCTGAGCGCAGCGAAGGATCTCGCCCGCAACGTACCCTCACCCGAGATCCTTCGCTGTGCTCAGGATGACAGATACCCTACCGGCCAGTGAACGGTTACGTTGTCAGTTATCAGCAATTTACCCTCAGTGATCTTCCGGAAACTAAAAACTGACAACTGACAACGGCCTTGTTGACTAATTCCACTCGAACTCGGGGAGTCCGAGGCGAGTGAATTTGTTGAGGATTTTACTTCGTAGCCGCGTTTCAGTTTGTTGGTTTGGAATTGCACGGTTTTTCAGATGGTCGC
>JAUWNG010000166.1 GCA_030612765.1 Planctomycetota bacterium
TTTGGAAGTCCATTCCCATGGTAGATTCCTTTCCTGAAATGCCAGATTGCCCAAATCGTCACAAATTCTACCACCCGAACCCAAAATCTCCGATCCCAACCCAGCCAGTCCAAAACCGACAAGAAGTCCGTTCCTGCACCCATCTTGATGCGAGAGGTCGATAAGGGGTGGACGGGGCCATCCCGGCAGTGTAAACTACAGGGCTACACGTGGCGCGAGATGTTTTTCTACGTAGCGAGCGGGTTTGCCCCGCCCTCTATACAAGCAATACTAGACGTTCAGATCAAACCCGAAGGAGGAATGAGTGGTTAAATTGACGTTGCGGGAAAGAGAATCTATCCAAGAGGCGGTGCGTCGCTTCCGCAAGTTGGTCGAGCGGAGCGGGCTCAAGAAGGAGATGCGTCGCCGCGAGTACTATGAAAAGCCAAGCGAGATCAAGCGGCGTGCCCGGCTGCGTGCCGAACGCCGTTCTCGACGCGGCAGCACGATGGGCCGCGTCGGACTCTAACGCCTAAATCCATGGCGTGTCATTCCGTTGGTTCCGAAGTGGTGGGTGCGCGCGAAGAGTTCTTGATGTTGTTGTTCTGGTTTTCAGGGCGTACAAGTGGTCGGTGTATCGACCACCACTCATTCCACGCCCCTCGCTTACGGCTGCTTGCCGAAGCTGAAGCCTGAGTCCATTGATCTGGGACAAGGCCCTCGTGTACACTATCCACTATCCACTAACCACCAACCACTATCCACACCTCCGCACATGCAACAGCACGAAATCGACCTCTGGCACATGCGACGGGCGGTGGAGCTTGCCGCGCGGGGGGAGGGCTTCGTCGAGCCGAACCCGATGGTCGGCTGCGTGATTGCACGAGGGGCGGAAATCATCGGCGAGGGATGGCATCGGCGGTTCGGCGAAGCCCACGCCGAGGTCGAGGCCCTGCGAATGGCCGGCGATCGGGCCGCCGGGGCCACGCTGTACGTCACGCTAGAGCCGTGCTGCCACCAGGGCAAAACGCCCCCCTGCACCCGGGCGGTGATCGAAGGCGGACTGCAACGAGTCGTCGTGGCCTGTCGAGACCCGTTTCCGCAAGTCCAAGGCGGCGGCATCGACGAACTACGCGACGCGGGGATTACCGTGGACGTGGGACTACTGGAGGCCGAAGCCCGACGGCTCAACGCACCATACCTGAAACTGCTGAAAACGGGCCGGCCGTGGATCATCGTCAAATGGGCCATGTCGCTCGACGGCAAAATCGCCACGCACACCGGCCAGAGCCGCTGGATATCGGGGCCGGAATCGCGCCGGATTGTTCACTCGCTGCGCGGCCGGGTCGATGCGATTCTTATCGGGCGCGGCACGGCCGAGCGCGACGATCCGCTGTTGACGACTCGGCCGCCCGGTCCGCGAACCGCCGTCCGCGTGGTGCTCGACACGCGGGCGACGCTCTCCGGCGACAGTCAACTCGTGCGCTCCGCCGGCGAGACGCCGGTGCTGGTGGCCGTGGGGATTGAGTCTTCTTCCGCCGACCGCTTGCGGCTTGGCAACGCGGGCTGCGAGGTGTTTGTCTGCGATGGCGAGACTCACGCTGCCCGGTTGGACTCATTGCTGTTGGAGTTTGGCCGTCGCCGGCTGACCAACGTGTTGGTCGAGGGTGGCGGCCGCGTGTTTGGCAACCTGCTCGACGCGCGGGCGATCGACGAGGTCCACGTGTTCGTCGCTCCAAAACTCATCGGCGGCGAGGAATCGCCCACGGCCGTCGGCGGCACGGGCATCGCCGAGATTTCCGCGGCCATGCAATTGGATTCGCCCGAAGTGCGACAGGTGGGCGACGACGTCTATGTCCGTGCCCGAGTGTCGCACGTTTAGCAGCCCGTTGAAAAAGTCGGATTTGGGAGTTTGGGTGCCACTGCTGGCTTGTCCAGCAGTGTTTTTCCGGGAGTTTTCTCCATGCACTGCTGGACAAGCCAGCAGTGGCACCCTTTTTCAACGGACTGCTAAACGGATGCAATTACGCCAACGACCCGTCACGGTCCGATGCTGGGCGGATTGTCGGCCAGAAAGTCGCGCGGACCGCGGGTCGTGTAGTAGGGATAGGTAATGGCGCCAGTCGGCGGACCGGGAGTATTGACCTCTTCGCAACACTCCTGGCAACCTCTATCGCGGCACATCCGGCAGCGCACCAGCCGTCCGGGGTCGTCGCAGGACTGGTAATTCTCCGAGGCTTGGGCGCAACTGTCGTCCATGTAGGTCGTGGGACTCCGCCCGTGCTGGGCAACACAGCCGGTCAGTCCAACCAAGACGAACACCGTCAATACCGAGTACATCGCGCGTTTCATGTCAGGTCTATTCCTTGTTTGCTCTTGTCAAGTATGGCGGGGCGGGTAGGATCGAGACGCGGGAAGGTTCCCCCGCCTTCATTTGACATCGGCCCGACAATCGTTAGAGTCCAGAAAATCGACAGAACCGCTCGCCGTGTTAAGGTTCGCAAGGTTCCCCCCGATAAATTCGGGCATTTTCGTGTAGAATGGGCAAAACAGCCCGAGTTTGCGGGCGTTTGTCGTATGCCACATTTAGTCGGTTAACATCTATCAACGATCGTATCGATGGTTGCCTCCCGCCAATACACCGAGAACATCCTGACGATTATCGACGAAGCCGCCGAGGCCAACCGTCAGACGCCCGGCCGGCAAGGTTGCACGGTCGCGCTTACCGGGGAGTTGGCCGAGGAAGTGATGGTCACGGGCGACGTGCATGGGCATCGACGGAACTTCAACTCGATCTGCAAGATCGCCGCCTTGGAGGAGCATCCGCGCCGCCATCTCGTGCTCCAAGAGGTCTGCCACGGTGGGCCGGCGTACGAAGAAAACGGCGGCTGCATGTCGCACACAATCCTTGAAGACGTCGCCTCGCTGAAGGTCAAGTTCCCGCAACGGGTCCACTTCCTGCTGGGCAATCACGAAATGGCCGAATTGAGCGATTACCCCATCCAGAAGAACCGGCAGTTGCTCAACCTGCTGTTTCGGCTGGGATTGCAACAGATGTACGGCCCGGCCGCCGATGACGTCCACAAAGCGATGCTTCGCTTCCTGTTTAGTTGTCCGTTGGCGGTCCGGCTGCCGTGGGGCGCGTTTATCTCGCACAGTCTGCCCGAGGAAGTCGATCGGCGTGGATTCGACCCGGCGATTTTCGAGCGCGAGTTGACCGACGACGATTGTCTCGAACAATCGGACGCCTTTCGGCTGCTCTGGGGGCGGGATTATCGCCGCGAGAACGCCAAGGCGTTTTGCGAGCTTGTCGGCGCAAAGATGCTCGTCACCGGCCACGAGCCGTGCCAGGAAGGTTTTATCGCTCCCAACCAGCAGCAGATCATTCTCGACTGCTGCGGTGGGACGGCCGCTTACGTGATACTGCCGGTGGGAACGGAACTCAGCCACGCGGAGGTAATGGAGCGGGTTAAGGTGGTGGGAGAAGATGAATTATGAATGAGGAATGATGAATTATGAATGATGAATCAGAAACCAGATTTCATCAAGCCGCCCAATTCATCACCGCAACCCAAACGCCCCACAAGCCTTAATTCATCATTCCTCATTCATAATTCACCATTCCCCCATCCTGCTATTGGAGAAAACGGCGGAATTTGCTACAAGGGCCGCCAACAGCCTAGGCTTTGTCGGAAAATGCCTGACGCGGCCTACTGTCATTCTGAGCGTAGCGAAGAATCTCCGTAAAATTGGGCGAGATCCTTCGCTACGCTCAGGATGACAAGTGGCCTTTTCCGACAAAGCCTAGTTTGTGTCTTTGCGCCTTTGTGGGTAAGCAAACCGATCCAAACCGTCCCGAGGGTTGCCGGCTATGAATTTCGGTCGAGTTGTGCGGATGGCGATCCGCTACAAGTTAACTTTCGCGGCCTCTATCTTCTCCGCGCTGGTGGTGGCGGTCTTCTGGGTAGCCAACATCGGCACTATCTACCCGGTGGTCGAGGTGATCTTTGAAGGCCAGTCGATGCAGCAGTGGATCGACTTGAAGATCGAGGAAAACCAAACCGCCATTGCAACAAAATCCGCCGAAGCGACTGAGCTACGCGAGCAATTGACGGCGCTCGGAGACGGCGGCGGCCCGCAGCAACGTAAGAACCTACAGAGTGAGGTCGCCAACCTGGAAACGGAATTATCTTCGGCCAGCGCGACCTTGCGGGGTTGTAAAATTGCAAAGCCGTACATCGATGATTATTTGCCCGGGAGTCCGTTCCAGACGCTGCTGGTGATTACCGGCTTGCTTGTGGTGGGAACCCTCATTAAAGACGTGTTTCTGGTATTCAACGGCGTATTGGTGGCGCGGATGGCCCAATTGGCGACGTTCGATTTGCGAAAGCTCTTCTATCGCCGCACGTTGCGGATGGACCTGGCCGCGTTCACCGAGGACGGCACGGCCGACCTGATGAGCCGCTTCACCAACGACATGAGCCAGGTGGCCTCGGGCTTGGAGTCGCTCTTCGGCCGGCTGGTCCGCGAGCCGCTGAAGATGTTCGCCTGTCTGGCCGCCGCGGCGTTTATTTGTTGGCGGCTGCTGCTGCTGACGATGATCATTACCCCGATAGCGGTCTTTTCGATCCGATGGTTGGCGAAGATGCTCAAGCGGGCCAATCGCCGGGCAATGGAGGAAATGGCCCTGATCTACGCCACCTTGGAAGAGACCTTCCGCAGCATCAAGATCGTAAAAGCATTCACCAACGAGCGGCGCGAACGCACCCAGTTCCACGAAGACAACAAACGCTATTATCACAAGGCCATGCGCATCGCCCGCTACAATTCGCTCAGCCATCCGCTGACCGAGGTGATGGGCATCGCCACCATCTCGCTGGCAATGACCGCCGGGGCATGGCTGATTCTTTCCCAGGAAACGCATCTGTTTGGAATCCGCATGAGCGACGCGCCGCTGAGTCGCGGCGCCATGCTGACCTTCTTCGTTTTGATGGCCGGCATGGCCGATCCGCTGCGGAAAATGTCCAGCATCTTCAGCAATCTACAGGCTGGCAGCGCGGCGGCCGACCGCATTTTCTCGCGCCTCGACCGACGGCCGCAAATCCGCGAGCCGATCCGTCCGGTCCCCTTCCACCGCCACAACCGCGATCTGACGTTCGAGAACGTCGGTTTCGCCTATTACACGGACAAGCCGGTCCTCGAAGAGGTCAACCTGAAAATCGCCTTCGGCGAGACAATCGCCTTCGTCGGCCCGAACGGCTGCGGCAAGAGCACGCTGGCCAATCTGATCCCCCGATTCGCCGATCCCACCTCGGGCGTGGTCAAACTCGACGGCGTACCGCTCGGCGACATCCGGCTCCGCAATCTGCGCGGGCAGATCGGGCTGGTCACCCAGGAAACGATGCTCTTCGACGACACGATATTCAACAACATCCGCTACGGCGCACTCAACGCCTCGCGCGAACAGGTGGTCGAGGCGGCCAAGCAGGCCCATGCGCATCGCTTCATCGAAAACGAGTTGCCCAACGGTTACGAGACCTCGGCCGGCGCGTTGGGCAACCGGCTCTCCGGCGGACAGCGCCAGCGGATCGCCCTGGCCCGGGCTATCCTCCGCGACCCGGCCATCCTGATCCTCGACGAGGCCACCAGCCAGATCGATCTGGAGAGCGAGCAGGCGATCCAACAGGTGTTGGAAAAGTTCACCCGCGACCGCACCACCATTCTGATTACTCATCGGCTGTCCGTCCTCTCGCTGGCCGATCGGATCGTGGTGATGGAGGGCGGGCGGATTCTCGACGTCGGCAGCCACGACGAACTCCTCGCCCGCTGCACACTCTACCGCCGACTGTATCAGATCCATTTCGAGGATCTGAAACAGACGGCGTAAATCCGCCGACTCCGGCCGCGCCCACCTGTTGTCATTCTGACTATTTCGCCGTATCATATTCACGTCGGCTTTTGGCGGAGCGGCAGATTCGTAGGCCGGGTCGTGACCCGGCATGTATTGGTCGGAAATGACCAGCGATTGCAAACAACCGCCGGGTTACAACCCGGCCTACTCTTTCCTGTGATAGATCAAATAGGTCGCTTTTCCGCGAAAACACCATGCAATCCAAAACGCGACACTCGGCAAGTCCCACACTCTCCACAAACAATACGCCGCTGCCCGACGATCCGGCTCTGTTGCCGGCGGCCGCGGAACTGTTCAGGCTTGCCGCGGAGTGCGAGGACATCGCCGAACTGCTTCGGGGGATATTGCCTGCTCTGCCGGAAACCATCGACGCGGACTACGTCGCGCTGGCGGCCGCCGTCGCCGGCTGCTGGTCGGTCGCGGCCGAATCGGGCAAACCAAAGCCGTTGCCGATCGACCTGCTGGCCGAAGTGCTCGATCGAGAGCGCACGGCAGCGGACTCGGGCTGGGTCGCCGTCCCATTGACGTTTCGTTCGGAAGAGAGCGAAGCGCTGGTCTTCCATCTCTCACAAACGGAGAACGCCGGCAAAGCCTTGGCGGCGGTCGAACGGCTCGCGCCGATTTTCCATCGGGCGGTCACCGGCGTTCGCCGTCGCGCGGACGACCGACGCCGGCTACATCGCTTGGAGGCCGTGCTGGAAATCGCCGCCCAATGGAACCAGGCTCGCGAGGTCGAACCGCTGCTGGTCCAGATGGCGGAGGCGGCCACGCGGCTCTTGCAGGCGGATCGGGCAAGCATCTTTCTTTGGGACCGGCCAAACCATACGCTGGTCGGACGCCCCGCGCTGGGCGCCCCCGACGGCGAACTGCGAATCCGCGACGACCGCGGAGTGGTGGGCGAAGTGATCCGCACCGGACGGCCGCGACGCGTCGACGCCGGCACGGAATCGGAGGCCGTCGATCGCCGCGTCGATGCCCAGCTCCGCTACAAGACGCGGACGCTGCTTTGCGTTCCCTTGCGAGGCCGGTCAGGTGAGTTGTTCGGGGCATTTGAATTGATAAACAAGCTGGAAGGGACGTTCACCAAGGAAGACGAGGAGGCGCTCGGCGAGTTGGCCGAACACGCGGCCGTGGCCCTCGAAAACGCCCAGGATCGTCAACAACTCCTCACCGCCAACCGCCAAATCACCAAGGAAGCGGCGGAGAAGGTGCGGCTGATCGGCCAAAGTCCCGCCGTCGAGGCACTCCGCTCGATCATCCGTCGCGTGGCCGACACCGACCTGGCCGTGCTGATCCTGGGCGAGAACGGCACCGGTAAGGAGGTCGTCGCCCAGTCGATCCATTACCTAAGCCGCCGCCGCGACCAGCCTTTCGTCGCCGTCAATTGTGCCGCCATTCCCGAGAGTCTGGCCGAAAGCGAGCTATTCGGGCACGAGAAGGGGGCCTTTACCGACGCCCGTGAAACGCGGGCCGGAAAGTTCGAGTTGGCCGCCGGCGGTACACTCTTCCTCGACGAAATCGGCGATCTGAGCCTCGCCTGCCAGGCGAAGCTGCTGCGGGTAATCGAGGAGCGGGTGTTGCTCCGCGTCGGCGGCTCGACACCCATCCACACCGACGCCCGGCTGCTGACCGCCACCAATCAGAACCTCGCTGAGATGGTCCGCGAAAAACGGTTCCGCGAGGACCTCTATTTCCGCCTGAACGTGGTCGCGGTCGAGTTGCCGCCGCTGCGCGGGCGGGGAGAAGACATCCTCCTGCTGGTCGAGCATTTCCTGGGCGACTTCTGCCGAAAGGCGCGCCGCAAGACGCCAAAACTATCCGCCGCCGCGAAAAAGAGATTGTTGGAACATCCGTGGCCTGGAAACGTCCGCGAACTACGGAACCTCATGGAGCGGCTGGCGTATCTATCCACCGAAGGCCGGATTGAAGCCGAGGACTTGGCATTCATTCTCTCTCCCCGCGGCCAGGCGCCGGCGGCGGCCGACCTTGACCAATCGTTGGCCGACGCCACGACGCGATTTCAGTCAGAGTACATTCTTCAGCAGATCGACCGCAGCGGGGGCAACATGAGTCTGGCCGCCGACCGTTTGGGACTACACCGCTCGAACCTTTACCGGAAGATGCGGCAATTGGAAATGGAAACCAATTCGACCAGCCGGTAGGTCGGGTCGTGACCTTAGCTCGACTTTTGCCCTTTTTGAGGGGCGTTTATGATCGGTTTTGCTATAAATAAGGGAGCGGCCTTGCGGGTATCATGGGTTGTGATGAAGCAATCCACATTGCCCAAGCAAGGAAGCTCCCATGCACAGTATACC
>JAUWNG010000045.1 GCA_030612765.1 Planctomycetota bacterium
TTTTCGGGGCCGGTTAAAATGGGGGCGCTTGCTGGCTTAGCGAGGAGTGCATGGGTAAATCTCCCGTAAAAACATTGATGGACAAGCCTGCTGGGGCACCCAAACTCCCAAATCCGACTTTTTCAACGGGCTATTAGGGGCGAATCCGCTCCGCCAGCTTCGCGTCGACCAATTCGCTCGTCTCTTGCGAAACTTTGCGGGCCTCGGCCAGAAGATCGGCGCACTGCCGCTGCATCTGCTCGACGTACTGCCGGTCGGTGATGTCCGGCAGGTTCGTAAGCACGTTCCAGATTCCGCCCCGCACGCCGGCGAAGGCGACCTCGCAGCCCACAGCCGCGTCGGTCAATGAGGCGGCCAGACCGTGCTCGGCCATCGTGCGGGCCAACTCCATCGCCTCGAAACTATTCGCCGCAGTCTGATACGGAACGTCCACCGCGATCCGCAAACCATCCTGCATCTTCCCGGTCCGATGCCGCTGTTGCTCGGGCGTGTCGGACGGCAGCCGCATCGCTTGCAGATAGGAGTTGAAGGCGTCGGTGTCGTCGTCCACGGCGGCCAACAACTTTTCCTTGACCGCCTGCGCCTTTTCGGCAACGGTTAGCAGAAGTTTCGACTTCTCCGGGTCGTTCGTCTTGTGATGGGTGATGTTGGCCACCATCGAGGCCAGCGCGGCGGCGAGCGAACCGGCCAACGCGGCGATCGAGCCGCCGCCGGGGGCGGGCGTGTCGCGCGATACCTCGTCGACGAAATCCATGACCCTCATGCCGACCAGACCCGACGCCTTTCTCTCCGGCAGGCCGATCACTTTCTTCTCGATCTCGAACGGCTGCACGTCGTCCAAGCCCATCGAGAAGACGGCCGTGTCGAGGATGTCGGCGATAGGAATGCCGCGCGAGCCGCCCTGTCGGCTGAGATAGAACTTGCCCGCCTCGAGCAAGGCGCGGTAGGGGATCACGCCCACCACTTCGCTGCCGGTGACGGTCAGCCCGCGTTCGGCCGCCAGCCGCCGGGCCTCTTCCAGGACCAGATGCGGCGGGGTGACGTGGTAATTGGTCAGGTTCACCGAGATTTGCGCCCGTTTATATTGATCGACGTACCAGCCGATCCCCTTGCAGAATGGGAACTTGCCGGCGCGGCGGACCTTCTGGCCGACGACCTTGCCGGGGTCGGAGAAATCCATGCCGGCCTCGACCGCCAACTCGCGCAGCTCGTAGTCGTGCGTCCGGCGGCAATGCGATTCAACCTCCTCGAAAGTCTTTCCGACGAAGTCGCAGTTGCCGCAGGGGAAACGGCCTTCCCGGTAGAAGATGATTTCGCCTCGATTGTAAAACGGCGAAGCGGTACTGGTGCGGGCGACCCGTCCTTTCCGACGCAACTCGAAGGCGATGTCCGTGGCGGCGGCCTTCTCGCGGGTGTTGAGCGTGACGTTGTAGGCGATGAGGAACTCGCGGGCGCTGATGGCGGTCGCGCCGGTTTTCGGATTGAACCGCGCCGGGCCGCAATCGGGCTTCCAACGTGGATCGGCGAGCTTCTTTGGTAGCCCTTCGTATTCGCCTTCGCGGACGGTGGCCAGGTTTCTCCGCTCGGGCGAGGTGGCGGCCGCCTCGTAAAAATAGACGGGTATCTCCAGTTCCTCGCCGACCCGCCGGCCGACCTGACGGGCGATTTCGGCGCAGTCCTCGATCGTCACGCCCTCGACCGGTACGAACGGGCAGACGTCGGTCGCGCCCATCCGCGGATGCGCGCCGTGGTGGCGACTCATGTCGATCACCTGCGCCGCCTTGGCAATCGCCTGGAAGGCCGCCTCGGCGACCGCCTCGGGCGAGCCGACAAAGGTGACCACAGTCCGGTTGGTGTCCCGGCCGGGGTCTACGTCCAACAACTCGACGCCCTGGACCGATTGAACCACGTCGGTGATTTGCTTGATTATGGCGGGGTCTTGTCCTTCCGAAAAATTGGGTACGCACTCGACGATTTTCCTCGACATCGCAACGTCCTTCGGGTCAGGGAGCCAACATTTACAGAGTAGTGCTGAGTCTCGCCGGGCAGGTCGCGAAAGTCAAGTGCCGCATATCGTGAAGCGGCCATCTTGTGGCACAGCCGCCCTCGGCTGTGCAGAGCGAATTACACAGCCGAGGGCGGCTGTGCCACCTTCAGAAAGTAGGGTGGGTCAAGCGAAGCGCAGCCCCACCACGATTTTTTCCGCTGTTGGTGGGGCTGCGCTTCGCTTGACCCACCCTACACAGCAGCCCGTTGAAAAGTCGGTTTTCGAGAGTTCGGGTGCCACTGCTGGCTTGTCCAGCAGTGTTTCCCCGGGTGTTTCTCCCCGCACTGCTGGGCAAGCCAGCAGTGGCACCCTTTTTCAACAGGCTGATAGGCCCGACCAGGGCGCAAATCGTAACCTAGAATAGTAAAACGCCAGATTGGGGGGAGGCAGGGACGTGTCATCAACAAGCACAACCGCCTACGACCAGGGAGTGAATGTTGTGTTGCCACCGACGGACCAAACGCAGCGACAACCGGAGGCTTCCGCCGACGGTTTGTCCCAGGAAGAGGCACGGCAGCGTCTCGCCCGGTACGGTTATAACGAACTTACGGAAGAAAAAGTCCACCCGCTACGAAAATTTCTCTCGTATTTCTGGGGGCCGATCCCCTGGATGATCGAGGCCGCGGCGGTCCTTTCCTTGATCGTGCGGCATTGGGTCGACTTCGGCGTCATCTTCGCCCTGTTGGTGTTCAACGCGATGATTGGTTTTTGGGAGGAATATCAGGCCGGCAACGCCATCGCCGCGCTGAAACGGAAGCTGGCGCTAAAGGCCCGAGTCAAGCGGAACGGCGGTTGGATCTCAATTGCCGCGCGGGAACTTGTACCCGGCGACCTGATTCGGCTGCGGCTGGGCGACATCGTGCCCGCCGACGCCAAGCTGACCGAGGGAGATTATCTGACCGTCGATCAATCGGCGTTGACGGGCGAGTCGCTGCCGGTGGAAAAGAAGCCGGGCGAGGTGGCCTATTCCGGCTCGGTGATCCGGCAGGGCGAGATGGAGGCCCTGGTCACGGCCACCGCGGCCAACACCTTTTTCGGACGGACCGCCAAGTTGGTCGAGAAGGCGGGCGCGGTTTCGCACTTCCAGAAGGCGCTGCTGACGATCGGCGATTACCTGATCTACATGAGCCTTGGTTTGGCGGCGGTGTTGATACTGACCCTGTTGTTCCGCGGTCAGGACCCCTTGGAGGTTTTCCAGTTCGTGCTGATTTTGGTCGTGGCGGCCATCCCGGTGGCCATGCCCGCCGTGCTTTCGGTGACCATGGCCGTCGGTGCGCTGGCCCTGGCGCGGATGAAAGCGATCGTCTCGCGGCTTCAGTCGATCGAGGAGATAGCGGGTATCGATATCCTCTGTTCCGACAAGACCGGAACTCTTACGCAGAACAAGCTCACCCTGGGAGAGCCGGTCCCCTTCGGCAACGTCGATGCCCAGGCGCTGGTGCTCGCCGGTGCGCTGGCGTCGAAAGAGGAAGACGCCGACGCCATCGACTCGGCGATCATAGACGGCCTGCCCGACCGTAAACTTCTCGAAACGTACACCCAAGAAAAATTCACTCCTTTCGATCCGGTGCATAAGCGTACCGAGGCCGAGATCAAGGGGTCGGACGGTAAGAGTTTTAAGGTAACGAAGGGTGCGCCGCAGGTGATATTGGACCTTTGCCGACCCGAGGCGGAACTGGCCCGGCAAGTTGACGCCAAGGTGGAGGAGTTTGCCGCGCGTGGTTACCGCACCTTGGGCATTGCCCGGTGCGAGGAGGGACAACCCTGGCGGTTCTTGGGCGTGGCGCCCTTGTTTGATCCGCCGCGGGAGGACTCGGCCGAGACCATCCAAAGCGCCGTCGAACACGGGATCGCGGTGAAGATGATAACGGGCGACAATATGGCCATCGCCAAACAGGTCTCCCGCCAATTGAATCTCGGCACGAACATTCACGTGGCGGAGGAGTTTTTCCAACGGGATTTCAAGCCGGAGTCGATCTCCGCGAGCATGTCCGCCCAGGTCGAGGCGGCGGACGGTTTCGCCCAGGTCTTTCCCGAACACAAATTCGATATCGTCGAAGTGCTGCAACGTCGCGGCCACATCGTGGGCATGACCGGCGACGGTGTGAACGACGCCCCGGCCCTGAAGCAGGCCGACGTGGGTATCGCCGTCTCGGGGGCCACGGACGCCGCCCGCGCCGCCGCCGCGTTGGTGCTGACCGCGCCGGGACTGTCGGTCATCGTCGAAGCCGTGGAAGAAGCCCGGAAGATATTCGAGCGGATGAACAGCTACGCCATCTATCGCATCACCGAGACCATCCGCATCATGTTCTTCGTGGTGCTGGCGATGCTGGCGTTCAATTTCTATCCGATCACGGCGATCATGATCATCCTGCTGGCCTTCTTCAACGATCTGCCGATCATGGCGATCGCCTTCGACAACACCTGGCTGGAGCCGAAGCCGGTCCGCTGGGATATGCGTCGCGTGCTTTCGGTTTCCACCGTGTTGGGATTGATCGGCGTGATCGAGACGTTCGGAATCCTGCTGATCGCCATGCGGTGGATGGATCTGAGCGTGGCGCAGCTACAGACGTTCATTTTTCTGAAGTTGGCCGTGGCGGGGCACCTGACGCTGTTCGTCGCGCGGACGAAGCGTCCTTTCCTCACCAAGCCCTATCCCGCTCCGCTGGTGCTGTGGTCGGCGATCGTCACGAAACTTGCGGCCACGCTGTTGGTGGCCTACGGCTTCGGTTTCGTCACTCCGATCTCCTGGTCCGCCATCGGCTTTGTTTGGGGATATTGTATCGTTTGGATTTTCATCGAGGACTGGGCCAAGCTGGACGTATACCGTCATCTGCAATCCAGCGGATCGAGGCATCGGCGGCTCCTCGACCGCTGGCACAAATCGGGCCGTCCGTTTCAGGCCGGAGGAGGTTTCAGGAATACGTAACCATTCCTAGTAGGCCGGGTCGAGACCCGGCAGAATTTCCGCCGGGTTACAACCCGGCCTACGTTACTTTTGTTGTGTTCCCAGGTCGAATAGACCTTAACTTTACCACGATTGGAGAGAGAAATGATTGAAGTGCTTCCGCAAAGCAATGGAAACTTGTTGGTCGTCAAGGCCACCGGCAAACTGACCAACCAGGACTACAAGGAAGTGTTGGTTCCCCGTTTGGAATCGATCGTCCACGAGTACGGCCGGGCGAGGTTCATTATGGACCTGAGCACCGACTTCCACGGTTGGCACGTGGCCGCCATGTGGGACGACGTACGCTTCGGGGTTGCCCACCGCAACAGCTTCGAGAAGATGGCTGTGGTCGGCGGACCGAAATGCGTCGAGTGGGGCACCAAGCTCGCCAAGCTGATTATGAACGGCGAGATCAAGTGCTATCCCGCAAACGCCTACGACGAAGCCTACGAGTGGGTGAATGAATATTCAACCACCGAGACCAACACCGCTCCGACGAACCAGACCGAGCACGAGTACGAGGTCGTCGAGAGCAACACGGGCAACTGAGGGAACGGCCAGTTCCGGATCCGGCTCGTTCAACGCGGCCAACACGGGTCGCACCGCCTTGAATGCCTTCCGTCTACCGAGACTGTGGCAAACGTGGTGGGCGCCGTCGCGGAGCGTGACCGAGCCGGGCCGGTTGGCCAATGCCTCGAGCAACGGCCGCAGTCCGTCCCATCCCAGCGCGATCAGCCCCTCGGCCGCCAGCCAGCGGACGTCGCCGTCCTCGTCCTCTTCCAGCGCCAGGACCAGATCGGCCGCCGTGCGGGGGTCGCCGATGCTGCCCAGGGCCTTGGCCGCCTCCCAACGGAGATGGGCCTTGCGATGACCGAGCAGTTCGATTAGAAAACCGACCGCCGGACCCCCCAAGGCCACCAGCCGTTCGCGGGCGCGCCGCCGCGCGGCGCCGTTCTTATCGGCCAACTTCGCGATCAGCGCGGGTATGTCGGCCTCCTGCCGAGTGCTTTTGTCGCGGGGCACTTTCGCCATCTTTTCACCGCTCCCTTCCGATCGTGGCCCGTGGTCTAAGAATACCCTGATGATTTTACGCTTATCTCCGGCAACGCTCAATGCCGCCGCCGGCCCGTTCGTGAATGGGGCCGCCAATGCCCTGGAAAAGGCCGTAGGACTTGCGGGATGCCATAATGGCCTTTATCATTATGCAAGGGTGTCCGGGAATTGGCCCGCGAAAACAGCTATTTAGCCCCGGGTGAATACACCCGGGGCACGGTTTGGTGCGCCCAACCACCGCTGCCCGCCGTGTATTCACGGCGGGCTAAATGGTACTATTCCCGGACACTCTCAATTATGTATGTTTCCCATCTTGGAGACGCATTGCCGCAACACCCGCACAAGGAGAACATCATGCGAAAGACGATTCTATGCTTGGCGCTTTGCATCGGCTGGACCGCCGCGACGTCGGCCGGCGAGACGGTTCCGCCGAAGGCGCATCCCGACGTCACCGGCTGGGAAACCCTCTTCGCCGGAGACCTGTCCGACGCCATCTATCCCGAGGGCGTCTGGTCGGTCGAGGACGGCGTGCTTACGGCCACCAAGGACAAGTGCTTATGGTCGAAAAAGAACTACGAGAACTTCATTCTCGATCTGGAGTTCAAGACCGTGCCCGGCACCAACAGCGGCGTGTTCGTCTACGGCAGCGATCCGGTCAAATGGGTAGCGACTGCCGTCGAGATACAGATCGCCGACGACCACGCGGAGCGATGGGCCAAGAGTCCGAAGACCTGGCAATGCGGGGCGATTTTCGGCCGGCTGGCCGCAAAGAAGTCGATGGTCAAGGAGCCTGGCCAGTGGAACCGGATGACGATCACCTGCAAAGGACCGATGATCTACGTGATGCTCAACGGCGAGATGGTTACGGAAATGGACATGCGGAAGTGGACCTCGGCCACGAAGAACCCCGACGGCAGCGACATCCCGGCGTGGCTCGGCAAGCCGTTGGCCGAGCGTCCCACCAAGGGGCACGTCGGCCTGCAAGGAAAGCACGCCGGCGCTCCGATCTACTTCCGCAACATCAAGATCAAGGAGCTTCAGTAGCCGCACCACGTTCGTTCGCACTCAGTTTCAACCATCGCTGGTAGAGTCTCTCGACGGTCGCCTTGTCGGCCTCGCCGTCCCACAAGGCAACGCCGTAGCGAAGCTCCAACGGGCGGCCGGCCTTGACGACAAGCGGTTCTTTCCACAGATTCAGCGTGGCCGAGAGATAGGCGAATGTTTTAGTCTTCGCGAACATCCACGCCGGATGACGCAGGTTCGAGGGGTGGTCGAACAGCGCTACGGCGACCGGCTTGCCGTCGGCCTTGGCGGTGTAGGCGCACCATTTCGCGGGCGTGAGCCGTCTGTCGTGGGGGCCAGTCTGCCCAGGGTTATCGTCGGCGTTGAAGTATCGGCCCCCGCTGTCCATTGATGCGATGAACCGCATTCCCAGACCATAGTAGCAGTGGCCGGTCAACGTAATCGACTCCTTGCCGGGCGGCGTTTCGAGAACGGAACGCCATTCGACCAGCGTGGCGCCGAGGTCTTTGGCCTTCAATACATCGATCTCGCGGCGTTCGACCAGCAACGGTTTGTCCGAGTCCGGCCCGACCCAATCCAGTTTCTGCACGAAGCCGGCCCGGCTCGCGCCGTCGTGAACCGTCGCCTTCACGTCGCAAAGCCCCTTGTGCAACTCTTTCCCGCTGTTCGCGTCGCGCTCTTCCCAGAAATTCACGCCATCGACCGCCAAGGCGAACATCAACCCGTGATGGTGCTTATGGTCGTGGGGCGAATCGCGGAGCACCTGCACTCCGCCCGGCGAGAAGAGTTGATCGGCGTAGGGTTTCATGGGCACGCCGGCGTAGCGATAGCGCAGCACCAGCCGGTCGCCGTCGAAGATCGACACCGTGGCGTTGTCTTGGGCGATCCGCAAGTCCCCCGTGCCGGCATTGAGGGTGGAAACGTGGAAGCAAGTGCCGACGATCGCGGCGATGATAGACAATTTGCAGGTTCGTGCAAACATATTTTTTTCCGAAGTAAAAAGATGTAAGACATCAACAATCCGTTGAAAAAGGGTGCCACTGCTGGCTTGTCCAGCAGTGCATGGGGAAAACTCCCGGAAAAACACTGCTGGACAAGCCAGCAGTGGCACCCAAACTCCCGAAATCCGACTTTTTCAACGGACTGCTATCCCTAGCCCCCCACTATATCAATTCCCGCAGGTGCTTGATACTGCGGGCGGCCTGATCTACCGTGCCGCACTCGACGCTCATGACGATGTCGCGCGGAGCGGTCTTGCAGATTTCGACGACCTTGGCCCAATCGATCACCCCCTCGCCGCAGGCGCAGCCCACCGGCGTGCCGGTCACTTGTCCCCGCTCGGCGTCCGACTGAGCGACCGAGATGTCCTTGGCATGGAGGTGGATCAGGCGGTCCTTGACGTGGCGGAGCCAAGCGATTGGGTCTTGACCGGCAATGTAGCTGTTGCCGGTGTCGAAGTTGATGCCGATGGCGGGTGAATCGACCAGGGCGAAGACGCGGTCCAGCCCAGCCGGCGTCTTGGTGTACTGCTGATGCGGCTCCAGCCCGATCAGGACGTCGCGCGGCTCGGCCACGGCGGTCGCCTCGTGGAGCGCGTAGCGCATCAGCACGTGGTCCTCCTCGACGGTCGTCCAATGCGGTTTTGGACCCTCGTCGGTGTTGACCACCGGGGCGCCGCACTCGGCGGCGAAGCGGACCGCCTGTTTCAGGTACTCCACGCTGACTTCGGGTTTGCAGAGCGGGGCGTGCGCGGACAGCCCGGAGAGTTTGACGTCCGCCCGTTGACACACCCGGCGGATGCGATACGGATCGTCGAGCATCGAGACGCTGTGGAAGTAGCCGGCCTCGCTCAGTAGTTCACGGCCCCAGTGAACCATCGGCTCGACATATTCATAACCCAATTCCGCCGCCTTCTCGACGCCCCACTCGAACGACTTGTCGTCGTGGCGCACGAATTCCATATTCACGCCCAAAGAGATTTTGCCCATGTGTGCTGTTTCCTTCGTGTGTGGCCAGATTTTCTGGCGGCTATGCCATTTTTGTCATTCTGAGCGCAGCGAAGAATCTCGCTTTTCCGGCAGCGTCGGCAAGATTCTTCGCTGCGCTCAGAATGACCGAACCTGCCAGAAAAATATTGCCACACACGTTTCCTTCTGTTGTCGCTTCCTACGGTCAGTATAATACAAGGATAAAGCATTGCCCGAAAGCCAGTCGTTCGGGGTGTTTCATTGAAACAGATTGAACGAAAACGGGCGTCAACGATCATGTCCATCCCCATTTATCAGGAACACGGGCGGAAGTACGCGGCTGATACTTGTCGGCCGGTGGTGACCGCGGCGCGGGCCGGACGGCTTCGGCACGTCGCCCTGGTCCACGGACACTACCCCGGCCGCCGGCTCCCCCGCAACGCCTTGCCCGGTGTTAAGGTGGTCGGCTTCTGGGACGCCGATCGGCGACAAGATTGGGGACTGGATTGGCATCGCAACGAGGGGATCGAATTGACGTTTTTGGAGCGCGGCGGATTGGGGTTCGCCGTCGAGGGCCGGGAGTGTCGCCTGAAGGCCGGCGACCTGACCTTCACCCGGCCTTGGCAGAAGCACCGCGTGGGCGATCCATGCGTCGGCGCGGGGCGGTTGCACTTCTTGATTCTGGACCTTGGCGTCCGCCGGCCCCATCAACCGTGGCGGTGGCCGTCATGGATCGTATTGGCGGACGACGACCTACGGCAGTTGACCGACTTTTTGCGCCACAACGAACAGCCGGTGTGGCACGCCGCGCCGGAGGTCGCCCGCTGTTTCATCCGCATCGGCGCGGCCGTCGAGGCCGACCGCGACGGCAGCGGCATTTCCCGCCTGGCGGTCCACGTCAACCAGTTGTTCCTGTCGGTCTTGGAGATGTTCCGCAGTCGGGACGTCAGACTCGATCAGTCGCTTTCCAGCGCGCGCCGCACCGTCGAGTTGTTCTGGAACGATCTGTGCGGGGACCTGGAACATCTTTCCCTGGAATGGACGGTCCGCGGCATGGCCCGGCGCTGCGGCATGGGCGCGACCGGTTTCATACACTACTCGAAGCAGTTGAACAACGCGACGCCGATGCGACACCTGAACCAATGTCGGCTGGAGGCCGCCGCCCGGTTGCTGATAGAGCAACCCGGCCGGAGCATCACCGACATTGCCCTAAGCTGCGGGTTCGCATCCAGCCAGTACTTTGCCACGCTTTTCAGGGACCGGTTCGGCGTTGCGCCTCGGTCATTTCGCGCCGCGGAGGCGAAGGGTAGTCGTCCCAATTTGTCGCCGCGAGCCTAGCCCCTTCCCGTGGTTATAGCAGCCCGTTGAAAAAGTCGGATTTGGGAGTTTGGGTGCCACTGCTGGCTTGTCCAGCAGTGTTTTCCCGGGAGTTTCCCCCATGCACTGCTGGGCAAGCCAGCAGTGGCACCCTTTTTCAACGGGCTGATAGCACCCCCCGTTTGCGAAGCAGCACGTCCAGGCAACGGGGCTGGCACGATAGTGGACCGAACAGTATCATGGATCGATTGCATACAAACACCATCAGCCAATGCTCTTGTGAGGGAATGATTCATGTCCGACTACAAGGAACTTTATGACGCCATCCTGACCGGCAACGCCAAGAAGGCCGAGGAAGTGACCAAGGCGGCGCTGGAGGCCAAGGCCGATCCCACCGAATTGGTGAAAAAATACATGGTCCCGGCAATGGACGAGGTTGGCAAGCGGTTCGAGTGCAACGAGTATTTCGTGCCTGAGTTGCTGATCGCCGCCCGGGCGATGAAGACTTCGCTGGAGATACTTACCCCCTTGTTGGCCGAGGCGGGCGCGGAGCCGGTCGGGCGGGTGGTGATCGGCACCGTCCAAGGCGACCTGCACGACATCGGCAAGAACCTCGTCGCCTCGATGCTCGAAGGGGGCGGCTTTCAGGTGATCGACCTGGGCGTGGACGTCCCGCCGGAAAAATTCGTCGAGGTCGCCAAGGAAAAAGACGGAACCATCCTGGCTCTCAGCGCGCTGCTGACCACTACCATGACGATGATGAAGAACGTCATCGAAGCCTTGGAGAAGGCCGGCGTCCGCAAAAACACCAGGGTAATGATCGGCGGCGCCCCGATCACTCAGCAGTACGCCGACGAGATCGGCGCCGACGGCTACAGCGACAACGCCAGCGCGGCGGTGGCCATGGCCCGAAAGTTGGCGTAACAAGGCGCCACGTTTAGCGGCCGCCGGCACGACGGCCCCGTGGTCTCATGCAAGCCGCCGTACCGGCGGCCGCTAAACGTGCGAAATCGTTTTTCACGCACATTAAACGGATACTCCCGAAGTGACAGTTCCGAACAACGACGCGACATACCGAGAGATGCTCGCCTCCGAGCGATTCTACTACGGCGCCGAGGTGGTCACCAGCCGCGGGCCGCAGCCGGTCGATTCGCCGAGCAACCTTGCCTCTTTCGCCAAGGACTTGCTGGCCGATCCGCGGATCGGCTGGATTTCGATAACCGACAACCCCGGCGGCGGGCCGATGCTTCCGCCCGACTGGCTCGCCGGACTGGTCGCCGAACATCGCCACCGCGTGGTCATTCATCTGGCCTGCAAGGATATGAACCGTAGCGGGGTGGAATCGGCCGCCTGGCGATACGCCTCCGAAGGGTTAGGCAGCATCCTGGCGCTGACCGGCGATTATCCCACCGGCGGTTTCGGCGGTGTTGCCGAGCCGGTGTTCGACATCGACGCGATCGGCCTGATCGATCTGCTGCGGTCGATGAACGAGGGGCTGAACGTGCCCGGCCGGAGAGGCAAAACCGAAATCCTGCCGAAAACCGACTTCTTCATCGGCTGCGCGGTCTCGCCGTTCAAGCGGCACGAGCGCGAACTGCTGCCGCAATACTTCAAGCTGGTCCGCAAGATCGCCGCCGGCGCCCAATGGGTGATTCCGCAACTCGGCTACGACATGCGGAAGTTCCACGAAATCAAACTGTTCCTGGAAACCCGCGGAATCGACGTGCCGATCGTCGGCAACGTTTATCTGTTGACCAAGGGCGTGGCCAAGCTGTTCAACAGCGGCAAGCTGGCCGGCTGCGTGGTCAGCAACGAGCTGTTGCGGAAGATCGAGAAATACGCCGCCGGGCCGGACAAGGGAAAGCAGTTCTGCCGGGAACTGGCCGCCAAGCAGTTGGCCGTGTTCAAGGGACTCGGCTTCGCCGCCGGATACATCGGCGGCGTCCACAAGGCAGAAGGCTTCGGGCCGATCATCGAGCTGGCCGAAAGCTACGGCCCGGACGACTGGCGGGATTTCCTCAAGGAAATCCAATTCTCCCAGTTCGAGGAATTCTTCCTCTTCGAGCACGACAAGTTCACCGGCATGAGCGAGGCCGGACGGATCAACCGTGATTATCTCGCTTCGCTGAAACGCCCGGCGAAGTCGAAGGAAGTAAACCTGAACTACAAGCTGTCGCGGCGGGTTCATGGCCTGGCGTTCACGCGCGACAAGGCGTTGTACCCGCTGCTGAAGCGGATCTACGCCCGCTGGGACCGCAAGCCGGGATTCCTCAGCCGGATGGCTTACCGCGTCGAGAAGGCGTCGAAGCTGGCGATGTACGGCTGCCAGGACTGCGGCGATTGCAGCTTGCCCGACTGCGCGTACATCTGTCCCAAAAAATGGTGTTCCAAGTGCCAGCGCAACGGGCCGTGCGGCGGCTCGATCGACGGCCGCTGCGAACTGGAAGACAAGGAATGTCTCTGGGCAAGGGTCTACGAGCGGCTGAAATTCTACGGCGAGTCGGAGACGATGCTCGACCGCCCGGCCGTCTTCTACGACGCCAAGCTCAAGGAGACGTCGTCCTGGGCCAACGCGTATTTGGATCGGGATCATAATGCACCGGAGAAGAAATGACGAATGTCGAAATTCAAATGACGAATGAATGACGAAGTTCAAATGTCGAATGTCGAAAAGAACGAAGCTACTCCGTCAAAGTCGTATGATCTGGAAGACCGTACCGGACGGTTTGGAGAGGCCGTCGTCGGGTTTGCGAAACGCATTCCAGTTTCTCTGGTCACGGAACCATTGATTCCCCAATTTGTCCGCTCGGGAACAAGCGTGGGGGCGAACTATTGCGAGGCGGACAACGCAGGTTCCAAGAAAGAATTTCGATATCGAATTAGCATCTGCAAGCGAGAATCCCGCGAAACTAAACATTGGCTGCGGATGATTGCCGCCGCGGCGCCCGATTTAAAGGAGGAAGCACGTCGATTATGGCGGGAAGCTCAAGAGTTGAACCTTATTTTCTCCGCCATTTATCGAAGCAAGAAGAACGCATAATCATTCGTCATTTAGCTTTCGACATTCGTCATTCATTCGACATTTGAATTTCGACATTCGACATTCCCCCATACAGAGGATATTTCCCATGCCCATCCCCGGTCTGACGATTATCGGCGAAACGATCAACGATTCGGTCCCCTCGACGCACAAGTTGTTCGACGCAGATGACATCGACGGCATCCTGGAGATCGCCAAGATGCAAGAAGAGAAGGGCGCGGCGTACATCGACGTGAACATCGGTCCCCGGCCGGCGGAGTTCATGGCCGACATGGTACGCAAGATTCAAGGGGTGACTGCCCGGCCGCTGTCGATCGACACGCCCGACCCGGCCATCGCCGAGGCCGGTCTGGCGGCCTACGACCCGGAGCGTGCCGGCGACGAAAAACCGATTGTCAACTCCATCAGCGCCCTGCGCGCGGAGATGTTCGATCTGTACAAAATCCGGCCGTTCAAGCCGATTCTGCTGGTCTCGGAGAACGTGGTCGATGGCCGCTCGGCATCCTGCCACACCGCGCAAGAGACTTTCGAGGCGGCGCGGCAGTTGGTCGGCACGTTTCTCGAACGTTGTCCCGGCGCTACCAACGACGACTGCATCATCGACCCCGGCATAGCCCCGCTCGGCAGCGATTCGGAGGGGAACATCCACCGGCTGGTCGCGGCGATGGAGTTGATCCACGGCGACGAGTTTTTCGCCGGCTGCCACGCCTCGGTCGGCCTGAGCAATTTCACGGTGATGTTGCCCCCGAAGCGCCCCGACGGCTCGCCGGTAAAAGGTCCGTTGGAGAGTGCGTTTCTGACCAAGGTCATGCCGCTGGGGCTGGATATGGTGATCGGCTCGGTGAAGCGCAAGTACGACCTCCTTCCGCCCGACCATCCCGCGATGGCGTGTCTCGAAGAATGTCTGAAGCTGAGCGGTTTCGACGTGCTGATGCGCGTGCGGGAGTTCTACACGAGTTGAACCCCTTGACTGCCCGTTGGGGGGGTGCTAGAATACATTTGTGAGGCATGAAATCGAAGGCGATGCTATGTTCCGAACCGATGCCGTTTATCAAGACGGGGTGTTCAAGCCCCTTTCGCCGGTAACGCTTTACGAGAACCAGCGGGTTTCCTTGGATATCAAACCCTTGGAGCAAGAGGACGCCACGGCTTGGATTGAAAGAGTCAGCAAGCACCGCGAGCAGTTGGCTGCCAAATATGGCGTCATGCCGGACAGCGCCATTGACATCGCTGAAGACCGTGCAAGATGAGCGATATTGTTGTCGATAGTTGCGTGATGGCTAAGTGGGTCTTGCCCGAGGTGGATTCCAAGCAGGCCGTTCTTCTCTATAATGATGTGGTAGGCTGGGGCAAGCAGGCGGTAGTCCTCGATGTGGGGATTGTCGAAACGGCAAACGCAGTCTGGAAGAAAGAACATCGAGGATTGATTCCCGCGGAAGAAGCGCGCCGACTAGTTATGGACTTGTTGGCGATTCCCGTAAGTATTCATCCGGCCAACAAGTTCCTGACGAACGCATTAAATATTGCCGTCAAGTATGACCGCTCCGTCTACGACGCCCTCTTCGTGGCTCTTGCCGACGACCTGCAATTGACCGGTGTAACGGCCGACGAGCCGCTTTGGAAAGCGGTCAACAAGGATTTCCCAAATATCGTGTTGCTGCGGGATTGGGGGCGGTGAGCCGTGCAAAGGGGCAAGGTGCGTCCCCAGTGTTCTGTTTGCCTCTCAAAACCCTTAAATACAATATGCACCCGACAATCGCACGACTAATCTCCGCCGGGCCGGTGGCGACCGACGGGGCTTGGGGAACGCAACTCCAGCAGCGCGGCCTGCCGGTCGGCGCCTGCCCCGACGCCTGGAACATCACGCAGCCCGAGATGGTCGAGCAGGTTGCCCGCGCTTATGTCGAGGCCGGCAGCCGAGTGATTCTGACCAACACCTTCGGGGCCAACCGCTTCGTGTTGGCCCGCCACGGACTGGACGAACAGGCGGCCGAGATCAATCGGGCCGGCGTGGAGAATTCACTGCGGGCGGCCTCGGGCAAGGCGGCGGTCTTCGCCTCGATCGGTCCCAGCGGCGTGATGCTGATGATGGGCCAAGTTAGCGAAGATGAATTGAAGGCCGCCTTCGCCGAGCAGGCCCGGGCAATCGCCGAAGCCGGCGCGGATGGCATCGTGATTGAAACCATGTCCGACCCGGCCGAGGCCGCGTTGGCGGTGGCCGCCGCTCGCGAAACCGGTCTGCCGGTGGTGGCCTGCATGACGTTCAGCTCCGGCGCGAAGCGGGACCGCACGATGACCGGGGCCACGCCCGAGCAGGCCGCCGAAGCGCTTTTCGCCGCCGGTGCGGACGCGATCGGCAGTAACTGCGGCCACGGCATCGCCGACATGATCGACGTATGCCGCCGGCTCCGCGCGGCCACGGATCGGCCTGTATGGATCAAGGCCAACGCCGGTCTGCCGGAAATCATCGAAGGCGAGACGGTCTACCGACAAACCCCCGCCGAGTTCGCTTCTTACGCACCGCAATTGGTCGAGGCCGGCGTATCTTTCATCGGCGGCTGCTGCGGCACGACGCCCGAGTTCATCCGGGCGGTGGCGAAAGCGATCGACAAGTAATCCGTAGGGTGTGTCCTCGACACACCACAAACAAGCAGGTCCGACATTCCAATACTTGTGGTGCGTCGCGGACGCACCCTACCGTTCTGCGGCAACGCCTTCGTTGTTACACACAAGTCGGAAACACGCGGGCAACAGAAAGTACGCCCGTTCACGGGCGTTCCCGCCGCAGGCGGTATTAGGCCCGGCGTTTACGCCGGGTGAGGAAGGACGCTGGCCATTGTAGTTGTCAGGCCCGTTCACGGGCCTCCTCGACGTTACCGGGCAACATGCAGGACGCCCGTAAACGGGCGTGACAACGCGACAAACAGGAACACAACAGTGTAGGGCGATGGTTCCGGCCAACCCGGCGTAAACGCCGGGCCTAATACCGCCTTCGGCGGGAAGGACCGTGAACGGTCCTCACTGCTCCCTCCGGTTTGTCGCCGGCCGCCTCGCCATGGTCGTAGTAGCACAGGGGGAGTGAATTAAAATGCTATGGTTTTGTAGACTATCAGGATGAAAAGGGGATAAGTCCAATTTTCTAGGCTGTACAATCATTGTTAGGCGGAAGACATGGGTGGAGCAGTATCGCTTATCATTTCAGTGCTGGCTGTCGTCGCGTTTGCAGCTTCGGGTTCGACTACACTCGCGATAATCGCCATCGTCGTGGTGATAGTCTGCCTGTGGTCCTGGCTCCACATGTGGTACTTCGCACGAGTCCTTGCTCGGCAGCGCCTGTTCGTAGCTGCCCTCCAACGTGGCGAGTTTGAACAGGGCTCTCCAGAAGCCGAACGATATTGGAACGAGATGCAAATCCAGGTGGATTTGTGCGATGCGACGGACATTCCCAATTGGATTACGATGGTGAATATGGTAGCAGCGGCGGCGGCAGTAGTGTTCCTGGTCTGGGGTGCGATTGCGTACTGGTCGTCGTAGCAAAAAAAGGGAAGCATGCGGGCTGGGTGGCACAGTGGTACGCTATTCTCGCGAACGGCACACGGAGTGTGCCTGCTACTTTTACACGCTCACCAACTCGTGTTCCCGCACCGGCTCAGTGGGAACGACGATCGGCCGCGCGGGCGGCGGCGGGGTAACCGGCGGGTCGGTGGAGCGGCAGAGCGGCAACTCGGGACGGTTCACGACCGAGGCGTTTCGCTCGCAGAAGGTAGGCGGCTCGTGGCTGAATCCGGCGGCCAGCCGCTTTTCTTCCTTGCGAATACGGCCCAATAGCCAGCGACCGCCGATGGCCGCCGAAAGACGCGACTTCCAGCCGAACTCGGCATGCAACTCGCGCAACAACGCCGACATCCTGGCGTGCATCACCGGATCGTGGCGGTAGTAGAGCTTCGACGCGGCGACCACCGTGGAGAACATGGTGGCCAGATCGCGGACCTCCCAGGCGTAGCGGCGGCGGACGCACGGATCCGCGTGGTTCTTGTGCCGCTTCCAGCCGGCCAACGTGGTGCGGACGATCCGCACGGTGCTCGGACCGTTGATCTGGAAATCGCGGTCGAAGGCCCGGAGCATGATCTCGGCGGTTTGCTCGTCATTGAGCGACGGGTGGCGATAGTTGAGGATCGACTGCCCGTGAATGTCGCTCTGGTGGTACTCGCTCTCGTCCTTCATCAGGCCGGCGGCCGAAAGCTCCGCGTGCAGCGGCGTGCCGGGGATGGGCGTGTAGAGCATGAACTGGTGAAAATCGGTGTCGTGCCGGACGGCGTGGTCGATCGCCTCGTCGATGTTCTCCGGCGTATGGCTCTCCAGGCCGAGGATCGTCGAGCCGAGTACGCGGATGCCGTGCGATTGCAACGTGCGGACCAACTCGAAGGTGTCCGTGCCGGCGAGTTTGGCGTATTGGCTGTCGCGCCCCTCGATGCCCATCCAGACCCAGGAAATACCCAGCCGGATAAGTTGCTCGATCGAGTACGAACGGAGCACGTTGGCCGAACTGAAGACGTAGAGCGACCAGGACTTTTCGTGCTGCTCGATCAGTTCCAGCAGCCGCAGGGCGCGGCGGCGATGGAAGAGAAAGTTTTCGTCCATGATGAAGAACGAACTGACGCCCATCTCGCGTTCGACCTGGCATATTACGTCGAACAGTTCGTCGCCGGTCCGATAGAAATCTACCCATTTCCCCTTGCCGCCGAACATGGCCGAGGTGGAGCAGAAGTTGCATCCCAGCGGGCAACCGACCGAAGGGATGATCGTGGCGGCCACGTCTTCGCTGCGCTCGGACGTATCGACGCCCAGGTTCCGCGTGCCGACGCCCGAGGAGATTATCGGATGGCGGAGCGGTTGGTCTTCGTCCTCGCCGAGGTATCGGCGGAACCAGCGCACGCCCTCGCCGCGGACGACGTGGTCGGCGTCGATCCGCTCGGCCAGATTGGGTACGTTGGCGATGTGCCCGCCGACGACGATCTCGGCGTCCGGCTGATACTGCCGAATCAATTCGCACATCTTTTTGACTTTGTACTGGTTGGGAATGATCGACGAGATGCCGACCACGTCGTAGCGGTGCGTGCGAAGCTCCTCGATGAAGCGGTCCAGCGTGGGGAAGTCCAACAGCGTGCATGGGGCGGCGATGTTCGACTGAATCATCATCAGCCCCCAACTGCGATGAAACATCCGCAGCGAGAACGCGCCTTGAGTGCGCGTAACCTGATTATGATAAAGCTCCATCGGGTTCAACCGACGGCTGCCGTACTGGTCGTCTTGACCGTAGGGACCGAAGACGCTGGTGAGCAGCACTCTGGCTCGCGATCCGGCCGGGTGCGAGGCGCGAGAACAATGTTGGGTGGGTTCAACGGGCAAACGGTGTGACTTCACGGGCGTGGGACTCCATATAACTTGCAGGTTCTTCTCTGGACTCCATATAACTTGCAGGTTCTTCTCTGATCCGAGTAATCTATTATATTGGTTGTCGCCTCAACCCGAATGGCCACTATGTATGCGTTGTGTAATAGCTCGGTAATAGTTCCACGGCGCCCCAATGTCGTCGCCGCTCCCAAGTCGAGGGGTGTGGACACCACTGCCACCGCTACTGGTGTAATCGCATCCGAAAGGGTAAAGTAGACAATGAATGGCCGTAATGTTTTAACTGCTGTAAGGCAAGGGCCATCGCCCCCTTTTTGGGAGACATGTTGCAATGGTTCACGTGACAATCGAGATGCCCGAGGAAGCGCTGGCCGTGTTCCATGCGGCGCCCGATGCGTTCGCGCGCGAATTGCGGTTGGCGGCCGCCGTTAAATGGTACGAGTTGCGGCGAATATCCCAGGAGCGCGCGGCGAAAATTGCGGGCCTCTCTCGCGCCGAATTCCTCGACGCGCTCGGTCGGTTCAGCGTCTCGCCGTTCCAGTCGTCAGCGGAAGAAATTATCGACGAGGCGGGTCGTGAATGATACGTGGATCACAAACACTTCGCCGATCATTTCGCTGGCCAAGATAGATCAGCTTTCGCTGCTGACAACGATGTGTCGAGAACTATTAGTTCCGCAGCCGGTGGTCGCGGAAATTCTCGATGGACCTCTTTCAGATCCGGCTCGACAGATTTTTGAACATGGTTGGGGAATTATTGTTTCTCCACAAGACGTTCCGACGGAATTAGTCGAATGGGGATTGGGGCCGGGGGAAACAGCCGTCCTAGCCGTTGCCTTGGAGAGAAACTCGGCAACCGTCGTTCTCGATGATTCCGCCGCTCGAACTTGTGCCAAGACCATGCGGATCGAGGTTATTGGAACACTGGGCGTGGTGCTTCGCGCCAAGCGGAAAGGCATAATCCCTTCGGCGACCGATGTGCTTGAATCGCTTATCGCGGCTGGACTTCACTTGGATCAGAAAGTGGTCGCTTCGGCGCTGCAGGGCATTGGGGAAACATGGCGGCAACCGACCACCGAGAGTGAAAAGCCGAAAATGCAATAGAGTATTGAATGTTCCTGAGATATATTGGCAATGGGTATGAGAATCACGACCAAGAAGCTCGCTGCGCCGGCCCTCTGATTTCTAGTTGACGGTCGGCCGGGCTGCATTTCATTCCGTACAATTATGCCCTCGCGACGTTCACTAAGCATGCCGATCCTGCTGGCGATTGCCATGATCTCCCTGCTGATCGTGCTTACGGTCGGCTGGGTGCTGCTGTCGGTATTCGGCGCGATGGAAGACACCAGCCACTCCGGCGTCTATTGGGCGTTGCTCTCGATCGGATCGACCTTCATCCTCCTGCTGCTGGTCGGTGTGGTTCTGTACCTGATCCTTTCGATCAAGGCCATCAATCTCACTCGGCGGCAGTCGAACTTCATCGACAGCGTCACCCACGAATTGAAGTCGCCGATCGCCTCGATGAAACTCTACCTGCAAACGCTCAGCCGCCACCAGGTCGATCGGCAGGTGCAGGCCGACTTCCACCGCTCGATGCTCGAAGACCTCGAACGGCTGGACCATCTGATAAACCAGATGCTCGAGACCGGACGGCTGGACGCCGAGCGGTCGGACGACGACCTCGAGAACGTGGAATTGGCCGGACTGCTGCGGGACTGCGCGGCGTCGGTCTGCATGAACTATCGCGTGCCGGCCGACGTCGTACGGTTCGACCTGCAACCGTGCATTGTCCTCGCGCATCGGATGGACCTGGACATTATCTTCCGCAACCTGATCGACAACGCGGTGAAGTACGCCGGCGCGACGCCGCAAGTCGAAGTGAGCCTGCGGCCGACGGGCAACGGGCGGGTGATCGTGCGGATCGCCGACAACGGACGAGGAATACCCTTGCACCTGCGGCGGAAGATTTTCGGCCGCTTCGTCCGTCTGGGGCTGGAATTGGAGCGCGAAAAGCCCGGCACCGGATTGGGACTCTACATCACCCGAACGCTGGTCCGCCGCTTGCGCGGCTCGATCCGCGTCCGCGACCCCGACCACGGGCAGGGAACCGTATTCGAGGTGCAACTGCCCGGCCGACCAGAAAGCGAATTACCCCCACAGTCCGTTTAGCGGCCGCCGGCACGGCGGCCAAGCAAGTTCACATGCCCGACAACGAACACATCCTGGTCGTCGAGGACGAAGAACACCTGGCCGCGGGCATCAAGTACAACCTGCTGGCCGAGGGCTACCGCGTTACCACCGTCGGCGACGGACCTTCGGCCCTGAACATCCTCCGCGAGAAACCCGGCGAAGTCGATCTGGTGATCCTCGACCTGATGCTGCCGGGCATGAGCGGCTACGCGGTTTGCGAGGCGCTTCGGGCGTTCGACATGGATACGCCCGTGCTGATACTGACCGCCCGAACCTTGACCGAGGACCGCACCCGCGGGTTCGACTCCGGCGCCAACCAGTATCTGACCAAGCCGTTCGACCTGGACGAGTTTCTCAGCCGGATAAAGAACCTGTTTTGCTTTCACAGCCGTCAGCAACAGCAGCGACGGAAACAGCCGGGCGACCGGCCGCGGTTCGAGTTCGCCGACGCCAAGGTGAACTTCGAGACCTTCGAGGCGACCGTCCGCGGCGAACCGGTCCGTCTGACGCAACTCGAGATGACGCTGTTGCGTTACTTCGTGGACAACGAGGGTCGGGTGATTCCCCGCGGCGAGTTGCTGGAAAACGTTTGGGGTATGCCCGGCACGATCAACACCCGCGCCCCCGACCAGTTCATTCGTCGGCTGCGAAAGACGTTCGAGCCGGACCCCTCTCAGCCCCGCCACTTCCTCACCATCCGCGACGCCGGCTACCGCTTCGTGGCCAAGCCGGAAGAGTAGGCCGGGTCGTGACCCGGCGGAATGTTCGCCGGGTTGCAACCCGGCCTACTTACTGACTTCATTGACCGTCGCCAGCACCGGCCAAACCGCCGAATCCACCCGAGTTGCCTCTGCCGGCTTATTGACATGTTAACCTGCTCGGTCGAAGATATGTTCTGACAGGAACTCCCTGGTGCGCATGGAAGTCTTGAACAGGAACCACAGATGAACACAGACGAACGTGAAAGGATGGAATCTGTATCCCGGGATGAGAACACTCTTGACGCCGACCGGCAGATAATTGGGCATCGAGGTTGCATCCTTGGCATCTTGATCGTCGCGCTCATAGTAGCGGAACTTTCAAAAGACATTTTCTTCTCGACCGATCTGGGCGACTGGCTTCCCGCCTGTTTGTTCCTTTACTACGGCATGATCGCCTGCTTGCCTTTCCTGCTGGCGAGAATGGCCCCCCGGGCCGCGGGTTTCGATACTCAGTGGTTGCCCGGTTCGCGGCGGCAATGGGCATGGTTCTTGGGAATGGTCTTACTCCTGATCGTCTCGAAGGTACTTGTCGCCGCACTGGCGGCCACCTTCGTGGGCCGCCCCCCTCCAAGACCGTTTTCGGGACCGGTTACGCCGACAGGAGTCGTCTTCCTTGGAATCGCGGGTATTTTCATTGCGCCTCTCGCTGAAGAAATCTTCTTTCGCGGCTATCTCCTGGAACAGTTGAGAAAACTCACCCGCTCGGGCATCGCACTGTTGATACAGTCCCTCCTTTTTGGTCTTTTCCACCTTTACACGTGGGGATTGTTCAATTCGCTCGCCTTGTTCACTTCGGTCTACGCGTTTTTGTTTGGCATGATAGTCGGAGCGTGGCGGATCAAGTTCAGGAGTCTTCTTCCGCTAGTGCTTGCTCATGTTCTTATCAATACCACCGCTATCGTTCATCTGAAGGCTCGATACGATCAGGCAGTCAACAGATTGCATCCGAACTACACGATTTCCGAGGAGACGACATACATCACCGGGCCGCTGCAAAAAGACGGCTCCGTGGATTATGTCGCCGCGTTGAACCGGCGTTCCAGCCAGGGCGTTACGTCCGAGAACAACGCAGCCGTGCCGTTCTGGAAGGCCGTGGGGCCGGAAGAAATTTCCCCGGAATACCGCGACAAATACTTCCGGATGCTCGGTATCCCGCCGCTGCCCGAGAAGGGAAACTACTTCGTCGATCTCGACAACTACGTCGCTCGTCGGAAGAATAGCGCGAAACCACCAGACGCAAAACCGGAAGCAGGAACACCAGACAACGCATGGGACCTGTTGAATCTGGCCATGAGGCGGCCGTGGTCGCCACAAGAGTTCCCCGTGCTTGCCCAGTGGCTCGCGGCCAATGAGAAACCGCTAGCGCTGGTAGTCGAGGCGTCGAAGCGTCCGCGTCGCTATGATCCGCTGTGCTGTGGAGAGAGGACTTCGCTTATCGCCGTTCTCTTCCCGGCCAACCAGTATTACCGCGATATTGCCCAGGCGCTATGCGCTCGGGCGATGTTGCGACTGGGCGAGGGCAAGTTGGAAGAGGCTTGGCAGGATCTGTTGAGCTGTCACCGGCTCGCCCGACTAGCCGGGCAAAGCCCGACAGTGATCGACGCTATGGTTGCGTTTTCCATCGAGGAGACGGCATGTACTGGGGACCAAGCCCTGCTACAACACGCCCATCTCACCGCGACCCAGGTTGCGAAGATGCGGGAGGATCTCAACCGGTTGCCGGCAATGCCCAAGATGGCCGACAAGCTCGACGTTGCGGAGCGGTTTACGTATCTAAATAATGTAGCGGATTATTCCCGGCAGGGGCCTGCTTCATTGGCTTGGTGTGATGACGCACTGGCGCTAGACGTATCGGAGCTAAAAGAGCTTAATGATACCATCAAGTCGATGATTTACTATGGCGCCGACACGGCGATTGATTGGGACCTCGTCCTTCGCGAGGGCAACTCCTGGTTCGACCGGATAGCCGATGCTTTTAGCAAGCCCACCCGAGCTGAGCAGAGGGAAGCGCTGAGCAAGGTCGAGGACGATCTCCGCAAGCTCAAGAAGACAGCAGCGGACGCAAAATCCTTGGACGAGTTGATGCTCGGCGACCCGCGCAAGGCCCTTTCCGAGCGGTTCAGCCAGGTCCTGCTGACCATTTATTCTCCCCTACTACCACATTACATCCAGGTCGAGGACCACTGGACCATGCGATTCGAGTTGGACAAGCTTGGCTTCGCCTTGGCCTCATACCGCGCCGATCACGGCGCGTACCCGGCAAAGCTCGCCGACCTCGTGCCGAACTACGTTGAGGAAGTGCCCAAGGACGTCTTCATCGACTCCGAGTTGCATTATCGGCTCGAAGGCAAGGGCTATCTGCTCTATAGCGTCGGTGTCAACGGCAAGGATGACGGGGCGAAAAGCTACCAGGACCGCAAGAAAGGCGAAGACTGGGATGACCTGGTCGTCCGCATGCCTGCGCCCGAGCAGAAGTGAGTCCGCCACCAAAGGCATCCAGCATGTTCGCCGGGTTGCAACCCGGCCTACTTTGCTAGTGGTGGAAGCCGGCCCCGGCCGTGCGCGGCTTGTGGGTCGTAAGCGACGCGAAGTGGTCCACCGCCACGCGCAAGTCCCGCAGCAACATGTCGGCCATGTCGCGGGTAAAACCTTCCTTGCACACGCATCGCAATACGGCCAGGTCCTCGCGGTTCTTCGGGAACGTATAGGCGGGCACCAACCAGCCGCGCTCGCGGAGCTTTGCGGACATGTCGAACGCGCTGAAGTTGGCCTTGCCGTTGGTGGTGAAAGCGAAGACCGGAATGTCGCCGCCGTCGGAGATCAGATCGAACGGCCCCATCTCGGCGATCCGGCCCGACAAAAACAACGCCACGTCTTGGCTGGTCTGGTGGATGCGGCGATAGCCCTCGCGGCCCAAGCGCAGGAAATTGTAATACTGGGCGACGATCTGGTTGCCGGGGCGGGAGAAATTTAGCGCGAAATTGGGCAGGTCGCCCCCAAGGTAGTTGCAGTGGAAGATCAACTCTTCGGGCAGTTCCGCCTTGTCGCGCCAGACGATCCAGCCGACCCCGGGAAAGACCAGCCCGAACTTGTGGCCCGAGGCGTTGATCGACTTTACCAACGGGAGGCGAAAGTCCCACTCCAGCTTCGGCTGCAAGAACGGCGCCACGAATCCGCCGCTCGCGCCATCGACGTGGATCGGCACCTCCCAGCCGGTCTTCGCGTTGAGCTTGACCAGCGCGTCGTTGATCTCCTTGACGTTCTCGTATCGGCCGTCGAACGTGCTGCCCATGATGGCCACGACGCCGATCGTGTTTTCGTCGATCAGCTTTACCGCCTCCTCGGCGGTGAGACAGAACCGGTCGCCTTCCATCGGCGCCCGTCGCGGCTCGATCTCCCAGTAGCGGCAGAACTTTTCCCAGCAGACCTGGACGTTGATGCCCATGACCATGTTCGGCTTGTCGGCCGGTTTGCCTTTGTCTTTCATCCGCTGCCGCCACTTCCACTTCATGGCCATTCCGCCGAGCATGGCGGCCTCGCTGGAGCCGATCGTCGAGCATCCGACGGCTTCGTTCTCGGCCCGTGCGTTCCACAGCCGCGAGAGCATATTGACGCAGCGCAGCTCGATCTCGGCGGTTTGCGGATACTCGTCCTTGTCGATCATGTTCTTGTCGAACGTTTCGGCCATCAGCCGTTTGGCCTCGTCCTCCATCCAGGTAGTGACGAAGGTGGCCAGGTTCAGACGCGAGTTGCCGTCGAGGATCAGTTCGTCGTGGATCAGGTCGTAGACGATCTGCGGCGGCAGGCCCTTCTCGGACAGTTCGTATTTCGGCACCGGCTCGCTCATCGCCCGCGAGCCGTAGGCCGGCGTTAAAAAGGCGTCTTCCCCTCCGGCGTCACGGAGTTTGACCGTTTTATGGATCATCTCGTTCCCTCCAGTGTGGCGGAATGGTTTTTTCGGCGACAAAATGAGACAAGTATTGACAAAGAGTATTGAGTGCCGGAAATCCATTGCGGTGCGTTTCAATAACATTCTCATTCCAGCGGATATACCATACTAAATTCCCGAAGATAATGAAATGCGAGCTAAACAGCTATTTAGCCCCGGGTGAATACACCCGGGGCACGGTCTGGTGCGTCCAACCACTCTTCCCCGCCGTGTATTCACGGCGGGCTAAATGGTATTCACGGCGGGCTAAATGGTATTCACGGCGGGCTAAATGCTATTAACGGCCGGCTACATGGTAGTCACGGCGGGCTACATGGAACAATTCCGCGACTCCCGAAAGGAACT
>JAUWNG010000121.1 GCA_030612765.1 Planctomycetota bacterium
GGCCGCTCCCTGCCCCCCGCGTCGCGCGGCCGCGGCGGCTACACGCTCACCCCCCCGCCCTCGGCCCTCGCCCCTCAAACGTCACCGGCTGCTCGACGGCCGCGGACAGCCGGGCAAGATACTCGGTCCGCGGAATCGCCACGGCGCCCAGACGGGCCGCGTGGGGCGAAAGCTGTTGGATGTCCAACAGCGAAAAACCACGCTCGCGCAAATGTTCGACCAAATGGACCAACGCCACCTTCGAGGCGTCGCGGACCCGAAAAAACTTCGACTCGGCCGCGAACAGCCCGCCGATCGTCACTCCGTAAACGCCTCCGGCCAACTCGTTCTGATGCCATATTTCGACGCTATGGGCGTGGCCCAACTCGTGGAGTCGGACGTAGGCGTCGATCATATCGAGCGTCAGCCAGGTTTGGCCTCGTCGGCTGGGGACCATGGCGCAACTGCCGATGACGCCGGCGAAATCCCGGTCACGGGTCACTTGAAACTTCCCGCTCCGACAGGTCCGCCGCAACCGCCGCGAGACGTGGAACCGGTCGAACTCGATAATGGCCCTCGGGTCGGGCGACCACCAGGCCAGCGGGGTATCGAGGTCGGTTATCGGCCAAGGAAAGATGCCGTGGCGATATGCGTCCAACAACCACTCGGGCGACAGCTCTCCGCCGAATCCGACCAATCCCTCGTGGTCGGCATTCTCGGCCGGCGGAAAGTGTTCGGATGGAGGCATGGCAAGGGATTGGGGATTAGTTTAGCCGCCGCGTCCACGCGGCGATTCAGTTTAGCCGCCGCGTCCACGCGGCGATAGAGAGGGGTAGGCATATCACCGCCCGTTCGCATTGCCGTTTAACAGCCTGTTGAAAAAGGGCGCCACTGCTGGCTTGCCCAGCAGTGCATGGGGGATACTCCCGGAAAACACTGCTGGACAAGCCAGCAGTGGCACCCGAACTCTCGAAAACCGACTTTTTCAACGGACTGTCAGCCGGCCAACTTGTTCGCCCCGGTTTCGGATTGGTTGTGCCCGCGGCGAGCTGGCTCGTCGGCTAAACCGGAAATCATGGGTATTGGAACGTTGAGCGAGCGGATGTGAACGTCCTGTTGCGGGAAGGCGATTTCTATGCCCGCCGCGCGGAACTCGCGGTCCACCGCTATGTGCAAGTCATGGATTACCGTAAGCCGGTTTTCCATGTTTGGCAAGTAGCATCGCATTACAAAATTCAACGCGCTTGCGCCAAAGGAATCGAACACTACGTGCGGCGGCGGATCCTTCAGAACGATGGGATGGTTATGAGCGACTTCCGTGAGAATCCGGGTCGCCAACTCGGTGTCGGCGCCGTATGCCACTCCAACCTCGACGACCACCCGATTCACCTGGTTCGAGAGTGTCCAGTTCAACACCCGGCCGGTGATGAACTCCTTGTTGGGAATAATCAATTCCTTGCGGTCCCAGTCGGTGATGGTGGTCGCCCGAATACGGATTCGCGACACTACGCCACTGGTGTCGCCGATGGTGACCACGTCTCCCACGCGGATCGGCCGCTCGAAGAGAATAATCAGGCCGGAGACGAAATTGGCGAAAATCTCCTGTAGCCCGAAGCCCAGTCCCAAGCTCATGGCGGCCACCAGCCATTGGACCTTCGACCATCCGACGCCCAGCGCGGTGAAACAGAAGATCGTTCCCGCGATGGTGATAAAATAGCGTGAAATGGTGGCCACGGCGTACCGCGCGCCGGCGTCTAGCGGAAGGTATTGGAGGACTGCCATTTCCAACAGGCCGGGGATGTTTTTGGCGGCGATCGTGGTCGTCGCCAGGATCAGCGCCGCCAGCCCCAAGTTGGCCAGCGTAAGGTCGGTCTGCGGAATCTTGAAGCTGTTCAGGATGTTCAGCGCCGGCAATACGTCTACCCACGCAAACCATAAGGCCAGCGCCGCGGCCATGGCCAGCGAATATTCGACAAGCCGCCGGGTCTGGGCGTCGATGATCGCCACGTCCCGATCCGGTTCGTTCGAGGCCGGCAATTCGGCGGCGGCCGGCGCCTCGTCGCCCCCGGCGGCCTCGCATTGGGCGGCGCGGCGTTTGCGGGCCTCACCGATGGCCAGCTTCCGCTTGTTCACCAAAATCCACCGCAGCAGCACCGCGCGGAGCATTACCGCACCGACCAACAGGCAGATGGTCGCGGCCAATCGCACGGCGAGATGTTGGGCCGTGTAGTAGTAGCCGGCCGCCGCCAGAGCGGCCAGCGACGCCGGAATCAGAACGGCCGACGGATACCATAGGTAGCGGAAACGATCGAGCCAGCCGCCGCGTTGGTAGGCGATAATCGCCTGAAAAACGCCGCCGGTCGGTCGCAAAATCCGCTGCGTGAAAATTGCGAAACAGGAGATCGCCGCGACGAAGCAGATTCGGCCCAACGAATTGTCCCACTCGCCGTTGTCCTGGCTCCCCATCACCACCGCGATGAAGGCCAGCGGAAGAACCGACATGCCGAGCCAACGGAGATTATGTCGCAGCAGCTTCAGCGCGGATGCCGACCAGCCGAAATGGGCCTCGCCCAACCCCTTGCCGCAGCACGCCTGCCAGAGCAATTTCTGCACGAGGTAGACGCCGGCGCCAATAATCAAGCCCGCCCCAACCGCCTTGCAAAAATCGCTTGCGTCGTCGGCCATAGTCAACCGCCATCCCAGCCACCAGACCAGCGCCGGCCAAACCACGGCGGCCAACGCCGTCAGCGCCACCGTCTCGACGGTCGGCAGAAAGCGGTAACAGCTTCCCCGCGCTGCCTTTTCGCCGATTTCCGCGATTCGCAGACGGAACCGTCGCCGCCAGAAGATCAGCAGCAGAACCACGGCCAGCGCGACGGTCCAAATAATCGGCTTCCGTCGGGCATCGCCGGCCAGCGTCCGGCCGGCGTCGAGCCAGGCCTCCGGTCCGGCCAGCCAGGCCAGCGCTTTTCCCGAGTGGGCCGCCTCGGCCAAACCCAACGGCGCGGCGCTGGCGATCCAAAGCACCCGCTCGTCGATAAATCGGCGGCAGCGCTCCGTCTCGTCGATAAGCTCCTGCTCGGCGGTCTTGAGTTTGACTAAATTCTCGTAGTAGGTTTCGTGGTCGGTATTTAGGGCGTCGAGATAATTTCGTTTCGCCTCCAACGCCTCGCTGACCGCCGTCTCCAATTCGGTCTGATTGCCGCCTTGAGCGGACAAATCCAAGTCTTTCAGCACGGTTTGCGTCTGCTGACCGAGATTGGACAACTCGAATCGTTTCTCTTGGAGTTTGAGCCGCGCGAGTTCTCCGGCTCCCATTGCTTCCTGCCGGAGTCCGACGTTGCGGCGATAGTTGCGCACCTCGGGCAGCGCCGCCCTTCGCTTCCGCAACATCACGCCGATGACGTTCGCCAGCCCGACCGCGTTGACTTTTTTCTTGATCGAAGCGAACTCATCCCTCAATTGGCCGAGTTGAGCGTCGACCTCTTCAAACTGTCGCGTAGTGTCGGCGATCTGCTTGGCCAACGACTTCCGCAACTCGGTCAAATTGGTGTTTTCCTCCATCAACCGCTGCACGGCGGGATGAGCCTGGCTGGCCTCCCACGCCGCGTTACGCGCCTGCTGCTCAGTCTCTTGTTGCCGGCGACCGTTGACGATCTTCTGCAAGCGTTTGATTTTCCCATCGGCCAGCGCCACCCGCCTGGCGCCCAAATCGCGCAGCAGCGGCAGCAACTCCGCCCGCGCGTCGTATGCCTTCAGTTCCTTCTCGCAGGCCAGAATCTCATGCTCGGCGGCCCGCTGCCGGGCCAATAGCAGCAACCTCCGGGCCGCTTGAACCGGCGGACCAGCGTCGGCGGGCGCGAGGGCCTTCAACTCGTTGTTCGCCTCGGTCAAGACCTGTTGGGCGTCGGCGGTCCGCTCGGGTATTTCCGCCCGACGTCCGGCGCGACCCTTCAATTCGCTATCGACTTCGGCCAATTCCTTCCGCCAACGGTCCAGGTCCGCCTCCCACTTGGAGACATTTTGCTCGATCTCCGGCAGCGCGACCCCCTCGAAGCTGGTTTCGCTCGGCTTGGCCGGTAATGCAGCCAATTCGGCCTTCGTCCGCTCAAGATCATTCGGGGCCTGGGCCACTCGCTGCTCGAAGGTGGCGATCTGTACGCCCGCGGCCTTCGCCTTCTCCATCTCGGCCAGGGCCTTGTCGAACAACTCCCGGGCCTCGGTCTTCAACGACTCGTCGAGATCGCTCTTCTCGTCGAGTTGCTTTTTGCCCGAGTTGATCCGTTCGATCAGCGCTTCGTCGGACGGTGGTTCGGGCGTCTCGGCCGGGACCGGCATGGCAGCCGTAACCGACAACCAGACAACGGCTTGCATCAACAGCCGGAGACAACGATTCGCGCAAGACATGGGCAATCCACGGTTTTGTTTTTCGGCGGCGCAGAGGCGCGGACAGGGTACATTTTGTACCGGCGGGGCCACGTCGGGGCAATAGCAATACCGTAAAGCCACGCTGTGTGGGTGCAAATCGGGTGCATTCCACACTTTGTTAGCCCGAAGGGCTTTTCAGAAGATAGCCCAGGGTTGTCGCGCAGCGACTACCCTGGGATTAGCCCGCATTTCTCACCACACAAGGAGAATTGGCAACAGTGTGCCACTGCTTCGCAGAAGCAGTGCCGAGCGTAACCCATTGCCCCAGCACTGCTTGTTCCAAGCAGTGGCACACCGTGGTGAGAAATGCGGGTTAGTGGCAGACATCCACACATCAACCCTGAAAGGGTTGCGCCCAGCGGCGTCTCCATTCCGAAACCCCGTTGGGGTTTTCCGCACCCCCCCTTGTCCTTGTCCCCAGGGTAGCCGCTGCGCGGCAACTCTGGGCTGTCATATTACAAGCCCTTCGGGCTAAAAGATAAATCAAACGACGCAAAGTGCGGAATGCACCCGTGTAAATCGCACTTATTGGCCCTGCCATTGTCGATCCAACGCAAAGTCTGTATACTACTGGGTTCTACTCGATGGCCCGCGGGGAGTCTCTTGGTGTTCGGGAGGCCGGGTGAACGGGGTGGTGTGCGCGTCGAAACAAGTCGGATTCCGAGAATTTTATGGTCAACCGTAACCTTATCCGTGGACTGGACCTTACCGAGGAAGAATGGCAACAGGAACTGGATGAAGCGCTCGACGGCACGCCGGCCGAAGAGATCGCCTGGACAACCCAGGAAATGGAGTTGAACAAGATCGTCGAAGGCACGGTCCTGCGCGTCGAAGGCGACGTGGTGCTGGTCGACGTCGGTTATAAAAGCGAAGGCATCATCTTCCACAACGAATGGGATGAAGGCGAGAAGTTGCCCGAGCCGGGCGCGAAAGTGAAAGTCCTCATCGAAGACGTGGAGGACATCCACGGCCTGGTGGACGACTCGCGCGGCATGATCACGCTCAGCAAGCGCAAGGCCGAGAAGATCGAGGCCTGGATGAAGGTCATGGAAACGGTCAAGGAAGGCGACGTGGTGACCGGCGTGGCCACGCGGAAGATCAAGGGCGGGTTGCTGGTCGACATCGGCGTGAACGTGTTCCTTCCGGCCAGCCAGGTGGACGTCCGCCGCCCGGCCGACATCGGCGACTATCTTGGCCGGACTATCCAATGCCTGGTGCTGAAAATCGACGATGCGCGGCGGAACATTGTAGTCAGCCGGCGTGCGTTGATCGAAGCCGAGCGTGCCGAGAAGAAGGCCCAACTGCTGGAGAACATTGAGGTCGGCCAACGCCGCAAGGGCGTGGTGAAGAACATCGCCGACTTCGGCGCGTTCGTGGACCTCGGTGGAATCGACGGCCTGCTGCACATCACCGACATGAGTTGGGGCCGGATCAACCATCCTTCCGAAGTAGTCTCGATCGACCAGGAGTTGGAGGTGCAAATCCTGCACATCGACCACGAGAAGGAAAAGATCGCCTTGGGCTTGAAACAACTGACGCCTAGCCCGTGGGAAAACGTCGAGGGGAAGTACTCCATTGACGCGCGGATCAAGGGCAAGGTGGTCAACGTGATGAGCTACGGGGCGTTCGTCAAGCTCGAGGAAGGAATCGAGGGCCTGGTCCACATCAGCGAGATGTCGTGGACCCGCCGGATAAGCCATCCCAGCGAGATGGTCCAGCCGGATGACGAGATCGAAGTCGTCGTGTTGAACATTAACAAGGACAAGCAGGAAATCTCGCTGGGTATGAAGCAGATCCAGGAGAACCCCTGGGACCGCGTCGCCGACCGCTATCCGATCGGCACCGTCGTCAAGGGCACGGTCCGCAACCTGACCACCTACGGCGCCTTTATCGAGATCGAGGAAGGGATCGACGGCCTGTTGCACGTCAGCGACATGTCGTGGACCCGCAAGATCAGCCATCCGAACGAGATAGTCGAGAAGAACCAGGAGATCGAGTGCCGCGTGCTCTCGGTCGATCAGGACCGCCGCCGCATCGCCCTGGGCATGAAGCAGATGGCCGACGATCCCTGGGAGGCCGACATCCCCGGCAAGTATCAGCCGGGCCAGATCATCAGCGGGCCGGTCACCAAGATCACCAACTTCGGCGTCTTCGTCGGCCTGGAAAACGGCCTGGAAGGACTTCTACACATCTCCGAACTGGCCGACCACAAGGTCGAGGACCCCGAAGAGGTCGTCAAAGTCGGCGAGGTGATCGAGGTCAAGGTGCTGCGGGTCGATCCCGAAGAGCGGAAGATCGGTCTGTCGCGGAAGCGGGTGGAATGGGCCGAAGAAGCGGAAGCCGCCGAAGGCCAGGAAGGGAAATCTCCCTCGGCGGTCGACGCCGGCGAACTCAAGGGCGGCGTGGGCGACGGCAACGGGCCGCTGTTCAAACACCCGGTCAATGCGGAAGCAACCGAACCCGTTTCCCAAGAGGAAGCGACGCCTTCCGAGGAATCGACGCCTTCCGAGGAGCCGGCGAAAGCGGCGGAAACCGACGGCGGGTGATTACCGGAAGGTTCAAGGTCAAAGGTTCAAGGTTCAATTATTTTTTGGACCTTGAACCTTTGGCCTTGAGCCTTGATCCCTCCGGGGACATGGCAAGAATGGTCAATAGACTGTTTCGTCTGACATGGTTTCCACTCGCGTTCCAATTGTTGGCGCTGGTGGTGTTTATAATGTTGATGATCGGCGGCCTGCCGGCCAACACCGGCGACATGGCCTTTGCCAAGGTTCTGCGCAATACCAACGTGGCGAACTTGATCGTGTGGTCCTACTGGTGGCCGCTCATCATCCTATCCGCAATGTTCCTCGGCCGCGTTTGGTGTGCGGTTTGCCCCATGGAACTGGTCGCCTCACTGGCCTCCAAAGTCGGGCTGAAGCGCAACCCCCCGGCTTTCTTGCGTTCCGGTTGGGTCATCACGATCTTTTTCGTCCTCGTTCTGTTCGTCGGCGTCCACACGCTGGCCATCCATCGTGTGCCGTTCCGCATGGCGATCTATATGCTGGTATTGTCCGGTGCAGCCGTGGCGTTCGGACTGCTGTTTTCCCGCAACACCTTCTGCGCCCATGTGTGCCCCGTGGGCCATCTGCTGGGGCTTTACGCGCGGCTCGCGCCGATGGGTTGGGGGGTGCGCGACAGGTCCGTCTGTTCGGAGTGCAAGGATCGGTCGTGCGTCTCGGAGAAGACCGCTTATGAGTTTCAGGGGCGTAGCTGCGGCGTCGGACTCCAACCGGCCAAGATTGAAGACAATACCCAATGCCTGCTCTGCGGCCAATGCCTGAAAGCCTGCGACCGCAATAATCCCGGGATCGACGGCCGGCCCAATCCAGGCTGGTTCCCGCGACGCTGGTTCAAGGACATACTGGACCTCAAGCCCTTGACTCCCGCGCAAGCCGCTTTCTGCCTTGTGGTGTCGGGTTTTGTTATCTACGAAGTCTTCACCGAATGGGGGACGACCAAGGGGCTGTTGCTCTGGGCACCGTCGAAAGTGGAGCAGGCGCTTGGCACAAGCGGAGTGTTGGGACACGGCATGGCGACATCGTTGACGCTCTTCGTCGCCTTGCCCGCGTTTTTCTGGCTCTTGCCCTTCGGCGCGTTCCGCCTGGTGGGCGGGCGTCTCCCGCTGAGCGACTATCTGCTCAGGTTTGGCATCTCCTTCATCCCGATCATGGCCGCCGCCCACGCCGTCAAAGCCTTGCTAAAAATGACCTCGAGAATTCCTTATTGGGAGCACGTCGCTGCCGATCCGCTCGGTGTCGAAACCGCGCGCCGCATTCTCGACAAGACCACGCGGTTGGCGCCGCTGCCGTCTTGGCGCGATCCGGCAATCACGGTCCTGGCCTTGGCATTGATGGGGGTTGCGGTTGCACTAAGCGCCTTTGTCACCCGGAAGCTGATTGCGGCGCGCCTGCCGGAATCGAGCTGGCGCAGCGCGCCGCTTTACTTGATCCCGGGCCTGTATGGCGGAGCGTTTTGGGTTATGCTGATTGCGTGGCGGTTTTTCTAAATGACGAGGCTGGGTGACACCTTTTCCTGATCTTGAAGACCGACAAGCCCACGAAACGTACATCCTGCGGGCTTTTTTCGTAGTTGCATTCCTTGATCTATCTTATCCCCCCAAACCACGAAGAGTGGTCAACGTATACTTTTTGGTACGCTTTACTTCCGATCAAGGGTGGGTTAAGATGCCCTGATTGTAGCCGGTGTATTGGTATCTATATCAACGTCCTGTTAATATACTAAATTGGCATGAAAATCACGGAATTGGAAGCGCATCACGACGCTTATTCCGATTCAGAGCGTACCATTCGCGCGATGGTGGACAACCGCAAGTTCCCGGCTGTCTTTTCGGCATGCATCAATGCTTTTCCGCACGTTGTACCGGCGATCAAGTATCGCAAGAAGCGGGATATCGTTCCAGAGACACCCGAACTGACGGCGTTCACCACGATATGCAAGTACGCGCCGCCTTTGTTTGAACACGCCGCGATAGAGACATTGTTGCATTTCGTTGAATCAACGCGGTTTCTCGCGCGACACGAGAATGATTTTTTGCCGTCGGCCAAAGCTGCTCTAGTTCGGGAACAACTTGCGCAAAAACTTTGGAACCACCTCGAAAAACAGCCGGGGATGCTACAACGTGACATTCGCACTGAACTTGGGGTGATTCAAGAAGAGGCGGTCAAGATAATTGAATTGTGGGATATGCTCGGCATAATAAACCGGCAATCAGAAGCAAGAAGCTACCGGCTTCATTTTCGCACGTGCCTCGACGCGGAAGTATTTGGACGCTGTCCAAGTTGCGGCGTGCGCGGCAAGGGGCGAAAGGACTTGTTTTTTCGGTCGATACTATGCCAGAAATGCGGCACGGAGGGTTACTATCATATCGAATGCAATAGTACGCAATAGTTAATTCGCACGGAGAGATTCATGGAATATTTTGTACTCTTCTTAGCTGGCGCAGCGGCGGCGGCGTCAGCATTGTTGATAGGTTATTTTGGATACGTCAGGCTCGTCCAAACCGAGAAGCAAAGAGTTCAGAGTTGGAATAATCGGTTGAAGACGGAGTCAGCCGACCTGGATCGGCAGAAGCTAGAGCAGGCACACCGAAAACAAGCATCTGATGAGGCGATTGCAACTCAAATATACGATCTTGAAAACCGCAAAAAAAGCTTTAATGAAGCGATTGCCGACTTTGAGTCGCGAAAGATCAAATATGATGAACTTGCGCAAGAAAACTCCGGTTTGAAGCAGGATTGTTTTAACCTGTCGGTCCAGTTGAAGAAAATGGAACGGGATCACGCGACTCTCGCTCAAATACAGGATGAGATCGACGAAAAAGCAAATGGATTTGCCGATCGTTATCTGAAAGAAAGCGTCTCCTGGATCGGCAGCAAGTTGAATCCAAACAACTTTTCGAGTTGCAAGCAGCGGTTGTTGAACGTGATCGGTGCGTGCCGATCCATCGGTTTCGATGTGCCCGAAGTACAGGAGCGTGAACTTGTCCAGAATCTGCAAAACGATTTCGAGCAAGCCGTCCGAGATGAGTTTGCCCGGCAAGAGCAAGCACGCATCAAGGCCCAGATTCGGGAAGAGGAAAAGCTGGCTCGTGAAATCGACAAGCAAATCAAGGACGCGGAACGTGAGAAAGCCGCCATTCAAACCGCGCTGAAAAAGGCCCTCAGGGAAACCAAGGATGAGCATAGTGCGGAAGTTGAACTTCTCAAGACTCGGTTGAAAGAAGCGGAAGAAAAATCGCAACGAGCGATCTCTCGGGCGCAATTGACTAAGGCGGGGCACGTTTACGTTCTTTCCAACATCGGCTCCTTCGGCGAGGGCGTGTACAAGATCGGCATGACGCGAAGGCTTGTACCCCAAGACAGGGTACGCGAGCTTGGCGACGCGTCCGTACCGTTTCCCTTTGACGTTCACATGATGATATCATGTGATGACGCTCCTTCGCTCGAAAATGCCTTGCACCGGGAGTTGCACAAGCAGCGGGTGAACAAAGTCAACTTCCGAAAAGAATTTTTCCGGGTGGAATTCGGCTCGATAGAAAAAATCGTGGAATCGCAACATGGCGAGGTGGACTATCACGCCGAACCCGAGGCCCTTCAGTATCGGGAAAGCATGAATATGCCCGACGAGGATTACGAGTTCATTGAGCATACCGTGGAATCCGTCATGGGAGACTCGGACGCTTCTCCCTCAGACGAGTAACAGGTCATACACCGCGAGAAAACAGGGCTTGCCACGTACATACACTTGTGCATATAATATAATATGTTTGAGTGGGATCCAAACAAAGACCGGTTGAATCGACGCAAGCACGGGATCGCTTTCGCGGATACCTTTGCCGTGTTTGAGGATCCTAACGCGCTGACCAGAGAGGATGACAAACTTGAAGAAGAGCGGTTCGTGACGATGGGGATGGACTGCTTCGGCCGGATTCTTGTGGTCGTGTACACGTGGCGCGAGGAAGACATTCGCATCATATCGGCCAGAAAGGCAACCAGATCGGAGGCGAGGCAATATGAAAGCCAATTATGATTTCAGCAAGGCCCGGCGCGGCGCGGTGGTTCCGGCGACGGAAAATAAACTGAGGATCACCATTCGGCTGGACAAGGACATCGTCGAGTGGTTCAAGACGCAGGTCGAGGCCGCCGGTGGTGGAAACTATCAGACGCTGTTGAACGATGCACTGCGGGAATTCATCGGGCATCGTGAGGAACCGTTGGAAACGGTACTTCGTCGTGTCGTTCGAGAAGAATTGCTCGCCGCAAGATAATAAACGATCGACTGCTTGAGAATCCCGTCGATCCATCAGCTTCCAACAAACCAGCAGGATCGGCAGAATCCGAAGGCGAGTGATTACCGGAAGGTTCTGGGTCAAAGGTTCAAGGTCAAAGGTTCAAGGTTCAATTATTTCATTGAACCTTGAACCTTTGACCTTGAACCTTTGACCTTAATCCCTATTTCCGATTCGTCGTTTCCGGCGGTTCCGTTTTCATCGGCACTCTCCTAACCATAGCTACATTCCTCCCATCTCGTCGCGGCGGGGCTAGGTTGCAGAACCTTCGCGTCCGGCGTCGATAGTTGTCTGTGACCGACATAACCGTTCACAGGGGCACCCGTCATCCTGAGCGCAGCGAAGGATCTCGCCCGCAACGCACCTTCATCCGAGATTCTTCGCTACGCTCAGAATGACGATGTTTTCCCAACCCGTGAACGGTTACGTGACCGACACACAACGGCCCGCTAAGGGTATAGACCGCGATGAATAAGACCGCCCGCCAACGACAAACATCAGCCGTTCAGTCTCCGCTGGAGACCTATCTACGCGAGATCAACGAAACCGCGTTGCTCTCGGCCGACGAAGAACATGATTTGGCCGTCTCCATCGGAGAAGGCGATACGCAGGCCCGCGACCGCATGGTCCGGGCGAACCTTCGGCTGGTGGTCAACATCGCCCGCGGCTACACCGGCAAGGGACTCGGCCTGCAAGACCTGATCGAGGAGGGCAATTTGGGATTGCTGCGGGCGGTCGAGGGGTTCGATCCGGCCATCGGCACCCGCTTCTCGACCTACGCCAGCTACTGGATCAAGCAATCGATCAAACGTGCGTTGATCAACACGGCCAAGACGATCCGCATCCCGGCGTACATGGTCGAACTGTTGTCGAAATGGCGGCGTGCGAGCAGCCGGCTGACCGAGGAGTTGGGCCGCACGCCCACGCCCGAGGAGATCGGTCGCGTGTTGGGGCTGCCGCGAAAGAAACTGCCGATCATCAAGAAAGCGATCCGCATCTACAACCTCACGCCGCAAACGGATCAGGCGGAGGCCGGCTGGTCGCTGGGCGAGATGGTCATGGACGAGCGGGCGCGGACGCCCGAGGAAGAGCTTGTCGAACACGACAACCTGGCCCACGTGATGCAGCAGTTGCGGACGATGGACCCCCGCGAGGCGACGGTGTTGCGGATGCGGTTCGGCTTGGAGGACAGCGAGCCGCGAACGTTGAAGGAGATCGGCGAGACGCTCGGTCTGACCCGCGAGCGGGTCCGCCAGATCGAGACCGAGGCCCTCGGCAAGTTGGCCGAGAGCCTCGAAGGCCCGGTCGAGATGGCGGGGAGGAGGGGCTAGGGACTCGGGGTTCGGGGTTCGGGGTTCGGGGTTCGGGGGTCGGGGGTCGGGGTGCTCGCCCCCTGACCGCTGAAGCGGCCCG
>JAUWNG010000120.1 GCA_030612765.1 Planctomycetota bacterium
CGGTCAACTGCTTGCGATGCTGGTCGATTCCAAGGTATAACATCTCTCGGTCCTCCTGCTGTGGTTTTGATGGGTAAAATACTTGCCACATCGTTTATACCACCAGGAGGACCACTCTTTCATAGAATCAGGGTTGTCGCGTAGCGACTACCCTGGGATTAGTGGCAGACATCCACACATCAACCCTGAAAGGGTTGCGCCCAGCGGCGTCTCCATTCCGAAACCCCGTTGGGGTTTTTTGTACCCCCCCCTTGGTCCCAGGGTAGCCGCTGCGCGGCAACCCTGGGCTGTCATATTACAAGCCCTTCGGGCTAAGAAATAAATCAAGCGACGCAAAGTGCGGAATGCACCCGCTGGAGCATGACAGCCGCCCGGAAAGAGGCAGGGTTATGACGGCGTCTTCAGGAACCGGGTGTTGCCCACGCGGCGCAGCAGGCCCACGCGATCAAAATAGTCCAACAGCGGCAAAGCGAACTTTCGCGTCGTGTCGAGCAGATACTTGAACTGCACGCTCTCCAGCCGGCCTTCTTTCTGGATATGCTCGACCAGCAGCCGTCGGGCATGGTCGATGGCCTCCCGGTGAAAGATCACCCCTTCGGCCACCGCCACTAGCCGCTGGTGTTCCTGCAGCATGAGCAGGAGCCGGTCGATGGTCGCCGGCGGGACGCCGATCGCTTCGGCCAACTCGGCCGCGTCCGGCGGATGGAACAACTGCCGCCGGAAATGCGTCTCGATTGCGTCCAGATAGGCGGCGTCTTGCTCGGAAAAAGTCGGCCGATGGCCGGGCAGCGCAAAATGCCCGTCTTGCTTCACAAGCCGGCCGGCGCTTTTCAGCAAGGCCACGATTTTTTCGCGCACCGGTTTTTGCCAAGGGCACGCCTCGCGTAGCTGTTCGGGCGTCATCCCCGGGCTTTCCGGCGCCCGGCGGTGGTGTTCGGCGAGTTGGCCCAAAAGTCTTTCGCCGGCTTCGTCGGCCGTGGCACGGTGCAAATAGAGGTTCGTGCCCAGGGCCAGCAGCTTTTGCTCTCCGATCAACCCCGAGAGGATCGCTTCGATTCGGGGAAGGAGCAATTTTGTTCGCCGGGCCAGCTTGGCCTTGTCGACGGCCAGCGCCGGTGTGGTGCGGACGGCGTACTCGACAAATCGAGCGTCGTCGCCCACGGCCGCCGCCCGCTGTTTCAGGTCTTCCATAACTCCGGGGCGATTGCGTTTCAGCCGGCGCTGGACGGCTTCGACGATTATGCCGCCGCCGATGGTCTGGACCGGCGAGAGCGTTCGCACGATGAACGGATCGCCGGGTCCGGCCACAATCGGCCGCTTGGCGCGCAGTTGGACCAGATGCTCGCCATCGCCGCGCAGTTCACCCGGCTCAAAGAGATAGAGCACGGCGTTGACCTCCGAAGTGCCGGTATGGAGCCTAACCTCGGCGGCGTTTTTCAGGGCGATTCTCTCGCCCGGCAACAGCCGCATCCGGCAGAGAAAGAATTCCTGTGGCGTGAAATAGCCGGGCAGTGTGAGCACGTTGCCGCGGGCGATTTCGCGGGTGTCGCAGTGTGCCAGGTTGATGGCGGCGCACTGTCCGGCCATCATGGGCTGGCTTTCTCGGCCGTAAACCTCGATCCGCTTCACGCGGCTGGTGATGCCGTGAGGCAGCAGTAGCAGTTCGTCGCCCACCGCGGCCGACCCGGCGATCGGAATGCCCGCCACCACCGTTCCAAACCCCTTGGCCGAGAACGCCCGATCCAAAGGCAGACGAAAGACGCCGTCGATTCGTTTGGGCCGGATGGTCCGCAACAGGTTGTGCAAGGCGTCGAAGAAGGGGTCGAATCCTTCGCCCGTGACGTTCGACAAGGGCAAGATCGGGGCGGTCTCCAAAAACGTACCCCGCAAGAAGCCGGCCACTTCGGCCTGCACCCGTTGTCGGTGCTCGGCGTCGACGCGGTCGATCTTCGTCAGCGCTACCAGTCCGTGGCGGACTCCCAGGAGGGTGAGGATGTGCAGGTGTTCGCGGGTCTGCGGCATGACGCCGTCGTCGGCGGCCACCACAAGGATCACGCCGTCCATGCCGGAGGCGCCGGCGACCATGGTCTTAATAAAATTCTCGTGTCCGGGCACGTCGACGATGCCGACCTCCAGATCGGCGATGCGGCAGGGAGCGTAGCCCAGATCGATCGACAAGCCGCGCTCTTTCTCCTCCTTAAGACGGTCGGTTTCGCAGCCTGTAAGCGACTTGATCAGCGCGGTCTTGCCGTGGTCGACGTGTCCGGCGGTACCGAGCGTGAGGTTCAACATCCGCGGGCATTTCCTTGGTTGATTGCCGCGCAAAACGCCGCGATCAACGGTTCTTCGTCGCCTTCCAGCAGCGTGCGCGGATCGGCCGTCACCCGATCGTGTCGCACTCGCGCGAAGACGGGCGGCTCGTGCATCCGCAAGCGGCGGGCGAGTTGGCCGGCCGCCAACCCCTTCGCCTCCACGGCGACCAGCCGCGTGGGCAAATTCTGAGTGGGCAACGAGCCGCTACCCATCTGCGAAAAACCGTCAATGACCGTGGCCGAAGCGCCCGACGCGCGTGCGGAAATCGCGGCGGCGATTCGTTCGGCCTGTTCACCAAGATCGTCCACGTCGCGGCAGAGCATCCGAAACGTCGGCACCTCTTCCGGCAGCCGTTCTTCATCGAGAAACAAGGTCAGCGCGGCCTCCAGCGCGGCCAGCGTAAGTTTGTCCACTCGCAGGATCCGAGCCAGGGGGTTTTTGCGAATCGCGTCGATCCATCGCGATCGGCCGAGGATGATGCCTCCCTGCGGGCCGGCAATCATCTTGTCGGCGCTGCTCGTGGTCAGGTCGGCGCCGGTCGCCACCGATTCGGGAAGCGTCGGCTCCTTCTGGAAGCCGAATCGCGAGAAGTCGACGAGTGCCCCGGCCCCCACGTCGTCGATGACCGGCAATCCGTGCTCGCGCCCCAGGGCGACGAGATCGGCCAAGGGGACTTCGGAGGTGAAGCCCTCGATCTTATAGTTGCTCGGATGCACGCGCAGGATGGCCGCGGTATTCTCGGTGATTGCCCGTTGGTAGTCTCTCAGGTGCGTCTTGTTGGTGGTGCCCACTTCGACGAGCGTCACGCCGGCGGCGGCCATGACCTCGGGCAGGCGGAAGGAACCGCCGATCTCGACCAACTGGCCGCGCGAAACGATCACCTCCCTGCCGGCGGCGACCGTGTTAAGCACTATCACCGTGGCGGCGGCGTTGTTGTTGACCACGGTGGCCGCCTCCGCGCCGGTCAACTGTTGGAGAAGCTCTTCGATCCGTCCGTCGCGCCGCGACCGTTGGCCGGTTTCGAGGTCGATCTGCAACAGCGAGTAGCCGGTCAGTTCCCGGTTGATTTGATCCAAAGCCCGCGGTGGCAACACGGCCCGACCCAGCGCGGTGTGCAGAATGATACCCGTGGCGTTGACGACTTTCCGGTAGTGGGGCCGTGCGGCCGACTCGACGCGCTGTTGGGCGTCGGCCAGGATTGTTTGCCTAACAGCCCGTTGAAAAAGTTGGTCTTCGGGAGTTTGGGTGCCACTGCTGGCTTGTCCAGCAGTGATTTCCGGGGGTTTCTCCCATGCACTGCTGGACAAGCCGGCAGTGGCACACTTTTTCAACAGGCTGCCAAGGGGCTCCTGGTCGGAGAGGTCGGCCGTTGATTCGAGCAGTCGCTTGCGCGTTTGATCGACCGCCGACCGGAGGGAGTCAACTATTATCCGCCGCGGGACTCCGGAGGCCCAACCTTCCGATTCCACGTCTTGCAGCAGAACCTCCACGGACGGGATTCGGCCCAGGAGTTCTTGCTTCGACGACGACATGGTCCACCTGCTTAGGCATAAAGACCGGCTGCCCCCGGTCCGGTTCAGTCCACACTACGGATTATTAGTCTATTGCTTTGTCACGCTTAAATGTTCGGGTGTAGCGGGGCCGCGTGCGGCCGGGATTTTTGTGCGATTGTGCGATCAGCGGCAACGGGCCGCAAGCGGCCCCGCTACACGGTCAACTCGAAAATTAAAGTTTGACAAAGCATTAGCCTATTGTACCCCTCGATCTTGCTTTTAATCAAGCCGTCAGAGCGGGCGGCGATTTGTTGACATCGTCGATCTGATCGGGTACCCTCAGGTTCACTCGCCATCTGCCACAGCGCCGCGGGAAGGGGACAGGTCCATGTTTTCGGCCAACCGTTTGCCCGCGAAATGCGTTTTTCCGCCGAAAAATGGACCAGTCCCCAGGCGATTTTGGGGAAGCGGTATTGCGCCGCTCACTTTGTTTACCGAACGAAAGGAACCAGATATGAAAGGTCGCAACAAATGGCTGATGATGCTCTTCTGACTGCCACGCGAAAGCGGACCCGGTCCGCGGTCTGGAGTGTCTCCAGGCTCCGTCAAGTGGGTAGACTCGGCCCCGCGGCATCTCGTGGCGGCAAGCCCCTACACGGTTTTACCTTGGTGGAGTTGCTGGTCGTAATTACGATCATCGGGATTTTGATCGCACTGTTGTTGCCGGCCGTACAGGCTGCCCGGGAAGCGGGCCGCTGTATGCAGTGCACCAACAATCTCAAGCAGATTTCGCTGGCCGCCCACCTCTATCACGACGCGGCCGGCTCGTTTCCGCCCGCCTTTCTCTCGGGCTGGAACTTCACCTCTCCGAAGGTGCGGAAGCGTGGGTTCAGCCTCTTCATCTTCCTGCTTCCATACATGGAGATGAACAACCTCTACGACAAGTGGGATTTCAGCGATCCGGACCTTGCATTCGTCGGCGACATGCAATCGCTTGCGGCCCAAGGGCCGAACCTGCTTTGCCCCTCGGAGTCGGAGAACGAGAACCCGTTGAACTACGGCTCGAAGCACATCCAAGGCGTATCGACCCCGGCGCGCCATATCAAGGTGACCAGCTACGGGGGCAACGCCGGGACCAGGTCGTATCATCCCGACTCGGGCTACCTGATGACCGACGGGATTTTCTTCATGGCCGGTCCAGACTCCCAGCCCGTGCCGAACCTGCGTACCGTGCGGCTGGCCGACATTACGGACGGGACGAGCCACACGCTCTTTTTCGGCGAAAGGTGTCGATACGATCCCAACTACGACTCGTTCGCCGCCGAGGGGTGGGACTGGGAGTTCCGCTTCTACGGCAACTGGTGCGGCGCGTCGCGACTGGTGCTGTCGCACAATACGTTCAGCAGCCACGCGCCGATCAACTACCGTTTGCCGTTCGGCTACGCCAACCGGGCCGGGGCGGCGCCGCCGGCCAACAGCGCCGAGGATTTCAAGTATTACATCGACATGCGGACCTGCGCCTTCGGCAGCAGCCATCCCGGCGGGGCCAATATCTCGCTCTGCGACGGCTCGGTACGCTTTTTTTCGGAAACGATCCCCTTGATTACGCTGCGGGCCTTGAGCACCCGGCAAGGCGGCGAGATGGAGACCATCCCGTGACTGTACTTATGCAACTCCGGCGTGTCGTCGGAGAGGACCCAGGGCGACTGGATCGCGTGCGACGGAGCGCGTGGACGGCTTTGTTCGCTGTCGGATGGGCAGTGTTGTTCGGATGCGGTCGGGCGCCGTTGCCCGCCACTGTCGAAGGGACTCTGCGGCTCAGCGGCAAGCCGCTGGACAATTGCCTGATCGTTTTCTTCCCCGAGCCGGAAAAGGACGTGCCGGGAAAACCCCGTTCGATGGGACTTACCGACCGGAACGGCAGGTTCCGCTTACGTTGCGACAATCAACGGGACGGCGCATCGATCGGTTGGCATCGCGTGACGATCCAGGACATGTCGGCATCGACCGGCGTCCGTCGTCGAGACCACGGAACGGTTGACGCGGAGGCGGAGGATATGGCGCCCCCGCCGCCGCCCCGGCGTTCACGGGTGCCAAAAAGGTATCTGTCCGCAAGAGACACAGCATTACGAAAAGAGGTCAAACCCGGCCATCAGGAGATCGACTTGGAAATCAAATGACCGAGAAGGGAACTGCGAGGAAATACCGGTCCACGCTTACCGACACAGCAGCGACACGAGCATCGGAAAAAAGCACAGAGAGCACGTCAGGCCGCTGATCACCAGACCGACAATGGCATAGGTTTTCGACTCGTCTCGGAAAACCGCCACGATGTTGGTCACCAGGGCCGCCGGTGGGAGCAGCAGTAAGGACACTCCTGCAAGGAGCGTGAGGGGAGAGCCTCATCCCGGCCGCAGAACGAACAACAGCAGGAAGACCAGCCACGGCGCCGAAGCCAACCAGAAGCCGACTCTTCCGATATTCGTCGCTTCGATATCTTGGTCTTGCATTGCAACCGCCTCTTCAGTATTTAGCCCCGGGTGAATACACCCGGGGCAAGCGGTTTTTCACGGTCGATCCGGCCCGCCGTGTATTCACGGCGGGGCTAAATGAATAATTCAAAACATGTTCTTGTGGTATTTTACTCGCACCTCAGCGACTCTGCAACGTCGTTTGCGGGGACAGGAGTAAAACGGGTGCATTCCACACTTTGTAATGTGTAATGTTGTTTACGGTGATTACTCTTTACCATCCGTTTTTTCTCCGTATGCGGTACATGCCGAAAAAAACGGCTGAAAGCATGATGTTTCCTTGGGCCGAAGGCCCTCCGGTTCTCCCAGCCCAGGGCAACGCCCTGTGGAAGGGTGGGCGGCGCATCTGATTTTCCGGCCCAACGGGCCAACCGTTCCGCGAGGCGAACCCTTGGCCCGTTGGGCCGACGAGCCGTTCTCGCTCTCCCGCACACCAGGGCGTTGCCCTGGGCTGGGTGAACGGCCGCCCCTTTGGGGCAACAAAACACTGATGTCACGTAATGGAGAATGAACCTCGAAACGGCCATGCAAAGTGCGGAATGCACCCGAGTAAAACCATCCCCCGCTTGCAGCGGAGGATGGCGAGCAGTATGATAAACCGCGATGAAGACTAAGAAGGATACCGCGATGAAGACTAAGAAGGATATCGAGAAACGCCGCCGCGTGATGCAACGCTCGATACAGTTGGGACACTGTATCTGCGATCCCCGAAAACCGTGTCCGTGCGATATCTTCCGCAATGAAGATATTTGCCCCTGTGCGGGCGAAGAGCGTGAACCGCCCACCGGGCCGATCCGTCTCACCGAACTGGTCGAGAGCGCCGGCTGCGCGTCGAAAATCGACCAGACCACTTTGCAGCGGGTCATGGCGGCCTTGCCCGTCCAGAACGATCCGAAGGTGCTCGTTGGAATGCCGGCCGGCGACGACGCGGGCGTCTATCTGCTGGACGAGAAAACGGCGTTGGTGCAGACGGTGGACGTCTTCTCCCCGTCGGCCGACGATCCTTACGTCTTCGGCCAGATCGCGGCCGCCAATTCGCTGAGCGACGTGTACGCGATGGGCGGGCGACCGATCTCCGCGCTGTCGATCGTGGGGTTTCCCGCGCGAAAACTCCCCGACGAAATCCTCATCCAAATCCTCCGCGGCGGGTTGGACAAAATGGCCGAGGCATCCGTGGCTGTAATCGGCGGGCACAGCATCAAGGACAACGAAATCAAGGCCGGATTCGCCGTCACCGGACTGATCGATCCGGGGCGAATCGCCAGCAATGCGGCCGCTCGGCCGGGAGATCGGCTGGTGCTGACCAAACCGCTGGGCACCGGAATCATCTCTTTCGCCGGGCAGATCGGCATGGCAAGCGAGGAGAGCGTCGCCGCCGCCTGCCGCTCGATGGTCGCCTTGAACCGGCGCGCCTCGGAATTGATGTTCGAGTTCGAGGCCCATGCCTGCACCGACGTTACCGGCTTTGGGTTGATGGGCCACCTGAAGTCGATGGCCTCGGCGAGCAAGGTGGACGTGGAGATCGTTTGGGACGACGTGCCGCTGCTGCCCGAGGTCTTGGAGTGCATTGCCGACGGAGTGATTCCCGGCGGAGTGGAGCGAAATCGGGAATCGTCCGGCGACGCCCTGGCGGCGGTCGATGGAGTCGATCCGGCGGGCGTGGAAATCTTTTTCGATCCGCAGACTTCCGGCGGGCTGCTGATCGCGCTGCCCGACTCGAAGGCCGAGGCGTTTGTCGAGCGGTTGCACGCGGAGGGAATTTCCGAGGCCGCGGTGATCGGCCGCGTCTTGGCCGCGGGAACGGGGCTGATCAACGTCCGCGGCGAAGGCCGCCGCCTGCTACCCGCGGCGAAACGCGCCGCGCGAAAATCACCGTCGCCGCCGGCTGCCGCGGAACCGTCCAGCCCGAAAGAAGCGGCCGCGCCGAGTTGTTGCGCGAATCCGGACGAGCATCCGGAACTCCAGGAACTTCTGAAAGAGCCGTCCGGCAACGAAACTTCCGGCATCAAGGAGATCGAGTCGAAGTTCCAGACGTTCCTCGCGGCCGTGAACAAGCCGGGCCGGCTCGACGCCCGAACGAAACGAGCGATGGGAATCGCCCTCTCGGTGTTGGCAAAGTGTGAGCCTTGTGTAAAGCATCACGTCGCCGAGGCCCGGAAAGAGGGGTTTTCGGCCGAGGAAATCGACGAGGCCGCTTGGATGGCGATCACCTTTGGCGGCTCGCCGATGATGATGTTTTATAACGAATTCAAAAGATCGAGTTGAGCGCAAGCGCTTTCCGATAAGAAAGCAGGGCGCTTGCCGTTGTGGAGGTGACTGGCGTCTGGTGGCGCCCCTGGTCTTCAAAACCAGTGTTGGGTCCGCAAGGGTCCTGGGTGGGTTCGATTCCCATTCGCCTCCGCCATTTTTTTCAATACTGTTGCGCGGTTTTCTGGCAAGTACGATGAAGAACCCGCTTTCCGGACTGCGATTTCTTTCAATGAGACCGGCTCGGTGGTCGATCTTCGGGTTCCGATTCGTACCGTTGCTGCTGTTTGGCGTCGGTACTTGCACGATCCTCTACGGCGGTTTCTTCCATAGGTTGCCCGTTACCGAAACTATCGAAGAAGAATTCACCGTGGCCGAGCCGGTCGAACCTGAAATGCCGATGGGCATGCCGCCCGGCATGGGTCCGGGCATGCCCTTCGGACTGCCGGGTATGGCTCCTGGTATGCCTCCCGGCGGTATGCCGGGCATGCCCCCGGAGGATTCTCAACCGCCGGTCAGATTCGTCACCAAAATCAAAACGGTCGAAACCACCGCCAACGAACTTGAATGGAACCTGAATGTTTTGATGACCTTCGGCGGCATCGCCCTAAACGAGAAAGGGGAGCTTGTCCGCCTGGCCGTCAGCACGGAAGGACCGGCTTTTTGCCCTACGTGAGTGAAGTAACCGGAGATCATGGTGTCCATGGTCAATAAAAACTCACGAAGGGAGAAGTGGCGGCTGGCCCGTTGGCGGCCTTGGGTCCAGGCAAGTTTTCTGCTGGTCTGGCTCGATCCGTTGATGCTGCGGTGGCACGGGGTTTGCGCGCCGGTGTTCCACTGCTATTCCTGTCCGCTGGCCACGTTTGCCTGCCCGATCGGCATCCTGGCCAACTCTTGTGCGTTGCACATAATTCCATTGCTGGCGATCGGCGTGTTGCTGGTCGTCGGTTCGTTGTTCGGGAGCCTGATCTGCGGCTGGGTCTGTCCGTTCGGGTTTCTGCAAGACCTGATCGGCAAGATTCCCACGCCCAAGCTGCGGCTGCCCGGCTGGATGGGATGGACTCGCTATGCGGTGCTGGTCGGCTTGGTGCTGGTGATACCCTACTATTTTGGAGACGGAAACTGGTATTTCTTCTGCCGGCTTTGTCCGGCGGGAGCTTTGGAGGCGTCGGTCCCCTACAGCGTGCAACAATCCATGGCCGAAAAGACGATCGTCTGGCCAACAATCACTAAATCGGCCATTTTGATCGTGTTCCTACTGGCCACTCTTTTTACGTGGCGGCCTTGGTGTACGCTTTTTTGCCCGCTGGGTGCGATCTTCAGTTTATGCAACTATGTATCGCTGGTGTTCTTGCGTTTTCAGCCGAGCAATTGCAACGACTGCGAGCTTTGCCGCGACCTGTGCAAGCATCGCGATCCTTCGCAGCGGCGAGGGAGCGATCTGAGGTGTATCCGCTGCCTGGAGTGCGTGCAGTGCAATGCCCTGTCGATCGGAACGGTGTTTCAGAAACAAGAGAATTTGGTGGAGATAAGTTCGGGGCCGCTCGACGAGTCGTAACGGGCTTGCCGGGGGGACGACGCAGCCATCCAACAGCTCGTTGAAAAAGTCGGATTTCGGGAGTTTGGGTGCCACTGCTGGCTTGTCCAGCAGTGTTTCCCCGGGTGTTTCTCCCCACACTGCTGGACAAGCCAGCAGTGGCACCCTTTTCAACAGGCTGCTAACCTTCACCAACCGGGGGGCAAATCGCTTTGCTTTCGTCTCGGATTATTGTAGAATACGGACCTTGAATCGAGAGTGTTTGGGGTGGCGGTTTTTCTGATGTGTCGTCTTCCTTTGGGAGGATTTTTTTATGAGATTTTCGTGCCGATTTGTAGGTGTGGCGGTCGTGTGGGGAACGGCGCTCGTTGCGGCCGCCCAGGCAGTCGAGGAAGCACGCTGCAAGCTGGAACTCGTCCGGCTGGAGTCGAGCGACCCCGGCGCCGGCATGAACCGGAATAGTTGGGTCTACCGCAACGTATCGTCCCAGACGTTCTTCTTGCAGATTCACAAGGGCGTTCCGTCGGGCGTTGATGAAGAGGGCTTCAAGAAAGCCGTCCAGAAAGAGCCGGCCAAGTATTTCTCGAAATGTCCCTTGCGCAACGTGGCCACGCTAGGCTCAAAACAGTACGGCTTCGTGCTTGATAAGAAGGATGAAAAATCGAAAGACTACGATCGGCTCTATTTCGATTTGAACGGCAACGGCGATTTGACCGACGACAAGCCGATCGACAAGCCAACCGTCAAGCAGACTGAAACTCCGTCGGGCATCTGGTCGCTGTTGTTCTCGCCAAGGCCGTCTTACGTGGAGCGCAAGTTCCCTCGGGTGGACCTTGTCGTCGACGTGGACGGCAAGAAGCTCGACTACTCCTTCTTTTTCGAGGCGAGAGGTTGGGGACGCGGTGCAAACCAATATGTTTGGGTGTCGCTGAAATCGGCCGTGTATCGGCAGGGTACGCTTACGCTGGGTAAAGAGAAATGGAGAATCGTCGTTCTCGATCATAACAGCAACGGACGGTTCAACGACGTGATTTCCCTACCCAAAGACGTTCGCGGTTCGGAAGACGAACTCACGCCCGACTACGGCGACATGTTCCTGATCGAGCGGCAAAGCGCCGCTGGGACAGGCGGAAAGAGGCGGAGCGGATTCGCCAACGAGTATCGGCAATACCTTGCCAAATTAACCGTTATCGATGACAAGTTCTACCACGTAAAGGTCTCGCCGTTGGGCGATGAACTGACCTGGACGCCCTCCTCGATACCGCGCGGGCAAATTACCAGCCCACACGCCCCGTGCCACGTCCAACTTATCGGTGAACTGGGCCAGATTGATCTGAATCTCGATGGATCGAAGCCGGCGACGGTCCCCGCGGGCCAGTGGCGAGTCCTTTCCTATTCGATCCAGATCAAGGATTGGAAGAAGCCGGAAAAGAAGAAAGAGCCTAAAGCCGAGAAGGAGGGGAAAGACAGCGAGGTCAAACCGTCGCTGTTGAGCGCCATTGCCGAGTCGCTGTTCGGTTCGTCCGCTCGGTCGTCCAGGGGCAGGTCGAACATAAGCATGGTCTACGCTCGGGGAACCACGAAGGGTGAATTGGCGACAGTTCGAGCCGGGCAAACGACGGCGCTGAAATTCGGCCCTCCGTACAAACTTCGCGTCAAGGTGAATGCGATTCCCGGCACCGCCTACCTCTCGCTGGTGATACAGGGGACGGACTCCGAGATAGTGTCTTACATGATGGTCAACGGGAATCGCCCCGGGAAGCCGAAAATCACCATCACCGACCCAAAGGGCAAAGTTGTCGTCGAGGGCAACTTTGAATATGGCTGAGGCTTCACCTGCGGGTACTCGTGGCGAGTACCATCCGAGTTGGCCGACAAATATAAAGCCCGCGTGAAGTTAAACGCCGGGCCGTTCGCCGTCGATGATTCCGAGCCGACCGTCATCGACAAAGCGGTGTTGCAGCCGGCCGTTAAAGTTGCAAAACCCAAGTCTAAGTCTAAACAGTGATAACTGAAGGGACATGATTACGAGACTGTCCGCGCGATGTCTGCTCGTTGCGATTGCTGCCGCGGCCTGGGCTGAGACCTGGCAGCCCGTTGAAAAAGTCGGATTTTGGGAGTTTGGGTGCCACTGCTGGCTTGTCCAGCAGTGTTTTCCCGGGAGTTTCCCCCATGCACTGCTGGGCAAGCCAGCAGTGGCACCCTTTTTCAACGGGCTGCTAGTGTTCGATTGGTGAGAAATACGGGCTGAACCGGGAAGCCAGTTCGCTTGTCGTTCGATTCTCCCGCACTGCCGCCAGCGCCGTCTTGGCCTTCAAGGCCGCCTCGATTAAAAGTCGTGGTCCAGTTATTGGGGTCCACTATACCATGACAGCGCTGCTGGCTTCCGCCGTCGCAGGGCGCGGGCCGACAGAGCGATGGCCGCGATGCCGATGAGCACCAGCGTCGATGGCTCGGGCACGGCGCTGATCAGCACGTCGTTGCCGCCGCTTAAATCCCCGGACGCGGCGTCGGCACCGTACCAAATCCACCACTGGCGGTCGTCGTGGACGCCCAGCGACGAGCCGTTGGCGTAGTCGGCGAACTCGCCCGAGAGGATGCCATTCGTGTCGTT
>JAUWNG010000075.1 GCA_030612765.1 Planctomycetota bacterium
CTGCTGTTGAACTTTCACCCCCGAGTCGATACATACCACGATAGGCCTCCTTGCCTGCGAGAAAAGGATTTGTGATCAACCTTTTCATCGACAAGGACGGCCTTTCTTTTTGCGCAAAATCCCTTATCCTAGTGCCATTGCTGCGTGTGGGGCCAATTGCTCGACCAGCGCATCGCTGAAGTGGAGCCGGCTGCGCACTTGCCGCTTGCGATGGGAAAGCACCTGATAGTAAGCGATGCGGCAGACCCAAGCCGTGAAGTTCGTGCCCAACTCGTACTGGTCGGCGTTGCGCCAGATAAAGAGGTTGGTCTCTTGGAGCACTTCCTCGGCGTCCGCCCGGTTGGGGACCAAGGTACGGACGTAGCGGGTAAGCAGTTGCTGAACGCCGGTCAGCAACTCCACTATCTTGTCATTGCGATTTGAGGCCGCGCCGCTCACCGAACACCCCCTCGGGCCGGAATAGAAGCCGAAGCGTAGAAGAGAATCCCCTACTATCTCTTATGGCGCAGGCCCGCCGAAATTCCAAGAAAAAAATGCAGCGTACTTCGGATGGGTTGGTCTGGTGCATATTGCGAGGGGTATTTTTACTCCCCCACCAGAATCACCACCAGCCGTTTCGGCCCGTGGGCGCCGAGGATCAGAATCTTCTCGATGTCGGCCGTGCGGCTCGGGCCGGTGACGATTAGAAATTCGCCACTGAGGGTCGGATCGGCCGCCCGGGCGGCGATCGACGGCCACGCCGCCGGTAGATGTTCGGTCAACTGGTCCACCCGCGCAATCACCACGCACGCTGGCGGCAAGTAGCAAAGCAGCCGGTCCTCGGACGTGGGACACGAGATCAGACAAGAGCCGGTGTCGGCCAACAGGCAATCCGCCTCGATCACGCTCGCCGAGAATCCGGCAATATGTCGCGTCTGCCAATCGGACGTGGCCCACTCAACCATATCCGGCGACAGTTCGGCCGCCGCGTCGCGGACCATCGCTCGGTCCATTGCACCCAACGCGGTCCATTCGGCTTGTGCGGCCAACTCGGCCAGTCGCCGCCGGGCGTCCTTGATCGACGCACAGCGAATCACCTCGCCGTGGACTTCGGTCAGTTCCTTGGCGAATCGCTCGGCCATTTCCGCCGGCGTGGGATTCTCGCACGGCCAGACCTCGACCGCCTCCGGCGCGGAGACCGGTGGAGATTTCGACAATTCACCGCGCAAACGCTGCAAAATCGTGTCGCGACTGCTCATGTTCGGCGTCCAAATATTCAATTGTGGGACAGCCGCCCTCGGCTGTCCTGAAAAATTCCACACAGCCGGGGGCGGCTGTGCTACATGTCCTGAACGGCTTATGGTTCGTACTTGTTTTTGTTTCGTTTCCACCAATGACGGAAATCGGGGCCGGGGACTTCGGGCAACTCGCGGCCGCGGGTCCAAGCGCCCAGCTTGCCCGGATGCCAAGGGAGGAACCGCGACAGACGCACTCCGATCCGCACGCCGGTCATCGCCAGCCGGTATCGCATCGGGCCGGCCATCATCCACGCCCAGACGGACCAGGTCAGCCGTTCGGTCCACGATCGCATCGGCGACGGCTCATTGACGGCCCGATGACGGAGGTGGACGAGTTGGTGCGGAATGTCGATCTTCACCGGGCAGACCTCGCTGCACGCCCCGCACAACGACGAGGCGAACGGCAGTTCGCCCGCCTGCTTCATGCCGAGCAGGTGCGGGGTCAGGATCGAGCCGATCGGCCCGGGATAGACCCAGCCGTATGCCCAGCCGCCGACGTGGCGATAGACCGGGCAATTGTTGATGCATGCCCCGCAACGGATGCAATACAACGCCGCGCGGGCGGCCGGGTCGCACAACACGTTGCTACGCCCGTTGTCGATAATTATGACGTACAGCTTGCGGCCCGGCACGGGTCCGTGGATCAGGTGCGTGTAGCTGGTCAGCTTCTGCCCGGTGCCGCTGCGGGGGAGCAGGTTGAGGAACAGCGGCAGGTCTTCCAGCCGCGGCAACATCTTCTCGATGCCCACCACCGCGACGTGGACCGGCGGGGTGGCGGTGCTCAGGCCGGCGTTCCCCTCGTTCTCGATCACCACCGCCGTTCCAGTCCGGGCGACGGCGAAGTTGCAGCCCGAGACGCCCATGTCGGCTTGCAGATATTCTTCCCGCAGATGCCGCCGGGCGATGTCGGCCAGCTTGGTGTGTTCCTCGGTCATCGGCTCGCCGAGCTTTTCGGCGAACAGCCGTCCCACGTCGGCGGCCGACATGTGAATGGCCGGGGTGACGATGTGGACCGGCCGTTGACCGGCCAACTGGACGATGTATTCGCCCAGATCGGTCTCGACCGCGCGGATCCCCGCGGTCTCCAGCACGCGGTTCAGTTCCATCTCCTCGGTGACCATCGACTTCGCCTTGACCACGCTTTTGACGTTGTGCTCTCGGGCGATGCGCAGGACGTGCCCGTTGGCCTCGGCGGCGTCCTTGGCCCACAGCACCACCGCCCCGCGGGCGGAGATGTTCCGCTCGAACTCGACCAGCAGCTTGTCGAGATTGGCGATGGTGTATCGCTTGACCTGATGGGCCGCTTCGCGCCAGTCCTGAAAATAGGGGACCGAGTCGGTCACCGCTCGGTTCGATTTGCTCGACCGCTCGGCGTTTATGCCCAGCGACCCGGGGGCCGCCGGCTCGCTCAGTCCCTTGGTCTTTTCCGTGAGGAATTCCGCGCCGTCGAGGTGGAGTTGTTCGGTGGGCATGATGAAGGGGTAGAGAATTCGATAATGGAGACAACCGCTTGCGGTTTCGCACCGCAATTACTTGCGCAACGTCAAAATCTCCTTAACGTCATTTTCCGTCAAATCCTGGTGTTCACCTAATTTCATCCGTCTCTTTTCCAGCCGCGAGGCGACCAACTCGACGGCTTCGGCGGGGATGTCGTAGTCGGATAGCCGGGTGCCGACGCCGAGGGAGCGGAAAAACTCCTCGGTTCGTTCGATGGCCCGAGCGACCCGCGCTTCCTCGTTGCCGTCGCGCAGTTGCCAGACGCGCTCGGCGTATTGGAGCAGTTTTGCCCGCTTGCGCTCGCGCTGGTGGCGCAACATGCCGGGCAACACGACCGCCAGCGATTGGGCGTGGTCGATGCCGTATAGGGCCGTAAGCTCGTGCCCCATAGCGTGAGTGGCCCAATCTTGCGGCACGCCGCTGCCGATCAGGCCGTTCAGGGCCTGCGTGGCGCACCACATCAGATTCGCCCGTGCGTCGTAGTTCCGCGGCTCGGCCAGTACCTTCGGCCCTTCCTCGATGAGCGTCAGCAGGATGGCCTCGGCCTGCCGGTCTTGCAACGGGGCGTCGGCCGGAAAGGTCAGATACTGCTCGGTGGTGTGGATGAAGGCGTCGACCACGCCGTTGGCCGTCTGCCGGGAGGGCAGCGTGTAGGTCGTCTCGGGATCGAGGATCGAGAACCGGGGGAAGCTGTGCGGCGAATTGAAGAACAGCTTTTCCTTGGTTTCTTCGCGGCTGACGACCGCCCCGCCGTTCATTTCCGAGCCGGTCGCCGGCAGGGTCAGTACGCATCCGACCGGCAGCGAATCGGCCGGCACGCGCGCCCAATTGGTCATCATGTCCCAAGGGTTCTTTCCCTTGTAGACCGAAGCGGCGGCGATGAACTTCGCGGCGTCCAACGACGATCCGCCGCCGACGCCCAGCAGGAAGTCGAATCCTTCCGCCTTGACCTGCTCGACGGCCTTCAGGCAGGTTTCGTAGCGGGGGTTCGGCTCGATGCCGCCGAACTCGGCCGGCGGATTGCGTTTCAGCGCGGCGATAACCTGATCGTAGACGCCGTTGCGTTTGATCGAGCCGCCGCCATAGATCATCAAGATTTTGGCGTCGGCGGGGACCAGCCGCGGCAATTGGGCAATCGAACCGCGCCCAAAAACGATTTTGACGGGATTGTGGTAGGTGAAGTTGAGCATGAGTACCCAGTAATGTCGAATGACGAAATTCAAATGTCGAATGAATGACGAATGACGAAATTCAAATGACGAAGAAATGACAAATGTCGAAGCTGCGTTGTCTCGATTTTCGACATTTAGATTTCGTCATTCATTCGACATTTGAATTTCGACATTCGTCATTCATTATTCATTGTCCTCCCACCCGGCCACCAGCACCTCGGCGATGTGCATGGTGCGGATGTGTTTGGTTTCCGGTTTACGGCGGAGTATTCCGCCGATGTGCATCAGGCAACTGACGTCGTTGCTGACGACCACGTCCGCGCCACTGCGGACGATGTTTTGCACTTTCGTCTCGCCCATTGCCAGGGACGTGCCCGGCATCTTCACGCTGAAGGTTCCGCCGAAGCCGCAACATTCTTCCATGTCCGGCAGGGGACAATAGGACATCTTGCGGACGCTTTCGAGCAATTTTTGCGGTGGCCCGGCCATACCTAACTCGCGCCGGCCGTGGCAGCCGATGTGCAAGGTCGCTTTGTGCGGGAACGTCGCGCCGGTGTCGGTCACTCCAAGGATGTCGTGCAGGAACTCGGTCAACTCGAACACTCGCCGGCCGATGCCGACGATGCGAGGATCGGGGTCCGCCTGCTCGAAGAAGACGCGGCACATTGCCGTGCAGGAGCCGGAGGGGCAGACGATCCAGCGGTGCGGCTCGAAGACGTCGCAGAAATGGCGGATCACCCGCCGCGATTCTTCCCAATAGCCCGAGTTGAAGGCCGGCTGGCCGCAGCAGGTCTGTGCCGTCGGATAAACGACCGGCACGCCGTATCGTTTTAGCAGCCGGGCCGTGGCCCGTGCGATGCTCGGATAAAACTGGTCGATGTAGCAAGGGATGAACAACGCCGCCGGCTCGCCCGGTCGATAGGGCGGGTCGTCCTGTCGCGGGGCCACGCTGATGGCTGATTGATTCATGGCATGGATGTTGGCCAAGTGCGGTGTATTCGCGCTCTGGGATGGGATTCAATCGTTTAACCCGGAGCCAACGGCGACGGGGATGTCTACCCCCGCCATTGCCGCCCCCCGGCGCCGTTGGCTCCGGGTTAAACGATTCTGCCGACAACACTTCTTTATAGCCATTCGACGCTTGGTTGACCAGTATGCCCGACGCTTTATACAGTCGCCTCAACCAATAGAAAATAGTACAATGGGCATGGAAGGAGGTGCGTCGATGATCCACGGCGTCTTATTGATCGTTTCACTGCTGGGCGTGCAGGCCGATCGACCGGCCTCCGAACAGTTGCGAGCCGAGGTACGTCGGCTGGTCCGCCAGCTCGACGCCCCGCAATTGGAACGCCGCAACGCCGCCGAGGCGGCATTGCTCCAACGCGGCCCGGCCGTGCTTGATCTGCTGCCTGAGGAGACCGACCGTACGCCGGCCGAGGTGCGTCAGCGTTTGGCGCGGGTCCGGCGGAAACTTCAGCAGTTGGCGTCCGACGCGGCTGCCGATGCTTCGACGATCACGCTCGTCGCCCGGTCCATGCCGCTATCCGTAGTGCTTGCGGCATTCGAGCAACAATCGGGCAACGCGATCGTCGATTACCGCCGAAAGTTCGGTCAGCCGACGCCCGACACGGAATTGAAAATCGACTTCGAGCGGACGCCCTTCTGGCCGGCGCTGGATCGGGTGTTGGACCAGGCTGGGCTGACCGTCTATCCGTTCGCCGAGCGGCGGGTGATCGGCGTGGTTTCCAAGCTGGGCGAGAAGCAGACCGCGCGCTTCGGCCGGGCATGTTACAGCGGCCCGTTCCGCTTCGAGGCCACCGGCATCGTTGCCCGACGCGATCTGCTGGAACAAGACGGTCGCTCGTTGATTGTGACGGTCGAGACCGCTTGGGAGCCGAGGTTGCGGCCGATAATCCTCCTACAGCGAATGGCCGACGTGACGGCGGTCGATCGACGGGGCCGTCCGCTGCCGGTTGCCGACCCTCAGGCCCAACTGGAGACCTCGCCGAGCGGCGCGGCGTCGGCCGTGAAGCTGAACCTGGCGTTTGCCCCGCCGTCGGACGATGTTCGGCAAATCGCCTCTCTCAAGGGCAAGCTGATTGCCACGCTCCCCGGCCGGACCGAGACCTTTCGTTTCCGTAACCTATCCGCTGCGAAGAACGTTAAACATCGGATCGCCGGCGTGACCGTCACCTTGGAACAGGTACGCAAAACCACCCATAAAGCCGCGACCGTTGGTCGCGCCCCGAACACGGCGGCCGAAACTTGGGAAGCGCGCATCCGCGTCCGGTTCGACGACGCCGGCGACGCGCTGGAATCGCACCGCACTTGGATCTTCGACAACGCGGCGTTTCTGGAAGGCCCCGACGGCAAGCCGGTCGCCCCGAACGGTTACGAGACCACCGCTCAGGGCGAGAACGAGGTGGGCGTGGCTTTCTTGTTCACCGTGGAGGAGCCGATCGACCGGTACGGTTTTGTCTACAAGACGCCCGGCTCGATCATTACCCGCGGCTTCGACTACGAGTTGAAGGACGTTCCGCTGCCGTAGGGAATGTGGAATGTAGAATAATGAATGAGGAATTCATCATTCATCATTCATCATTCATCATTTCCTATGCGGCCGGGCGTTTGGCGGCGTAAAGATACGGATTCATCGTCGGGTCGTTGTACATCTTGAACTGGCGATAAACCTTCAGCCGCTTGCGGCCGGCGAACAGATCGTCGAGCAGTTCGGCCAGCGAATTCGAGAGATCGCGGTGTTGCTCGCCGAGCACCTGTAGTCGGGCCTTAACCTTGGCGACGTGGCTCTCCGAGGCGTCGTTGCGTTGGGCCTGCTCCTCCATGTGGTACAACCGCAAGGAGAGGATTGAAAGCCGGTCGATCGTGCTGCCGAGCGTTTCGGTGTTCAGCCGGGCGTCAGCCTTGGGCCGAACTCCGGAGGCCGACAAATCGGCGATCAAGAAATCGTCCAACCGCTCGATCAAGTCGTTCCGTTGCTGGTTCAGCTTGTCGATCGACCGTTTCACGCCGGCCACTTCCACGTCGCCGACGTCCGGGCTTCGGGCGATGTCCTCCTGGTGCCAGAGTCGGAAGTTCTGTTGGTGCTGGAAACAGACCAGCCGCAGCAACCCCTCGCAAGGGTTGTCGATTGCCCGCTCGTGCCACGCGGCCACGGTCGTTTTGTGCAGGGCGATAATCTCTCGAACGTCGATCATTTGCTCGCTTTCCTTCGGCAAACTCGGAAATCAACCATTTGCCGGGGTTTTTTCCTCCGGCGGTAGAAGGACGCCCCGGCGCGTCCATCGGATCAGCGTGGTAGGATAGCCGATTTTGGGGATTCGGGGCAAGACGAAAAAATCGACTCCCCCGCTGCCGAAAAGAGCGGCAACTCAGTACAATTGCGAGGGCATCGGGGGATTGAGTGCTTGAAGACCAGCAAACCAATATTACGGTCTATTATTGCATGGGATTTCGACGAATATTTCTGTTGGCGGCGGTCGTGGCGGCCGGAGGGTTGGCCGTGGCCGGGTGGAAGTTGTTTTGCGACCGTGGCCCCAACGGCGAGGCCGCCGCGGCAGGCCCACGGCTCACGCTACAAGACATCCCCTTCAACGGCGTCCGGGCGTATCGGTATATCGAGCAGCTTTGCGCGATCGGCCCGCGCCCGAGCGGCTCGCCCGGTATGGCGAAGCAGCAGAAGATGCTGGCCGAGCATTTCCAGAAGCTGGGCGGGCAGGTCGAGTTCCAGCGGTTTCGGGTCCGCGATCCCCGCAACGGCGCATGGGTGCCGATGGCGAACATCATCGTCCGCTGGCATCCGCGGAGCACGAACCGCATCTTGCTCTGTGCCCATTATGACACGCTACCCTTTCCGATGCTGGATCGGCACAACCCGCGCGGCACGTTTGTCGGCGCAAACGACAACGCCAGCGGAGTGGCGCTGCTGATGGAGTTGGCCCACGAAATCTCCGCGCTGAAGATCAACTACGGCGTCGATTTCGTGCTGCTCGACGGCGAGGAATACATCTTCCGCAACGGCGATCGAATGTTTTTGGGTTCGGAGTATTTTGCCCGGGAGTACGCCAAGCAACAGGCGCAAAAGCGGCCCAAATACCGCTATCGCTGGGGCGTGTTGCTGGACATGATCGGCGACGCCGACCTGCGGATTCCCCAGGAGCGGAACTGCCTCTGGTGGCGCGACACTAGACCGCTGGTCGCGCAGATTTGGGCAACGGCGAAGCGGCTGGGCGTGCGAGAGTTCGTCGCCAGGCCGATGCGAGAGGTCGATTTCCTCGACGACCACGTGATGTTGCACGAAATCGGCCGCATTCCCTGCATCGTCGTGGTCGATTTCGACTACCCGCCCTGGCATACGCAGGGCGACACGCCGGATAAATGCTCCCCGCTGAGCCTGGCCAAGGTCGGCTGGGTGATCCGTGAATGGTTGAAGACGGTGAAGTGAGAAGATTTTTTTCGACAACGCGACATCCGTTTGGCGGCTGCTAAGCAAGTATGGATTTCCACACAGTCCTCGCCGTTTCGTTTGTGCTTCTGCTCGCGGCGGCGTGGATGATATCCTCGCACCTGCGGGCCTGGAAGTCGGCGCGGGAAAAGGAACTCGACGCCAAGGAGTTCGACTACCGCCGTCGGCAGTTCCGCCGGCGAATGCAGACCAGCGTCATGCTCGCCATGCTGGCCGTAGCGCTTTCGGTCGGCTACGCGGCGACCAACTGGTGGATCCGCTCGAGCTGGTTCGCCGCCGTGTTTTGGCTGGCTACCATGCTGCTCACTTGCTGGGTCGGCCTGCTGGCACTGGTGGACATATGGGCCACCAAGCATTACTACGGACGCCTGCGCCACAATTGTCTGATGGAACGCGCCAAGCTCGAAGCGGAGCTGCGGCGGGTTCAGTCCAAGGGGAATGATGAATTATGAATGATGAATTATGAATTAGGGTGGCTGTTGTTCATAATTCATCATTCATCATTCTACATTCATCATTTCCTCGGTCCGATCCGCCGCAAACGTTGTTCTGTCTCCGCCATCAGTGCGTCCTCGGCCGTCTCGTCGTCGGCCTCGTAGGTGACCGAGCACCGCAGATACGCCCCGGCGTCGTCCCAGGGGACGGTGCAAATCGAGTGCTCGGCGATCAGGTATTGACTGCACTCCTCGGCCGAGGCGAAACTGGTTCCGTCGGCGATGCTCCGCGGGCTGCGGGTGTAGAGGAAATATGTCCCGCCCGGCATCCGGCAGTCGAATCCACACCGGCCGAGGGCGGCGACGAGTTTTTCCAGTCGCCGCCGGTATTTTTCACGGGTGCGGCGGGGGATTTCCGGAGCGTCGAGCGCCGCGGCCGCCGCCTTCTGGATGGCGATGAACTGGCCCGAGTCGCAATTGTCCTTCACGTCGGCCAGCGCGCGAACGAGCCGCTCGTGGCCGCATACCCAACCGATTCGCCAGCCGATCATGTTCCAGCCCTTCGAGAGCGAATGGACCTCGACGCCCACCTCGCGAGCGCCGGGCGTTTGCAGAAAACTCAATGGCGCGCGGTCGTAGCTGAACATCACGTGCGCGGCGTCCTGAACGACCACAATGCGGTTGGTTTGGGCGAACTCGACCACTCGCTCGAAAAACTCCCGCGTGGCCGTTTTGCCCGTCGGACTGTTCGGATAGTTGATGACCAACAGTTTCGCTCGGCGACGGACGTCGGCGGGGATCGAGTCCAGGTCGGGGAAGAAATCGTTCTCGGCCAACAGCGGCAGACGATGCACCTCGCCGCCGTAGTATCTCGTGTGCGTGCCGGCGACCGGGTAGCCGGGGACGGTCATCAAGGCAACGTCGCCGGGGTTTATCAGCACGGCCGGCAACATCGCCAACGCCGTCTTCGAGCCGATGCAATGATTGATCTCGGTGGCCGGATCGAGCCGGACGCCGAACTCGCGGTCCATCAGCCGGGCGACCGCCTCCTTGAAGGCCGGGATGCCGTTGTCGGCGTAGCCCCGATTCTCCGGCTTATTGATCTCCTCGGCCATGAGGCGGCGGACCGCCGGATCGGCCATCTCGTCGTTCTCGCCGATGCCGAAGTCGAGCAGCTTCCGGTCCGGATGCTCGGCCAGCGCTTTCCTTTTGGCCCGCTTGATCTTCTCGAACTTGTAGATTGCGTCCCCTTTGCCGTAATTGGCCCCGCCGATCCGTTCGGCGAACAACGATTGGAAGTATGGTTCGGTCATGGCGAGGGGTCAGAGGTCAGAGGTCAGAGGTCAGATGAAAATTTAACGGAAAACAGTGGGAACGGCAATGGACTTTATGTTCGGATCGAAACGTGCTATCTTAATATGGATGTCCGCCGACGCCCTGCCGACCGAAGACCGCCCCCAGCCCGACGAGGACCGCCGCGTTGCCTTGCCGGCGATCTTGTTGCTGGCCACCTGTGCGTCGACGTTTTGGGTAGGCGCGGTCGATTGGAAGCCGATCAGCCATCTGGACGCCCTGTTCCGCGGGGCGTGGGAGGTTATCGATTGGCGGCAAGGGCTACTCTACATGGTAGTCGTGCTGGCGGTGCTGCTGACGCACGAGATGGGCCACTTCCTGATGGCCCTGCGGCACCGGATTCCCGCCAGCTTGCCCTACTTCATTCCCGTGCCGGTGATACCTTTCGGCACGCTCGGGGCGGTAATCGGCATGGAAGGCTCGCGGGCGAACCGCCGCGAGATGTTCGACCTCGGCGTGGCCGGGCCGCTGGCCGGTCTGGCCGTGACGCTGCCGATTGCCTGGATCGGCATCCGAATGCTTAAGTCCGACCCGCCCATGCCCGGCGAGATATGCTTTCATAATCCGTTGCTGCTGCAATATATGATCGCCTGGCTGAAGCCCGGCTTCGCCGATCCGAGCAGATTTTATCTCGGTCAGTTCAATCCCTATTTGATGGCCGGCTGGGTGGGGATGTTCGTGACGGGGCTGAACATGCTGCCGATCAGCCAGTTCGACGGCGGGCACGTGGCCTACGCTCTGCTGGGCCGCCGCCGCGCCCATCTGCTGGCCCGTGGGTTGCTGATCGGGGCAATCCTGTTCGTCCTCTACAACGAGCTATACGGCTGGGTGATCCTGTTGGTGCTGGTGATTCTGTTGGGCGTCGACCATCCGCCCACGGCCGACGACCGCTGCAAGCTGGGCTGGTTGCGGCTGGCGATCGGCTGGCTGGCGATATTGATCCCCGTCTTCTGTTTCCCGCCGATGGGCATCACGGCTCAGTAATCTGTCGCCGACGGGGCAGCGTCCTCGTTTAACCCGGAGCCAACGGCGACGGCGTAGCAGGGGGAGGCGTCCCGACTCAATAAGATTATAGGACAGGTTGCCAACCTGTCCTTTGAACCCAAAAACCTCATTCCCGACGGGTTCTCGGCGTCTTGAATTCAGAGACCGCAATTTCGGACTCCCATGATGGGAGAGTCAGCCGAAGGACGACATGATGGGACGGATGCCGGAAAAGGAACCTTTCTCCGGACACGCTACTTCTCGACTTGTAGGACGCCCAGGCGGAAGCGTCGCGAGAGTTGCAGTTGGTGCTCGATCCCGAGTTCCTCTAACCGGGGGCGAAGTCGCCCCTTTCTTTCCGCCGGCAATCCTGGACGCGCTGGCGGTGCGCGCCGACGGGCCGGTGTGAAGGCCGAGGACTAAGGTTTCGGGTGCGATTCCTGCATGATCGAACCGATCTAGGCCCAAAACCGGCGCAACACCCCCGCCGGGACGTATAGCGTGTAGTTTTGCACGCTCACAGCACGAAATCGGTTCGATATCTCGGCCAGTCAGTGGAACACGAGCCCCATCTATGGTAAAGTCGGGAGCGCTGTATGAAACAGAAACTTGCCCAACTTCATCACAACATCTATCTGAAAGGCAAACCATGGCAGCTTTACCTCAAAACGTTCGTGAGGCATGGGAAGGTCGTGAAGGCCCTGTGATCCTGGCCACCGTTAGCGAGTTGGGCGTTCCTAACATCATCTACGCCACCTGCGTCTCCGCCTTCGGCGATGACAAGCTCGTCGTCGCGGACAACTATTTCGAGAAGACACGTAAGAACCTGCTGAGCAACCCCAAGGGCTCGATACTTTTCATTACGAAGGATAACAAGGCCTATCAGGTCAAAGGGACACTTTCTTATCATATGGAAGGTGAGATCTTCGACGACATGAAAACGTGGAACCCTGAGAAGCATCCGGGCCACGCCGCCGCCGCTCTGACGGTGGAAGAAGTTTACTCCGGAGTAGAAAAGCTCTGCTGATACCTGACTTCATGCCCAGCGATCTGGCGATTTTGATCCCCGTCCTTTGTTTCCCGCCGTGGGGCATCACGGCTCAGTAAGATTGTAGGACAGGTTGGCAACCTGTCCTACGAACTCAAGACCTCACTCCTGACGGGTTCTCGGCGTCTTGAATTCAGAGACCGCAATTTCAGACTCCCATGATGGGAGAGTCAGCCGAAGTGTGACATGATAGGGCGGATGCCGGAAAAGGAACGATTCTTGACAGTTGATACCAATACAATACATTGATGGAATTATGGATAGCTGAGGCGTTCGCATTCCAGCCGACATCCTTGATGTGGTGGAGCTATACACAGAAGCCACCTAACACGTCGTGATCAAGGTGATAAGTCCCCGAATCGGTGACCATAGATGTACATTAGGTTGCAAATGTGCAGTTAGTATGTCTTGCCCAGAAACCATCCGATAATAAGTTGTTAAAAAACTCATGACCGCGATTGACAAAATAATTGATAACCCATTGCTACGAGAGCTACATGCGCGTCAAAGAGCAGAATTGATGGCCCGGTTCACAGCGTTGTCTTTCTGTTCTCATAGACACATTCTTTCGCTTGAGAAATACTTGAACGCAGTACCTCAACAATTCTACATGGAGTCGGTCTACCTTGAATACTTAGAGTGGCTTAACGAAAGAGATCGGAAAAATCGCAAGCAGTTGCAAACTTACCTTTCAGAGCATGCCGCAGAAATAGATCGTGCCCTGCTTCATTTGGAAGAGGTTAATGGACTTGGTTGGCATGATTCATTCGAAAAGCTTGACGACTATGAGGTCATCCGGTTCATAGACCAACAAATTCATCCATCGTATCTGCGGTTGGTTGAGGCCGTATTCTGCCCTTTAATGCGATTAATTGCTCATTTCTCTCGCATCGACCGAGGCTGTGCGACGGAGAGGTTGGACGTATGGAACATCGTTCAAGAATTGCATGGGCTTCGTTTTGATGAAGCCATCCGGCCGTATCGCCATACCATCAGGAATGGTATTGGGCATGGCGGGGTTACTTACTTGCAAAAGGCCATACGCTACAAAGATAGCAAAGATAACGAAGAGGAGTTTGGTGATTCTGATGTTGTTCGAATCTGTGACGATATGCTCGATGTGTGCAATGCGATTGCACTGGCTATTTCGGTGTTTCTGATCGCTCGACAACAAGAAGACTATCTTCTGCCAAGACAACTCCTAATCGAAGAACTGAGGGCCGAAACAAGATCACCATGGTGGGAGATCGTCGGCTGCACTCCCTCTAGATTCTCTGGAGTAAACCAACTAATCATTTATGCACGACCGCATACCTCAGATTATCAGAAGGTGCAATTTGCCTCCTTCCAGTCTGGAGTTCTTGCTGAGCAATTCGCGCCTGGTTATGATCGATATTTTTTCTCACTTCGCGCAGAACATTCATGGCCAGGTTGGGCTGCTTTCAACGGCAAGAAACTGCGTATTCTTCGGGAATGTAAGTGCTCATCTTTGGAAGACTATGGAGACGTCTTAGAAGATAACTTGGTGTTTTATGTGCCACGTTTTCGTCTGCCAAGGTTGCTTGGGCGATTTGAAACGTTAATAGCGGCGTTAAAGATAAACATACGACTTGCTGCGGTTGATCACCAGAAGAAGTTTGGAATGGCAGAAGTGTACGCACGAAATGTAGAGATCCACCGAAATTCTTGGGGGGCTGTGGTAAATGGCAGTGTTTACATTGTGGCATCAACAGGCAAAGTCGATCAAAATACTATTCGTAAGTCGTGCAGACGCATTATTCAAAAGGCGGTGTCAACTGCAAGATGCCAAGTTTCTCGGACAAATATTGCTCGTTACCTGCCACTAGGTTTTGCCCGCATAGCTGTTTTCCAGAAAAACTACAGGAAACGCCGCCTCTCGAATTATGGCCTTGAAAAGAACTTGATCTGTACTATTCAAGTGCAGCGACTTCACAGGATACAATCCCGAGATATTGGGGGATCAACAATTGAAAAACATGGAAAGTACCGGATAGCTTGGAATCGGGTGTGGCTTGACAGTTCCGCGGACCAAGGAAGCCTCCAAGCCACCGCTGAGGACGACGCGGCTGCAAGCTGACGTTAGACTTGCCACTATCTCATAATCTGAACCGTATCCTTGGATTCCTGTCAAACCACCATTTTGCGACACTAAAACCGGGGACGTCGACCGCCAAAAGGTAAAAGGGAAAGGTGCATTGGCCTACGTACCCGCCGCCAGGTGTTCCTTGAGGAATCCGTGCAGGTCGCCGCGTGATAAGTCTTCCGCCGAGCGGAACTTCAGCCGAATGACGTCGGCGTCCGACTGCCGACCGTCCACTTCCGGATCGTGCCCCAGGCCGTTGATCCGCCCCAGCGGGAAACGGCCCTTGGGTCCGGTTAGGTGCAAATAGACCGCGTCGAGTTTTTTCGTTTGCACGGCCGCCCAGGGATCGTGCCGCCTGGGCAAGCAGACCGGCACCACTTGCTTGTTGCTCCAGTTGAATTCGGCCTGAGGCGCGGTCTGAGTCAACAGATCGAGTAGCTTTAGCAGCACCTCCGGTTCCCAGCGGACTTTCTTGCCGAGCGGAAAACCCCGCCGGGCCAAGTGCCACGTTCGGCCGAGTTGCTTCCACGGCTGAAGGATGTTGGGCTTCGCCTGGACCTTTTCGGCGTATGAACCGAAACCGGCCGTCGCCCGATCGACGAAATCCCAAAACTCCGGCCGGTCGATCTCGTTGTAGCCGTGTACCCGCAGTTCGATCTCCTGCCACGGGCCGCGGAGGTTTTTGCACCGCACTCGCGGCTCGGTCCCGTAGAGCGGCAGTTCGGGCACGTCGTTCAGCGGCTTCAGATCGAGCCGCTCGATCAGCTCTTCCCGCCGGAAGGTGTTCCTCGTCGTGCGGAACTTCATCTTCAGCAGCCACTCCTCGCCGGTGATGGCGTGGAAGAACCAGCCGTCCGATTTCTTGGCCGCGCGAATTTCGACCACCGTCCGCTCGCTCCAATCGATCGCCGAAAAGAGATCGGATCGTTGCTCGATGCGATCGACGACCTCGGCCAGTATGCGGCCGTCCCAGCGGCAGGGGTTGCCGGTCCGGCCGACCCGGTCCACGGTGTGCCAGTGTCGGCCGTTGGCCTGCCAGGGCATTTTGGCTTCTTGGCCCACTTCGGCGATGTCGCGGTCGGTTTTCCGTTCGGCCACCTCGGCGGCGAAGTCGAACATTTTCCGCTCAACGTGTGGCCCGGCCGCCAACACCGGGGCCAGCGCCGCGGCGGTGTGGGAGGGAAGGAATGAGGAATGTTGAATGATGAATGATGAATGATGAGTGTCGGACGGCCTTGATCGCAATTCATCATTCATCATTCTACATTCATCATTTTCTCTCCCCCCGACAATTTCTTCCGGCGTTCCGGCGGCAACGACGTAGCCCCCCTCGTCGCCGGCCTCCGGTCCCAGGTCGATGATCCAGTCGGCCGTTTTGATCACGTCCAAGTTGTGCTCGATCACCACCACGGTGTTGCCCAGATCGACCAGCCGGTTCAACACGTTCAGCAGCCTGGCCAGGTCGTCGAAGTGCAGCCCCGTGGTCGGCTCGTCCAGCAGATAGAGCGTGCTTCCGGTGTCGGGTCGGGAAAGTTCAGCGGCCAGTTTAATCCGCTGCGCCTCGCCGCCCGAGAGCGTCGGGGCCGGCTGGCCGAGCGTAAGATAGTCCAGCCCGACGTTGCATAGGGTTTGCAGCGGGCGGCGGATTTTGGGAATGTTCTCAAACAGCTTTACCGCCTCGCCGCAAGACATGTCCAGCACGTCGGCGATCGACCGGCCGTGGTAACGGACGGCGAGCGTCTCGGGATTGTAGCGCCGTCCACCGCAGGTGTCGCATTCGACCCACACGTCGGGTAGGAAGTGCATCTCGACCCGTAGCTGTCCGTTCCCCTCGCACCGCTCGCACCGCCCGCCGGAGACGTTGAAGCTGAACCGCCGCTGTGTGTAGCCGCGGAGTTTTGCCTCGGGCAAGTGGGCAAACAGGGCGCGAATCAAGTCGAAGACACCGGTGAACGTAGCCGGGTTCGAGGTCGGTGTCTGCCCCAGCGACTGTTGATCGACGCGGATTACCTTGTTGATCAACTCGACGCCGCGGATGGCATCGTGAGCGCCGGGGAAAGTCTTCGCGCGGTGTAGCTTGCGGGCCAACGAGGCGAACAACACGTCCTCGACCAGCGAGCTTTTCCCGCTGCCGCTCACGCCGGTCACCACCGTCAGAGTTCCCAGCGGAATCCGGACGGTAATGTCTTTCAGGTTGTTGTGCCTGGCGCCGACGATTTCCAAACAACCGCCGGGGAAGGATCGAGGAGACAGGGAGACAGGGAGACAAGGAGACGAGGAGACATCCAATAATTGAACCTTTTTTTGTCTCCTTGTCTCCTTATCTCCTTGTCTCCTTGTCTTGTTCCTCCCCGCCTCCTTAATTCTCCGGTTGCTGGGCACCGGGATCGCCTTCTTGCCGGAGAGATACGGCCCGGTCACGGAGCCGCGGCGTCGGGCAACCTTCTCCGGCGTGCCCTGGGCGACGATCCGGCCGCCTCGGTTGCCGGCCGCCGGACCGAAATCCAGCAATTGATCCGCGCTGCGGATCACTTCCCGATCGTGCTCGATCACCAGCAGCGTGTTGCCCAGGTCGCGGAGTTTTTTCAACGCATCCAGCAGGCGATGGTTGTCGCGGGGGTGCAGGCCGATCGTAGGCTCGTCGAGCACGTAGAGCACGCCGCACAGCCCGCTGCCCAACTGCGCCGCCAGCCGGATGCGCTGCATCTCGCCGCCGGAAAGCGACGGGGCCGGCCGGGCAAGCGACAGATATTCAAGACCGACGTCGACCAGGAATTGCACTCGGTTGACGATCTCGCGGGCGACCTCGCCGGCGATCTTCCGCTCGGTGTCGTTCAGCTTCCAGCCTTGCAACTCTCCCAGCAATTGGCCAAGCGGCAGGCGGCAGAACTCGTCGATCGTCCGGTTCTGGAGCCGCACCGCCGCGGCATCGTCGCGGAGCCGGCTGCCGCAGCAGACCGAACACTCAACGTCGTCGACCAGGTGTTCCAGCTTCGCCCGCATAGCCGGTGAGCGGCGGCTCCCCTCAGCCAGGGCGGGATAGAGGCCCTTGTATTGGAAACGGAACGCGAAACCGGAAGTTGCGAAACCGCAAGCGGGTGACTGGCCGCTGAAGCGGCCAGCCCTTTCTTTCACGTCGAACCACAGGTCGCCCGTGCCGTGGAAGATCATCCGCCGATGACGGCCGCCGAGTTGGTCGAACGGCACGTCGAGCGGGACGCCCGTGCCGCGCGAAAACGCCTCGAGCATGGCGGCGAACATCCGGTTGTCGGCCTCCGGCCACAAGGCCACCGCGCCCTGGGTAAGTGTGAGCTTCGGACCGCGCAACAGGGCGGCGGGGTTCGTGCCCGTTTGGGTTCCCAATCCCTCGCAGGCCGGGCACCATCCCAACGCGCTGTTGAACGAGAAGTTGTGCGGCGAGAGCGGCTCGAAGCTCCGCCCGCAACCGTCGCAGACGAAATGCTGGCTGTGCGTTTCGGCCGCCCATTGCGGCTCGGGCAGTTTGTCGTCGGCCACGGCCACCCGCAGCACGCCGCGTCCGAGGGACAAAGCGTTCTCCACGCTGTCGGCGATTCGTGAGCGCGACTGCGGCCGGACCGTCACGCGATCGATCACCACCTCGACGTCGTGTTTTTGCCGGCGGTCGATCTGCGACGGCCGGTCCACCGAATACGTTTGCCCGTCCACGCGGACCCGGACGTATCCCGAGGCGCGGGTCTCTTCCCACAGCGTCTCGTAGCTCTCGCCGTGGCGGAGCTCCAGCGGGGCCATCAGGTACAACTTCGTGCCGGCCGGCCGGTCCATCACCTTGGCGATGATCTCGTCGGCTGACTGGCTGCCGATGGGGATGTTGCAGGCCGGGCAGTGCGGCCGCCCCATCCGCGACATCAGTATCCGCAGATAGTCGTAGATTTCCGTGACCGTGCCGACGGTGCTTCGCGGCGAGTGGCCGGCCCGCTTCTGCTCGATCGCCACGGCGGGCGAGAGACCCTCGATGTGGTCCACCTTAGGCTTCTGCATCTGGCTGATGAACTGCCGGGCGTATGTGCTGAGGCTTTCGACGTATCGCCGCTGGCCCTCGGCATAGATCGTGTCGATGGCCAGTGAGGTTTTGCCCGACCCGCTGGGGCCACAGCAGACGGTCATCTGGTCGCGGGGGATATCGACGTCGATGCTTTTCAGGTTGTGTTGTCTGGCGCCGCGGACGCGGATGGAATTGATGAGGGGCGAGGGGCGAGGGGCGGGGGGCGAGAGTTTAGCCCCGGCGGCCCCGGCGGGTTGGTCGGCGTGTGAGGTACGCAATAAATTGCGGAGCACTTCGCCGGTGTATGATGCGAGGGGTGAGGGGCGGGGTTCGGGGGACGGGGGATTCGGGGTTCGGGATTTGGGGTCTGAAAGATCAGTATTACTGACCTCTGATCTCTGACCTCTGACCTCCGCCCCCTCTCCACTGGGCACTGAAGTGCCCAGCCCTCGTCCCTCAGCCACTTCTTCCGGCGTTCCGGCGGCGACGACGTATCCGCCCTCCGCGCCCCCCTCGGGACCGAGATCGATAATCCAATCGGCCGTCTTGATGACCTCGATGTTGTGTTCGACGACCAACACCGTGTTGCCGGCATCGACGAAGCCGTGCAAGACCTTCAATAGCAGTTCGATGTCGGCGAAGTGCAGTCCGGTGGTCGGCTCGTCGCGCAAATAGAGCGTTCGTCCGGTGCTTTTTTTC
>JAUWNG010000181.1 GCA_030612765.1 Planctomycetota bacterium
CCCGCCGTGCATCTCTTTTCCAACGGCGGGCAAGCCCGCCCGCTACACATCAAGAGAATACACTCTTCCCTTAAAAAAGTATGGGCGTCACGGGCAGAGGCCTGCTGCCCGTGACGCCCTTCGTCGCGCGACGAACAACAAGCGAGCCGCAAAGGGGACGTTCGCGGCCCGCGGGGATATATTTCCTCTGAAAAAGCCGGATTCGGGAGTTTGGGTGCCACTGCTGGCTTGTCCAGCAGTGCATGGGGAAAACTCCCGGGAAAACACTGCTGGACAAGCCAGCAGTGGCACCCTTTTTCAACGGGCTGTTAGCCCCCGGCTATTCTTCTACTTCACTTCCTCCAAATCGACCGGGCGGCGCTCGTCGGCGGAAATCAACGCCGCCTCCAGCACGCGCTGCGTTTGATAGGCGTCCTCGAAATCGGGGATCGGAACTGTCGGCTCCTCGCCGCCGAGGACGCGAAGGATGTCGTACGCCTGGTTGGTAAACCCATGCTCGTAGCCGATGGGGTGGGCGTCGGGCCACCAGTTGGCAACGTACGGATGGTCGTCGCCGTGGGTACACATGATCGTGCTCCAACCCTGCACCGCTCGCGGCAGCGTGGCGTCGTAATACTTCAACTCGTTCATCCGCTCGAAGTCGAACTTCAACGAACCCTTGGCGCCGTTGATCTCGAAAGAGTTGCGGTTCTGGTTGCCGGTCGCCTGTCGTGCGGCTTCGAAGCTGGCCACCGCCCCGCCGGAGAAGCGGGCCAGGAACAGAACCGTATCGTCGACCGTGACCGTGCCTTTTCCGGCCGCGCCTTGGCGATTGGCGGCGATTCCGCCGGCGGCAACGCCCGACGACAGTGTCCGCTCCTTAATAAACGTCTCGGCAATCGCGCCGACCACCTCGGTAATCTCCTGCCCGGTGACGAAGCGGGTCATGTCGATGATGTGGGCGTTCAGGTCGCCGTGGGCGCCGGAGCCGGCCAGTTCTTTCTCGAACCGCCACAGCAGCGGGACGTTTTCGTCGGCCCAGTCCTGCAAATAGACCGCGCGGACGTGCCGGATCGCCCCCAGCTTGCCTTGCTTGACCATCTGATGGGCCAACGCCACGGCCGGGCAACGGCGATAGTTGAACCAGACGAACGTCTTCAAGTTGGCGGCCTTCGCGGCCTCGGCCATCTGGCGGGCGTCGGCCAGCGAGCCGGCGATTGGCTTCTCGCAAGCCACCGGCTTGCCGGCGGCGATCGCCGCGCGGGCCACCGGGGCGTGCATGTAGTTCGGCGTGACAATGTCGACCAAGCCGATTTCGGGCGAGCGAACAAGCTGTTCCCAATCGGTCGAGGCGTTTTTCCAGCCCCAATTGTCGGCAAAGGCTTGCGGATTTTCCTCGGGCTGCCCAAACACCGTGTGCATGACCGGAACGAGCGGCGGCTTGAAAAACTTCGCCACCTGCCCCCAGGCGTTCGAGTGCGTCCGCCCCATGAATCCCTGTCCGACCAAAGCCACGTTGATCGTTGTCATAAGATGTTCCTTTCAGACAGGCTCGACACGAGATGGAAGTGGTTATAGGAAGATTCGCGTCATCCGACAAGGGGCCGGCGGAAAAAATCTCGCCCGGCCGGGGATTTCAGCCCAAAATAATCAGTAATTTAGCCCCGGGTGAATACACCCCGGGGCACGATGCCTTGCAGATATCCCCGCCGTGTATTCACGGCGGGCTAAATGGCCGCGGCCGGGAGAGACAAAATTCACAAATCACGCTGGCAATATGACCGGAATCCGGGTACGATTCCACATTAAGGGCCGGCATTGGATGCCGCACGGCCGGCCCGCCGGTTTTGGACCGCCGAAATTCTCGGCGTCCGGCCATTCTCCAGATTGTGGCGGCTGTCGGAAGGAGATCGTTATGGCAAAATGGAAAGCATGTTGTTGGCTGGCGGTAGTGGGACTCGGCTTGGCGGGCGGTTTGATTGTCGGCGGGCTGTGGCCCCAGACGCCGCTGCACGCCGTGGCCACCGACCGGATCGACACTTTCGGCATGGCCACCGGCCCGATCGACTCCGACGTCGAAGCCCTATACTTCCTCGATTTTCTCACCGGAGATCTGCGCGCGGTGGTGCTGGGTAAAAACCCCGGCACGTGGACCGGTTTTTTCAACGCAAACGTCGCCGCCGACCTGGGCGTCGACCCGCAGAAAAATCCGAAATACTTGATGGTCACAGGCATCAGCTATCTGCGACGCGCCGGCGGCAGCCGGTTGCAACCGAGCAATTCGATCTGCTACGTGGCCGAAGTGACCAGCGGCAAGGTGGCGGCCTACTCCGTACCCTGGTCTAAATCGCTGTATGCCGCCGGTCAAATGCAGAGCACGGCGCTGGTGCTGGTCGGGGTCATTCGCTTCCGGCCGGCCTTGGGCGCCGGTCCTGGAATCATGCCCGGCGGCGGCCGGAAAATGCCCCGGTAATAATTCGCATCTGCTGCGGAAAGTCCTCGAAATGGGTGCCACTGCTGGCTTGTCCAGCAGTGTTTTTCCGGGTGTTTTTCCTCGCACTGCTGGACAAGCCAGCAGTGGCACCCTTTTTCAACGGGCTGCTACACGTCCTCTTCGCTCGATCGCATCCAGTGGCGCCAGTGCCGGAAGTCTTCCATGCAGACGAGCAGCCCTTTGGCCACGGCCGTCAGGGGTTCGGGGGCGACGCGGACCGGCAGACCGATCTGTTCGCCGATGAAGCGGTCGATCCGCCGCAGGAGCGCCCCGCCGCCGCAGAGGACCAGGCCGTTTTGGACCAGATCGGCCGCCAATTCGGGACTGCAATGATCCAATGCCGATTTGATCGCTTCGATGATGGTTTGCAGCGGGTCGGCGAGCGCTTGGCGGATTTCCTCGCTGGTAATCGTGGCGCGGCGGGGCAATCCGCTGACGGCGTCGATGCCGCTTAGTTCCACCGTCCGCTCCTCCTCCAGCGAATAGGCGCTGCCGATGTCGATCTTCAACCGTTCGGCGGTGGACGTTCCGATGCGGAGGCTGTAGTGGCGGCGCAAGTAATCGACGATGGCCTGGTCCATCCGGTCGCCGCCGGCTCGGATGGATTGTGCGGCCACGCTCTCGCCCAGGCTCATCACGGCCACCTCGGTAGTGCCTCCACCGAGGCGGCAGACCATGCTGGCGGTCGGCTCGGCGATGGGCAATCCGACGCCGATCGAGGCGGCCTTCACCTCGGGCATGATCCAGACCCGTCCGGCCCCGGCGCGATGGACGCTGTTGAAGACCGCCCGCTTCTCGACCGGGGTAATGCAGCCCGGAATGCCCACCAACACCCTTGGGCGTAGCCACCGGCCGGGACGCCGCGCCTTGCGGAGGAAATAGCGCAACATTGCCTCGCACAACTCGAAATCGGCGATCACGCCGTCCCGCAACGGGCGAACCACCGAAATCCGCTCGGGCGTGCGGCCTTCCATCTGCTTGGCGAGGTGTCCGACCGCGCACCCGCCGGAGAGAATCTTGCCCTTGCCTTGCTGCACGGCGACCACCGAAGGCTCGTTGAGCACCAATCCTTCGCCGACCATGCAGATTACCGTGTTGGCCGTTCCCAGATCGACGGCCAGGTCGCAACGGAAGTGGTTCAGCAGGTTTTGGAGCATCCGTGCTCAATGAGTGATTGGTGATTAGGGATTAGGGACTGTGCGAAAGCGTGTAGCGGCGGGGCTTGCCCCGCGCGGGCCAAGAGTATGATTTCAGGCCCTTGGTTCCCGGTCTCTGCTTCACTCGCCATCACCACGGCCAGACCGCCTTTGAACTTGAAATCATAGCGGCCCATGTGGAGGTAGAGGAACAGAATGCCGAGCAACACGGCAATCAGCGCAATCACCAAGAGGACGGTATACATGTCCGCCTTTGGTTTGCGGTGTGAGACGGTGGGGCGAATGGGGGCCGACGTCTCGAGCGGATTAGTCGATTTTGGAGTCGACACGATCACCCTCCATGACGCGGCTGTTCTGGAACTTCAGGTCGATCTTGCAAACGGACCGATCCGGCGCGGTTTTTACCACTTCGATGCGTCCGACGTAGGTACTCGATCCGCCCGAAGCGCGATAGACGTCGAGCCGATGACCCTTGCGAAGCCCGTCGTCGGAACCGATGGAGATTTCAATCAGACCCGCGCCCGGAGTGGCGAGAACGACGCCGTCAACCCGCGGCGGCGTCTTGCTCTTATAGTCGCTTTTCTCGTCGATGTCGTGGTATCGCAACGCCTCCCGCGCCTTGGCAAGGTCCTTGCTCACGTCTTCCGCCCGTTTGCGGAGTTGCTCCTTCTCGTTGACTGCCTGGTGCAAGTCGTCGGTCAGCCGGACGACTTCCTTGAAATGCTCGTCGCGGTCCTGCTGGGATTGGAGGATTTCTTTCCGCAAGGCTTCGAGTTCCTTGCGATAATCGGCGGCGACCTTCTGCGTGGCGTTCATTGCCGCCACCGCGTCGCGTTTGTCCTTTTCCAAACCGGCGTACCCGGCCTCGAGGTTCCGCCGCTCCTTGAGCAACTCGTCTCGCTCGGTCACCAGCTTGGTCAGGGCTTGGACCTTGCTGACCTTCTCCGTATCGCGGTCTTTCTGGGCCTGCTCCCTTTGATCTCTCAACTCCTCGTTGCGGGTCTTGATCTCGGCCAACTGATATTTCAGACCGAGCTCCTTGCCGGGCTGCCCGAGAAGGGGAGAGTCGGGAGGAAGCACGACGACTTCCCGCCAGTTCCGCTGCACGGTGTAAACCGCCATGGCGAACGACATAAACACCACGCTCATTACAAAGATCAAGACGACGAAAATCTTGCCGACCAGGTTCATGCTCGATCCGCCTATAAGGAGAGGTTGTGTGCTACGGCGGGAAATCTACCTATCAATCAACCCGCACCAATTATCTCTTTAGTATAACTTCGCCCAATTTCTCATGTCAACCAGATCGACCGCAAGTATAGGAAACGTGGGAGATTTAGGGATAAAAAAACGCCCCCACGCAAGATTATGCGGGGGGGTATGCCGCCACCAGGGATATTGCCTGACGGGTGTAGGAAGCCGTCATTCTGAGCACAGCGAAGAATCTCCACGGCTATCGATATCCTTCGCTGCGCTCAGGATGACCTTGCGAAATCGCCCGAATAACCCTACCAAACCGAACAATATGCATCCCGCCAGGCATACTCCGGCGAACCAGTCGCCGTGTTTCAGATACCAACTGCCGCGGTGTTGGTCGAGGCGGGGTCGGGCAAGGATGACCTGCTTTTCACGCCGGGGGCCTTGTTCCCGGATGCGGCCATCGCTGTCGATCCAGGCCGAAAAACCAGTGTTGGCGGCGATCAGCAGCGGCTTGCGGCACTCCACCGCCCGAAATACCCCGCAGATCAGATGCATGTCCAACTCGCTGGAGCCCCAAAACCAGCCGTCGTTGGTCAGATTTACCAGGATGTCCGGTTCCCGACCCTCGGTCGCCAGGGTATTGATCTGCCGGCGGGTCACGTGCGGCAGCACGGTTTCAAAGCAGATATTCGGCGATATGCGGACGCCTTGCAACTCGAACGCCGTGGGCCGATGGCCCGACGATATGCTGATCGGAAGCGGCGTCAGCCCTTGCAACCAAGGAAAATGATCGGCCAGCGGCACGTACTCGCCGAACATCACCAGGTGCATCTTGTCGTAGCGGTCCAGCACCCGGCCGTCGCTGGCGACATGGACGGCCGAGTTGAAACAGCGCTGCCGGCCGGCGGCGAAGTGGTATCGGTCTATGCCGAGCAACAGCGGCGTGCCGAGTGCTTCGGCCATCCTCTTTATCGACAACGCACTATCTTCGGCGGTCCGATGAAGCCACCGGCGAAAATCCTCGTCGGTACCCTCGGCGTCCGCCGGCCGCCGGGTATCGGCGTCGAAGGTCACCAGCGGTTCGAGAAACATGGTCTCGGGCCAAACGATCAGATCGACGTCGGGATGTTCCTCCACCGCCCGGCGTGAAAGATCAAAATATTCCTGGAATATGCGGTCTTTCCTCTCGGGGTCGTGGCGCATATCAATATCGATCGAGCCTTGAATCAGGGCGATTTTCGGGCCGGGAGCGGTGGTGTTCGCGGCGATGCGAACGTGTCCGTAGAGCAGGGCGGCGGCAATCGCGGCCGCGGCCGGCAGCAACGGCCAGAAGGCCCGGCGCTGGCCGTCGCCGGGAATAATTCTCGCCAGCGATGCGGCCACGAACATCACCATGAAGCTCACTCCGTACATCCCGCCCAAGTCGCTCAGTTGGATCAGTGCGATCCAGTGATACTGGGTATAGCCGAGGCTACCCATCGTCATGCCGGTCAGCAGATGGGCGCGGGCCAATTCCAGGCCGGTCCAGACCACCGGAGCGGCCAATATGACGGGGACGCGAAGCCGATGAACCGCAACTCGAGCCAACCCCACGAACGCCGGTAGATAGACGGCGAAGTACAACGAGATGGCGACCCAGCCGATGCTGGTGGCCGGATGGGGTAAACGGAGCCAATGCAGGGCGGCCATCCAGAAGCAGAACCCGGCCGCCGCGAGCGCGGCGTAAGGCCGGCGGCCGTCGAGTTGCGGCCGTCGGACGAGCCATACCCAGGGAATCGGCGCGACCCAGGCCAGCGGCCACAAGTCCAGCGGGGGCAGCGCCGCCCAAAGCAGAACCGCTCCGGCCAATCCGAGCCGGAAAGTTGATCGCGGGAGATGTTGAAGTCGCGGTCGCACGGAAATACTATTCACCTTCAGATAGACAATGTTGTGCAAACGCCCCGCGCGCGGGCGGGGGGGCCGGGGGGGGGGGGGCCGCGGATGGCGCCCCCCCGCCCCGAGGCCGGGGGGGGGG
>JAUWNG010000087.1 GCA_030612765.1 Planctomycetota bacterium
GCCCGCCGTGAGAACAGCCACGGCGGGCAAGCCCGCCCGCTACACGGTTGTGGAAACCGCTCTAAATCAGCGAGTCCAATTCCTTAACGTTTCGGGTGAATCTGGCCAGGGCTTTGTCCACCGCCGCTGGTTTCTCCATGTTCACCCCCGCCCCGCGCAACAAGTCGAGCGGGTCTTTCGAGCAGCCGCCCTGGAGGAAGCCGAAGTAATCCTTCAACTCGTCGGGACCGCCTTCGGTGACCCGGTCGGCCAGTGCCATCGCGGCCGACATGCCGGTGGCGTACTTGTAGACGTAGAACCCCCGGTAGAAGTGCGGTATCCGCAGGCACTCCAGGTCCAGGTCGGCGTCGAGGGTGAACTCGGGACCGAAGTAGAGCTTCAACAACCCGTGATAAATCTCCTTGATGCGGTCCAGGGTGAGCGGTTCGTTCGACTCGACCGAGGCGTGGGCGAGCTTCTCGAACTCGGCGAACATCGTCTGGCGGATAATCGTGCCGCGAATCGCGTCGATTTCCCGGTTGAGCAGGAACGCCCGCTCTTTATTGTCCCGGGCTTTATCCAGCAGATAATCGTTCAGAAGTGTCTCGTTGAACGTGCTGGCGACCTCGGCCACGAATATCTTGTAGTCGTAATAGGCGAAGGGCTGAGACTTGGTCGAGTAGTAGCTGTGCATCGAGTGGCCGCCCTCGTGTGCCAGCGTGAAGACGTCGTCGAGCACGTCGGGTTTGTAGTTCATCAGGATGTAGGGGTCGCCGTCGAAAGAGCCGGCCGAGAAAGCCCCGCTCTGCTTGCCGCGGTTCGCGTAGCGGTCGCACCAACGCCCCTTAAGCCCTTTTTCGAGGACTCCGCAATACTCGCTTCCCAGCGGTTGCAGGGCGGCCATGATTGCCTCGACCGCCTCGTTCCAAGTGTGCGTGGTCCGCTGTTCGGTCAGGATCGGCACGTAGCAGTCGTAGAAATGGATGTCCTTAAGTCCCATCTTCCGCCGCCGCACGTCGAAGTATTGGTACAACGTCGGCAGATGGCCATGGATCGAGTCGATCAGGTTGTCGTACACCGAGACCGGCACGTTGTCGGGAAACAGCGCCGCCTCCAACGCCGAAGGGTACTCGCGGGCTTTGGCGTAATACACGTCCTTCTGCACCGTTGCGTTGAAGGTAGCGGCCAGCGTATGCTCGTGGGCCTCGTACTGATCGAAGTATTTATGGAAGGCCGTCTCGCGCACTTTCCGGTCGGGCGAAGTCAGGAACGACATCAAGTTGGAGTGGGTCAGTTCGATCCGCCGGCCCTTCTCGTTCGTTACCGCGCCGAACTTCATGTCGGCGTCTTGCAATTGGCGGAAAATCTTGCTCGGCGCGCCGGACATCTCCGACTGCATCGCCAGGAGCCGCTCTTCCTTCTCGCCGAGCGTGTGCGGCTTGTAGCGGATGATGCGCGTCAGCAGCAATTTGTAAGGCGCCAATTCCGGCGATTTGAGATACTCGTCCAGCTTCTCCGACGGCAGGGCGAGAATCTCGGGACGAATGAAGCTGGCCGCCTGTCCGGCGCGGCTGGCCGCCTGCGTGAACCGACCCATCATCCGCTGATAAACGCTGTTGGCTTGGTCCTCGGCCGTCTTCAACATGGCGTAGTGCCCCAGCCGGTCGGCCGTCCGCTCGATGTCCAGATTGAAGCAGATGCACTCGGCCAGCATCCCGGGACTTTCGGAGAGCTTGCCTTGGAACGCCGCGTAGCCGACGATCTGCTCGGTCCACGCGACGAAGGCCTTCTCCCATGCCTCGTCGCCCACATAAAGGCGCGACAAGTCCCAGGTGTCCGAAACGGGTACTTCGTCGCGGTTGGGGAGCCGTTTCACGGCGGTAGGCTCGGGCGGGGCTGCCGTGGCGGTGGTTGGCACAATCATCGTCGAATGACCGGCAACCGTGGCTGCTGCGCCCAATCCGGTAACTCGAAAAAAATCGCGGCGGTCCATGTCAGTCCTCTCATGTAGATGGTTCCCTTACGAGGCATACTCTTGTGCGGTCATTGTATACTGTTTTCCCATTGTGGAAAACATATACCGATAATAACGGCGATTTTGACAATGTCGTCGTCACATCGGTCGCTGGTCACGCCGCCCCCCCCGGATGCGGTCGCGGGGCGTTTGGATTTATGCGTCCGTTTAGCAGCCCGTTGAAAAAGGGTGCCACTGCTGGCTTGCCCAGCAGTGCAGGGGAAAAATTTGGGGAAAACACTGCTGGACAAGCCAGCAGTGGCACCCGAAATTCCCCAAACCGACTTTTTCAACGGGCTGCTAAACATGCGACGTTGATGCTATTGCCCGAACTTGCTCCGGTCGCCGACTACCACCGTTACGGCAATCGGCCGGCGGTCGCGGAAAATTACCAGTGTCACCTTCCGGCCTACCTCGGTCAGACCGACCAGATTTACCAGGTGGGCGTCGTCCTCGACCGGCGTCTGGGTGAACTTGAGGATCACGTCGCCAATTTGGAGTTTGGCGGCTTCGGCGGGTGAATTTGGCGTGATGCCCGTGATGTGCGCGCCCAAGAGGCGCGGCAGACCCAATTCGGCCGCCATCGCCGGACCGAACTTCGAGTTCAGGTTCACTCCCAGGAAAGCACGGGTCACTTTGCCGGTGTCGATCAACTGCCGGACAATTTTTATGAACATGTTGATGGGGATGGAAAAGCCGATCCCCTCGTTGCCGCCCGAGTTGCTGGCGATGGCGGTGTTGATTCCGATGATCTCGCCGCGGAGGTTGACCAACGGGCCGCCGCTGTTGCCGGGATTGATCGCGGCGTCGGTCTGCAAAAAGTCCTGGAAGCGGACCTCCGTATTGCCCAGCCTGAGGTCCCGGCGCCCCTTCGCGCTGATGATGCCGAAAGTGACCGAACGGCTCAGCCCGAACGGACTGCCGACGGCCAACACGAAGTCGCCGATCTCCACCCGGTCGCTGTTGCCCAAAGGAGCGGCGACCAGATCGGGCGCTTCGACCGCCAATACCGCCACGTCGCTGTCCGGGTCGGACAGCACCTTTGTCGGGTGAATACGTCGGCCGTCGCCCAGATTGATCCTGATCGCCGCCGGCGCGGCGTTGCGGATCACGTGCCGATTGGTCAATACGTAATGGCGGTCTTTCAGTTCGACGATCACGCCCGAGCCGGCTTCCTCGATGGCTTGTCCGCGTCCGTACCGCATGCCGGCCGCCGGCGGAATGTCGGCCTCGATATGCACCACCGACGGCCCGACCAATTTGGCCACGACCTTGAGCACCGCCGATTGGGCCTCGATAACTTTGGCGTGGCGCTGCAGTTGGCGTCGCAATTCCGCCCGTTCCGCCGGGCTGACGGCCCCGGGATATTGAAACGTCGTCGGCTGGGTCGGCGTGGTCTGAGCGCGGGCCGCGGAGGTGTACGCAAAACACAGTCCGCACAGCAGGGCGAATAAGAAGAGAGAAGAGAGAAGAGGAAAGAGAGAAGAATGCAACGGCGCAGACCCGCGCCCTCTTCTCTCGTCTCTCTTCCCTCTTCTCTCTTCGCGGGCGCCACTGCTGGCTTGTCCAGCAGTGTTTTCCCGGGTGTTTCTCCCTGCACTGCTGGACAAGCCAGCAGTGGCGCCCTTTTTCAACGGACTGCTCGCTCGCTCTTCCCTCTTCCCTCTTCTCTCTTCTCTCATTCCGCCACCCTGGGACATGGGAGCCTCCAATGCCCCAATTATACTTAGCCGGCCGCCGCGCCGGAGAAAAAAATCAGGAGACGTCCAACTCGATGTCGTTGATCGACAGGTCGACGTCGCCGCCGGAAGAATCCAGCAGCCGGCTCCAATCGACGTCGGCGGGCGAATTGGCGCCTTGGCGCTCCGCCTCGCGCTGACACTTGATGCAATAAGTGGCGTAAGGCAACGCGTTCAACCGCGCCATCGGAATGTTCGTGTTGCAGCCCTCGCAGACGCCAAACTGGCCTTCCCGCATCCGCTCCAAGGCGTACTCTATGCGGCTCAGTTCGCGGCTCTCGACTTCGGCCAGTTGCGAGCTGATCTCGTCCTGGACCGAATCGAGCGCGGCGTCGACCACGTCTCCGGAGGATTGCGAGCGAAGCTCTTTGAGCAAGCTCAAGTCGCCGGCCAGGGCCTTGCGCAATGCGTCGCGTCTCTTGATGAGTATCTGGTGCATGTTCAGGATCGCGTCTTTGCGGCTCATGATTTTCACCTCGGTGTCCGATCCTGGCCGCGCCGAAGGCTTGCCCCCCTTCAGTGTAGCCGACTCGAACTCCCTTCTCTTGATAGACTCGATTTCCAGTAGCCTGCTCTGATTCATTTCATTCTTGCCGCGGTCAACCGCAAAAGGCCGCCGAACGCCGACAACCAAAATATACTACGCAGTTCGACCGCTTATGGGTCAAAATACGCGGAATATTCCGAGCGCCGCCGGTCAGGACAGTTTGTCGGAAAGTAAGTTCCCCCACCCCCATTTGTAGGCAGGCGCGGCGTCCGTTTCAACGTCGCTATCCGATAATCGTCAAAACCGGCAAGGATATACAGCCGTTTTTCACTAATTGGTTCGTGTTGCGGAAAACGTCGCCGCCCCCTTGTCATTCTGAGCGAAGCGAAGAATCTCCACACTTCGAGACCCTTCGCTTCGCTCAGGGTGACGGAAATGGACCTTCCGCAACAGAAACTAATTGACCTTCTCCCCGGCGTAAGTTCTCCGGCGTAAGCTAAATGTAGTAGAGGATTTATAGCGACACCCCCCAACGGCTTAGGAACTATGGTTGCCACCGCGTTTGCGACCCAGCGGCGTACACGATCGAATGTTGCCGCCGACGAACTGGTTCTCCGCGTTTCCGGCCCCACGCGCGACGGCCGGGTCGTGCGGCTGAAATCGCATAAATGCACGATCGGCGCTGGAAAACATTGCTCTCTTCGGCTTCGGGCGCCAGGCGTGGCGCCGTTGCACTGTTTGGTCGTCCGCGGTCGGGCCGGAGCGGTCGTGCGACGGTGGGCCGCCGACACGCTGCTGAACCACCAGGCCTTTGACGACGCTCCGCTTTCGCCCGGCGATCGACTGAGCGTCGGACCGGTCGAGTTGGAGGTTTTGGACATCGGCGCCGATCCTCAACAACCGCCGGAAATCAGCCATTCGGACGATTCCGCGCGGCTGGCCGAGTTGGAAACCGAGCGCCGGTCGCTTGAACAACAGCAACGGCAGTGGCAGGCCGAGCAGGAAGAATCGCGGCGGAAACTGGACGAACAACTCGCGCAACTTACCGCACAATCAGCCGAACTCGAATCGCAACACAACACTCTGACCGAACAACGCCGGCAGTGGGAAACCGAACGGGAACATAGCACGACACAAGCAACGGCCCAAACCGAGCAACTGCAAACACGGCTTGCCGAGTTGGAAACCGAGCGCCGGTCGCTTGAACAACAGCAACAGCAGTGGCAGACCGAACAGGAAGAATCGCGGCGGAAACTGGACGAACAGCACTCGCAACTCACCGCACAAGCGGCCGATCTCGAAGCACAACGCAACACTCTGGCCGAAGAGCGCCGGCAGTGGGAAGCCGAACGAGAGCAACACCCGGCGGCCGAAGAACACTGGTCGGAGGAGTCGATGCCGGGCAACGAGCCGCAAGCGGAAACATCGGATGCGGCCGGCGGCGGGGAAACCTCGCAAACGGCCAAAACGCAAGAGCTTGAGTTCCAAACTCCCCAAAAGCAATCGCCGGTCGATCTGGCCGACGTGTTCCGCCGCGTTGGCGCCGAGATCGACTCTCCCGAAACGGAGACCGACGCCGCGGATAAACCGCAAGCGAAACCACCTGCCGCCGCGGCGGAAAATGGGGAAAAAGAGGAATCGATCGAAGAGTACATGAGCCGGCTTATGCATCGCACTCAGGCATCCTCGGGCGTATCGGCCGCTCCGTCCCGCGCGCCCCCGGCTTCCGCGCCGGTTGCCGCGAGTAGAATACCCGCCGTCGCTGGGGTCGTCAAGCCGATGGAACCGTCATCGACCGCCCCGGCGCCCGCGCCACGGCGGCGCGAACCGGCGCAGGTCGCCCCCCGCGCCGTGGCGCCCGAGAAACACGTCAACCTTTCCGCCATGCGTGAATTAGCCAACCTCGCGGCCCACAGCGCGATAAACCGCTATTCCCGACGGATACTGATCAATGCGGTATACTCCAAGCTGCTGGTCGCCTCGGTGGCATTGGCCTCCGCCGTCAGTCTGCTCTGGATGTGGAAGACGACGACCGGCTTGCAGACGACCTTCTATTTGGCGCTGGTCGCACTGAGCGTGGCCATCTACTGGGGTGTGCAATACGCCTTGCTGTCCGGTCGGCTGAGGATCAACGAGTCGGGCCATGTCCAGTGGCGCTCCTCGGCCGGCTACGGCAACGGCGCCTCGAAAGCAGCGGAAAACAACGCCGAAAAATCCTCGGGCGAAACCGCAAGCGATACCCGACCCCCGATCTAACGGCCCGTTGAAAAAGGGTGCCACTGCTGGCTTGTCCAGCAGTGTTTTTCCGGTAGTTTCTTCCATGCACTGCTGGACAAGCCAGCAGTGGCACCCAAACTCCCGAAAACCGACTTTGTCAACGGGCTGCTAAAATCCGCGTGCCGCCTGGATGTCGGCGAAGTCGCGGAGGTGGTAGTCGATGCCGACGTAGTCCAACACTCGGCAGAGCGAACGGACGGCCACGCCCATTCCGTCCGGACCGCTGAACCCGCCGAACTGACCGCCCCCTTTCAGGTGCGGCTCCATGTCGAGGAACACGCCGGGAATGCCGCGCCGACGGAGCTTCTTCTCCACCGCCGGCAGCAGCCGGCTGAAATCGCGCAAGATGACCTCGTGGCAACCCTGACCCATGTCGGCGGGCACGAAATGCCACATCGAGTCCTCGTCCACGTGGCCGCCCTTCTTCGCCGGACGCGAGGAGGACGCCTTATTGCGCGACGCCGAACGCCGCCCTTTTCGTCCAACCGGATCGCTCGCCGTTCCGTCTTCCGGGCAGCAATAGTTCTTGATGTGCAACCAACCCAGGCCCGGCCTCATCGCCAGATATTGTTCATACAACTCCGCGGGCGAAAAACCCTGCGCCAGCACGTTGGCGGCGTCGAAGACCAAAACCATGCCCGGATGATTCACCTGCCGATGAATCTCGGCCAATATCTGGCCGGTCCGTCCGACCAGATTCGCCTCAACCTCCAGGCCGAAAGTCAGGTCGGCGCGATGGCAGACCTCGGCGATCGCGCCCAATTGGTCCACTGTTTGAGAGACGTACTGCCACGGATCATCGTCCTTCGGCGGATAAAACGAAAAGCCCCGGATCAGCTTCGCCTCGAAAGCATGGGCCAGTTCACACGCCTTTTTAACGTCCTGGGCGAGGTATTTCTTGAACGGCACGTAAACGTTCTTCGTCCCGTCCTCGACCTCAAGCAGCTTCACCTTGCCGATCGGAGAGCCGATCGACGATACGTTCAGGCCGTATTCGTCTTGCAGGTGGCGGACCTTGCGGATTTCGGCCAAGGTGAGCTTCATCACGTTCTTGATCCCGCCGCCGACGTCGATGAACCGCAAGCTGTAGTATTGCAGTCCCAGCGCGGCAAAGGCGGCGAATTGCTGCACCGCCGTCTTCTGGTTGGCGGCCTCGTCGGCAAATCCGGATAGAATCACTCGCGGTGTTTCGGACATGGCGTATACGGGGGGTTGGGGGTCGGGATTCGGGATCGAAAACTCAAGTGTAGCGGCCGGACTTGCCCGGCGCGGAAATACATTTTGTTACACAAACGCCCCGCGACTGCGGTCGCGGGGGAGGGGCGAAAAACCCGCGATTCACCCCCGCGACCGCAATCGCGGGGCGTTTTCATGTGTTGCATAAATTCTCGACGCCAAATAGCCGCCGCGTCCACGCGGCATCCGGCAAAGCTGTCATTGTAGAGAAATTCGGCGTACCGGAAAGGGGATGCCCCCTTGCAGGGGAGCCGGCCGTGCGCTACAATCGGAACTTGGTTTTTCCCGCTTATGCAGCCTCCGACGAGAGTTTTCAATGTCACGCCGATACGTCAACCAAATCAACCACCAAGAATCGATCGACCAGGTGTTTCTGGCCGGAGAGAAGCAGCTCCGCACGAACCGCAACGGCAACCTCTACTTGCAGGTGGAGCTTTCCGACCGCGGCGGCTCGATCACCGCCCGGCTGTGGAACGCCAACGAGGAGGTCTATCGGTCGTTCGACAACGGCGACTATGTCCACGTGAAGGGTACCGCGCAGCTCTTTCAGGGCGCCATGCAGGTCATCGCCACGAATCTGCACAAGATCGACCCGGCCGAGATCGACCCGGCCGAGTTCGCGCCCCTGGCGGCCGTGGCCGTCGATCGGTTGGCGCTCCGCTTGGGCGAAATACTCCGCGGAATGGACGATCCCGCGCTGAAAACACTCGCCGAGTGTTTTCTCATTGACGAGGCCCTGATGGCCAAGCTGGCCTTGGCCCCGGCCGGAACCAAAAATCATCACGCCTACCACGGCGGACTGCTCGAACACGTCGTCAATCTGATGGAAGTGGTGCTGCGGGTCGCCCCCTGCTATCCGCAAATCGACCGCGACCTGTTGCTCTTCGGTGCGTTTCTGCACGACCTGGGCAAGACCGACGAACTCAGCTATCGGCACGGACTGGGCTACACCGACGAAGGCCAGTTGATCGGGCACCTGGTGATCGCCGTCGAACTCTTGGACGCCAAGCTCATCGAGGCCGAAAAACTTTCCGGCGAGCCGATCCCGTCGGAGACCGCATTGCGGCTGAAGCACATGATCCTCAGCCATCATAATGAATACGCCTTCGGCAGCCCAAAATTGCCGATGACCATCGAGGCCGTGGCCCTGGCCCATCTCGACAATCTCGACGCCAAGATCAACACCTTCGCCCGGCTGATGGAAGGAGACCCGAACGTCGATAGCCCCTGGACCACGTACAATCAGAACCTCGAGCGCAAGCTGTTCAAGGGGGCAAGGGGCGTGAGGCGGGGGACGGAAGAGAACGTTGAGCAATAGCCCCGCTTGCGGTTTTGTAACTATTCTATATGAACTTGCGCGTTTCTGGAAAAATACTCGTTTAGCCCCGGCGTCCACGCCGGGTATGCAACGCAACGGTATATGGGCCATTTTTCCCGGCGTGGACGCCGGGGCTAAACAGACAATAACATGACACTAGAACAATCAATACTTAAACTCGTCAGCGCGCCCGGCTATCGGCCGATCAAGCCGCGGACTATCGCCCAACGGTTGAAGCTGCCGAAAGATCGGGCCGCCGACGTGCGAAAGGCCGTCAAACGACTGGTCCGCGACGGACGAATCGCCTACAGCACAAACCATCTGGTAACTCCCGTTGCCACAACCAGCGACGTTGCTCCTCGCAAACGAACTAGCCGGGGATCAGAACGTCTTTGCAGTCGAAATCGTGAGTTTAGCGGCCGACGGCACGTCGGCCACGAACGGGCAAAACAGGCCGACGTGCCGTCGGCCGCCGGGCGGTCTTCCGCGGCAAAACCCTCCGCCAACCGCCTGTTGGGCGTCTTTCAGCGGACGCAAAAAGGCTTCGGTTTCGTTCGGCTCCGTGGCGACCAGTCGAACGCGGAGCAGAAGGACGTGTATATTCCCGCCGACCGGACGGCCGACGCCGCCACCGGCGACGTGGTGATGGTGCGGGTGAATCGGGCGCGGCAAAGCAGCCCCGGCCCACGCGGCGAAATCGTCGAAATCGTCGAGCGGCAGACCCGCCAGTTCGTCGGCACGTATTTCGAGTCGGCCGGAGCGGCCTACGTTCGGATCGACGGCACGTTGTTCTCCCGGCCGATCTCCGTGGGCGACCCCGGGGCGAAAAACGTCCAAACCGACGACAAGGTGGTCGTCGAAATGCTGCGGTTTCCTTCGCCCTTGCGGGACGGCGAGGGGGTGATAACCGAGGTGCTTGGCCCGCACGGCAAGCCGGGCGTCGATACCCTCTCGATCATCCGCGAGTTCGGCCTACCCGACCAGTTCGCCGACGACGCGCTCGAAGATGCCCGGCGTCGGGCCGAACGGTTCGACGAGTCGATCGGCGGCCGGCTCGACCTGACCGGCGAAACGATCATCACGATCGATCCGGCCGACGCCAGGGATTTTGACGACGCCATCTCGCTCGAACTGTTGGACGGCGGCCATTGGCGGCTGGGGGTCCACATCGCCGACCTCGCGCACTTCGTCCGACCGCGCAGCGCGTTGGACCGGGAGGCCGTCGAACGGGCCACGAGCGTCTACCTACCCGACCGCGTGCTGCCGATGTTGCCCGAGGTGATCTCCAACGGGCTGGCGAGTCTCCAGCCGGGCAAAGTCCGCTATACCAAAACGGCGATCATGGAGTTCACCGCCGACGGGCTGCGTGTATCGACCGAACTTCACTCGGCGGCCATCCGCAGCAAAAAACGGCTCGCCTACGAGCAAGTGGACGAATTTTTGCAAGAGCCGGACTCTTTTCGCCGCAAACTCGGCGCAAAGGTCTGCGACCTGCTCGACCGCATGCACACGCTGGCCATGATCCTGCGGAAGCGCCGCTTGGCCAACGGGGCGCTCGAATTGAACATGCCCGAGATCAAGATCGATCTCGACAAGAGCGGGAAAGTGACCGGGGCGCATCTGGTCGAAAACACGGTCAGCCATCAGATAATCGAGGAGTTCATGCTGGCGGCGAACGAGGCGGTGGCCGACTCGCTCAACGAGCGTGGAATCCACTTCCTCCGCCGCATCCACCAGGCCCCCAGCCCGCGGAAGCTCAAGGCCTTGACCGAGTTCGTCGCCGAATTGGGCTACAAGACGGGGAGCCTGGAAAGCCGCTTCGAGCTGCAAAAACTGCTCGACCAGTCCGCGGACCGACCCGAGCGGCACGCCGTCCATTTTGCGGTTCTCCGTTCGCTGCAAAGGGCAGTCTATAGCCCGGAGCAGGAAGGCCACTACGCCCTGGCCAGCAAGTGCTATTGCCATTTCACCTCGCCGATCCGCCGATACCCCGACCTGACCGTCCATCGGCTGGTCAACGCCGTGTTGAAGGGGACCAAGCCGCCGAGCGACTACGACGCCCTGGCCGTTCTCGGCCGGCACTGTTCCGACTGCGAACAGCGGGCCGAGGTCGCCGAACGCAACCTGACGAAACTCAAATTGGTCGCCTATCTGGGCGAGCGCATCGGCGAGGAGATGGACGCCATCGTAACCGGCGTGGAGAGCTACGGCCTCTTCATCGCGGGTGTCGATCTGCCGGCCGAGGGGTTGGTCCGCGTCGAGACCCTCCGCGACGACACTTACCGCTTCGACCGCGCCTCGCACACGCTCTCCGGCCATCGGGCGGGGAACAGCTTCCGGCTCGGCGACCTGCTGCGGGTGGCCGTCGCCGGCGTCGATCCGCAACGGCGCGAGATCGACTTCCGCGTGGTGGAACGGGGAAAGCGGAGTCCGTCGAAGGGTAAGAAGGACGCCCGAGTCGCACCAAAGAAACGCGGCAAACGCCGTTAAACGGTTTGCTTGCACGTCGCCACAAGCAATAGTGCGGCCCCTGGTGGAACCGCCGCCGGCTGTTAAAATAAGCTCTTTCCCGTTCCTTTGCGGCGGTCACGGAAAGCCGGAGAACAACGGATTTATTTCCCAGGTGGAGATCAGGCCATGGACACACCTCTTACGAAAACCCCCCTATACGATTGGCATGTTTCCCGCGGCGGGCGGATGGTAGACTTCGCCGGTTGGGCCATGCCCGTCCAATTCACTTCGATCATCGAGGAACATACCATCATCCGCTCGGCGGTGGGAATCGTCGACATCTCGCACATGGGCCGGCTCCGATTTGAAGGCCCCGGCGCGGCCGTCTTTCTCGCCGAGTTGCTCACCCGGCGGGTGGCCGACATGAAGTTGGGACAGATTCGCTACTCGCTGGTCACCAACGACGAAGGAGGTATCCTCGACGACGTGTTGGTCGGATACTACCACAATTCACACGGCCAGCCGTTTTTCATGATGGTCGTCAACGCCGGCAACCGGACGAAAATCGTCGATTGGATATCCGCGCATCTGCCCAAGGAACGGACCGAACGTCCCGGGCAGGAGATCATCTGGAACGACGTCAGCCGGCTGTGGGCGATGATCGCCATCCAAGGCCCCCGGTCGGTCGAACTGCTACAGCCGCTGGTCGATATGGACCTCCAATCGATGAAATACTACCGCGGCGCGCAGGTCGTCATCCTGCACCCCGCCGCCAAGCATCAGGGAGGAATCATCAGCCGAACCGGCTACACCGGCGAGGACGGTTTCGAGTTGAGCCTCGGCGCCGGTATCGCCCAGGGCGTGTGGGAAGTGCTGATGGAGTTGGGCAAACCGCTCGGCATAGTTCCCACCGGGCTCGGCGCTCGGGATACGCTGCGGCTGGAGGCCGGAATGCCGCTCTATGGCCACGAACTCTCCGAACAAATCAATCCGTTCCAGGCGGGGCTCGGCTTCGCCTGCCACCTGGAGGGCTACGATTTTCCCGGCCGCGACGCACTGCTGCGGATCCAGAACGAGCCGCTCGAATCGGTCCGCATCGGGCTTGAGATGCCCGCCGGACACCGGGCCGCTCGGCCGGGATGTCCCATCTTGGCCGCCGGGCGGAAGATAGGCGAAGTAACCAGCGGCACGCATTCGCCCACCCTCGGCAAACCGATCGCCATGGGTTACGTCTCTCCGGAATTTGTGCAACCTGGCACCGAGATTCAGATCGACGTCCGCGGCCGGATCGAGGATGCCCGGGTCGTGGAACTTCCGTTCTACAGCAGAAAAAAGACCGCCAAAAAATAATACCACGACCTATGCCGTGGTGGCAGTTCAACTGCCACCCCAACAAAGCATCGAACATAAAGCCGCTTTGCGTTGGTCGCGCCCCCAACAAGAAAGGACAACTGCAACCATGCCTCAAGATTTGCTCTACAGCAAGACCCACGAATGGGTCCGCCTTTCCGATGACAAGAAAACCGCCACCGTGGGTCTGACCGCCTTCGCGTTGGAATTGCTCACCGACCTGGTCTACGTCGAACTGCCCGAGGTGGGATGCCGGTTGAAGGCCGAGGAGCCTTTCGGCGAGATCGAATCGGTCAAGGCCGTCAGCGACCTCTACAGTCCGGTCGACGGCGAAGTGGCGGAAGTCAACTCCGCCGTGGCCGACAATCTCGAACGGCTCGCCGACGATCCATACGGGAACGGCTGGTTTTTCAAGGTCAAACTCGCCGATGAAGCCGCCCTGGCGGATCTTCTCGACGAAGCGGCCTATAAAAAACAGTGTGAAGAGGAACAGCATTAAGAAAAATGATGAAGTATGAATGTTGAATGATGAATGGAGAGCAGAGAGTCGTCCGTTTTTGAGATTCATCATTCATTATTCTACATTCATCATTCCGCGGAGCCCCCCATGCCATATTTCCCCAATACCGACGCCGACCGTCGGGCGATGCTCGATGCGATCGGCGCCGCCACGGTCGACGAGTTGTTCGCCATGATCCCGGCCGAGTTGCGGCTGAAGCGCGGCCTCTGCGTAAAACCGGGGCTGGGTGAGTTGGAACTTTCCGCTCATCTGGCCGAGTTGGCCGGGCGAAACACCCACGCCGGCCAGGCCGCCTGCTTCCTCGGCGGCGGCAGTTACGACCATTTCATCCCCGCCGCGGTCGATATGATCTCCTCCCGCAGCGAGTTCTACACCGCCTACACCCCCTATCAGGCCGAGGCCAGCCAGGGGAGTTTGCAGGCGTTTTTCGAGTATCAGACGCTCGTCGCCCAACTGACCGGCATGGACGTTTCCAACGCCAGCCTGTACGACGGCGGCAGCGCGGCGACCGAGGCCGCGCTGATGGCCATGCACGCGACCGGACGCAGCCGCGTGGTCACCGCCCAAAGCGTACATCCCGAGTACCGGCAAGTGCTCGATACATATCTGACCAACATGGGCGTCGAGTTGGTCGTCCTCGACACGCCGGAGGGGACCGTTTCCGTTGCGGAACTCGCCGCGGCCGTCAACGATCAAACGGCGTGCGTGCTGATTCAGCATCCCAACTTCTTCGGCTGTCTGGAAGAGGTCGAGCGGGCGACCGAAATCGCCCATGACTCAGGAGCGCTGATGATCGTCTCGGTCGATCCGATCAGCCTGGGATTGCTCAAACGACCGGGCGAGTACGGGGCCGACATCGTGGTGGCCGAGGGGCAAGCGCTGGGTAACCCGATGGCCTTCGGCGGGCCGTACCTGGGGCTGATGGCCTGCCGCGAGAAGTTCCTCCGCCGCATGCCCGGCCGGCTCGTCGGACAGACGACCGATCGGCGCGGCAACCGCTGCTGGGTGCTGACCCTGCAAACCCGCGAGCAGCACATCCGCCGCGAAAAGGCCACCAGCAATATATGCACCAACCAGGGCCTCTGCGCCCTGCGGGCGACGGTTTATCTCGCCCTGATGGGGCCGTCGGGCATGAAGGCCGCGGCCGAGCTATGTCTGCAAAAGGCCCGTTACGCCGCTGAAAAACTATCGGCCGCCGCGTCGCTCTCCCCGGCGTTCGACCGGCCGACGTTCAAGGAGTTCGTCGTCCGTGTGAAGGGCCGGCCCGTCGAGCAATTGATCGAGAGGGCCAAGGCGGAGAACATTTTCGCCGGAGTCTCGCTGGGCCGGTGGTATCCCGAGTTGTCCGATTGCATGTTGGTGGCGGTTACCGAGAAACGGACCAAAGAGGAGATCGACCGGCTGGCGACGGTCATTGCCGACCGCTGAAAGTCGAAGAAGACAGCGAACATGAAAAACACCCCCTTGCCAAGACTAGACGCGAGTTCCGACATACGGAAGGCATTGCTTCCGTATTGCCGGTTGAAAGCCGGCGAGATATGGGAAGATCCACTGGCAGGACATCGGGTTGGTTGCCTCGACGCCTCGTCATTGGAACAAGTCCTGTATCTGGCGGGAGAGCAAAAGGCGACGCTGGCGATCCACGATCCGCCATACAATCTTGTTGCTTTCGATGAGCGTCCCCTGCACCAGTATGTCGAGTGGTGCGCCCGCTGGATAGAAAACACCGACCGGATTCTGTCGGCCGACTCGTCGTTGTACGTGTGGCTTGGAGCCGACCAGAACGACGGGTTCCAGCCGTTGCCCGACTTCATGGTGATGATGCGAGATCAGCCGTTTCGCGCCCGCAGCTTTATTACCGTGAGGAATCAACGGGGGTACGGAACGCAAAAAAACTGGATGGCCGTTCGCCAGGAGCTTCTCTACTACATCAAGGGGCGTCCCACATTCAACGTGGAAGCCGAATATACCGACATCCCCAAGATTCTCCGCGGATATTACAAGGAGGTTAACGGTCAAATCACGGAAAACATGCAAAGAAGCCGTTCGGAAAATATCCGGGCGGGGAACGTGTGGGTGGACATTCAGCAGGTGTTCTATCGAATGGAGGAGAACGTTTCCGGCTGCTATGCCCAAAAGCCGCTTAAATCGACGGAGCGCATCATTCGTGCAAGTTCCGCCCCGGAGGACGTGGTCGTTGATTTCTTTTCGCACTCAGGCACGACGCTCCTCGGTGCGGAAATCAACAACCGTCGGTGCTTAACGATGGATATCGATCCGTTGTTTTGCGAGATAACGATCCGCCGCTTGGAGCATTATCGGAAGACCGGCCGGGTGGGCTGGCAAAACGGGCATCCTTTCGAGGATCAATACGATTGTTCTCGACAAGACGAGGCTGAACATTCCAGGGGGACTCTCGGCCAAACCAAAGTTGCGCAGCCTGTGCTGTTATGAAAAACAATCATAATCCGTGGGGGCCTTGTCGAACAACTACAAGATATAGTGGTTTAATGGGCTGGGAAACCGACTTTCACATACTACATGTAGTGGTTGTTCGACAAGGCCATCCGTGGGTGAGAACATGTCCCACAACCATTACAGCGAAATCAACTTGCACATTGTGTGGCACACAAAGGATAGTCTGCCGCTGTTGACGCCTTCAGTTGAACCGCTGGCACATCGGTACATTAGACAGCGATTGATCAACACGGATGGAGTGTTCGTCCATGAAATCGGCGGCACGGAAACGCATCTGCACGTGGTTTTCACAATACCGCCGACACTGCTTATCAGCGAGTTCGTTGGTCAATTGAAGGGAGCGTCGTCCCACGAAGTGAATAAGCAAGTTGGGCTTCGAGACAAAAGGCTGCAATGGCAAAATGGTTATGGAGTAGTGACTTTCGGCAGCGGCGATTTGGAATGGGTGAAGAAGTATGTCCGCGATCAGCAAAAACATCACGCCGAAGGAAATGTTTTTGACCGGCTGGAACGAATCATGACGAGTAACGATTGAAGTCGTTCTGTAGACAGACGGTTGTCAGCGAGCAGGACCGTTTACGGTCCTTGTCCGCCGCAGGCGGTAATAGGCCCGGCGTTTACGCCGGGTTGGGAGCGGACAATGGTTGGTTTTTTGAATGTCAGGCCCGTTCACGGGCCTCCTGCCTCCACCGAGCAGGACGCCCGTGAACGGGCGTGACAGCGCGAATGGAGAATTGAACAGAAGGGTGAGTCCTCGCCAACCCGGCGTAAACGCCGGGCCTAACACCGCCTGCGGCGGACAACGCCCGTAAACGGGCGTGAAAAGAAAAAATTGGTCGTCATAGAACAATATGAAAAGAAATCCGAAACAAGTTGAATTGGACACCCCAACGCCAGAGTTGGTCCGAGAATATATCCGGCGATTTGAACAGTCGGAACGCTACTATCTCGCCGATCAAGCCATCACGAAACTATTTGGTTTAATTCCCAACAACGAGGAGCTTGAGGACATCCTGCTCAAGCTGAGCGTCATCAACAACCTCTACAGCACCCAAATCTTTGCGACGTTCGAGATGGCACAGCACATTAAGAGGTTGCGAATTGACCCGGAATTGTCGAAACACTCAACGGAGATCGTGAATCGCATTGCCGACTTTTCGGTGTCAGGCAAGCGCAGGTATTGTTTCTCATTTGCAACTAAATACTGCAACTGGCACAATCAAGAACACTATCCAATAATAGATTCCTTCGTTGCGAAGCTCATCGTTGCATATCGGAACGGCCTTGTCGAACTATCAGTGCGTTAAATCCGTAAAACAAGGAAGAAACGGATTTCACTCACGAATGAAAGGAGTCTCGACATGGCTGGAACACGTAAAGGTACATACAAAATCACAAATTGGAGGAAATACAACGAG
>JAUWNG010000009.1 GCA_030612765.1 Planctomycetota bacterium
AACAACCCAAACCACAAACAAACACCCCCCCCCGCGGGGGGGGGGGGGTGTCACGCGGGTGTGACCCCCCCCCCCCCCCGCCCGGCGCGGGGCGTTTATGCAACATTGTCATCCTGATACTTAATAAGCAGAGATAACTCATATAATATTCCACGTTCATGCCAAACGCACCGACAGAAGACCCGCACTGCCAGGCCAACCGGGAGAAGTGCTGGGTGGCAAGCACGTCGCTGGCCGCGGCCGTGCTGCTGACCGGCACGAAACTGGGCGTCGGCCTGCAAACCAACAGCCTGGGTATTCTCTCCGAGGCCGCCCATTCCGCGCTCGATCTGGTGGCGGCCGCCGTCACGCTCTGGGCGGTGCGCGTCTCCGGCCGCCCCGCCGATCGGGAACACACCTACGGTCACGGAAAGTTTGAAAACCTCTCGGCGCTCTTCCAGACCCTTCTGTTGCTGGTCACTTGCGTCTGGATTATCCACGAGGCAGTGGGCAGGCTCTTCTTTCGCGCGGAGTTGCACGTCGAGGTAAATGTTTGGGCGTTCCTGGTGATAATCCTCTCGATCGTGGTCAATATTTCACGTTCCCGCGCGCTGAAAAAAGCCGCCATAAAATACTCCAGCCAGGCGTTGGAGGCCGACGCGCTGCACTTCTCGACCGACGTCTGGTCGTCGTCCGTCGTGTTGCTGGGGCTTTGCGGGGTGTTGATCGGCCGGCGGTTCGACGTGCCCTGGATGGTCCACGCCGACGCGGTGGCCGCCTTGGGCGTGGCGGCGATCATCGTTTGGGTATGCCTGAAACTGGGTAAAAAATCGGTCGACGATCTGTTGGACGGCGTACCGCAAGGATTGCACGATCGGGTAGCCGCCGCCGCACGAGCCGTGCCGGGGGTCGAAAACGTGACTCGGCTGCGATTGCGCCGCAGCGGGCCGGAGTATTTCGCCGACGTGACGCTCACCGTCGGCCGCGGCTCGGCCTTCGAGCGGGCACACGATGTCGCCAACGAGGTCGAAACGGCCCTGCACGCCGTTTTGCCGAACGCCGACGTGGTGGTTCACGTCGAGCCGACCGTCGCCGACGACGAGGACGTCACCACGAAAATTCGTTTATTTGCGGCACGGCATGGTTTGGGCGCGCACGGCATCCGAATCTACGAGGAAGACCGGCAGCAGCGGCTGGAATTGCACCTGGAGGTGAGCGATTCGTTGTTGCTGAACGAGGCCCACGCCAAGGCCTCGGCCTTCGAGCGGGAACTGCGCGAAAACCTGCCCGGCGTCACGCACATTGTGACCCACATCGAACCGACGGGCGACGCCGCCGCCACGGTCCATAGCCGGCCGGCCGCCCAGTCGCGGGTGCGAAAGGCGATCGACGATTTCCTGGCCGAGCACCCGCTGCCGATCGATCCGCACGACATCCAGGTGCAACTTGTCGAGGGGGAGTTGGCCGTCTCCTTTCACTGCACTTTGGAGCCGGCCACGGCCATTACCGAGGCCCACGAACTGACCGTTCATCTGGAAGAATACCTTCGTGCCCACGTGCCGGGGCTAGGGCGGGTGGTAATTCACGTCGAGCCGAAGAAAAAGTTCTGATACTATAACCGCCGCGAGCAGGCCCCTTGCTGGCGGAGATTTGTTGGCGGCGATTTGTTGGCGGCGATTGCGACATTGGCAACACACACGCCGAATGATCGGCGTAGAAAGGAACTGCTGATTCGCGCACCGGCACGGCCGATGAACAATATCCCGTGCGACGTGCGAGAGCATGGCCGGCACGAATGGGCGACTATCAAGTGCGCGAGGCAAAAGCAATGGAGCGTACAACGAGACGCAGGCATCCTGCCGCAACATTTCGGCGGATTCATTCCGCCGACCAGGTGCGCTCATTGCCGCCCCCTGGCCCCCCGGCCAGTCTCTCTCCGTTCCGGAGTTGTCGTTATTTTGGAAAATCCGAAAAACTGGGCCTTGACTCAGCGGCGGTTATGGGCGACCGACGAACACTATGAGCAAGCGGTTGGCGAGGCGGTGCAGAATTCGGTGCAGCAACCGTCAGAATCGGCTTGCAAGGCGCGGCAAGAAAAACAGAGAACCCCTGTTTTTGCCGAGAATTGCGGGGGTTTGCCATTCCTTGCTACCCCCCAAGTAGCGGCGGTAGGACTCGAACCTACGGCACGCGGATTATGATTCCGCTGCTCTGACCAACTGAGCTACGCCGCCAAACCCCATTTTCCCAAGACACTCTCGGCAATTCTCCGACTATCCGTGGATTTCATATTACCCATCGCCACGCCTGGGAGCCGCAAAGACCTCAGCGGTCGGGAAAAACTCCCGTGTTGACGGGGAGTTATGCACATCCCAACAGCGGCACCGACTGCCGTCAATACCAGAAGGCGGAGAGGACAGGATTCGAACCTGCGGACCAGTTTCCCGGTCACCGATTTAGCAAACCGGCGCTTTCGACCACTCAGCCACCTCTCCAAAGCCGTTTGTCGGAAACATCTTGCATTGTTTCCGGAAACCGGCTTCCACACACTACTGATTATACCACTTTTTCGGCACAATTGTTCCCCATCGGGCCGGCACGACGGGATATTCGCCAACTTTCCCCCCATGCAATCCGTGAAGACCATGAATAAGTTTAATCAATAACGGCGTGGCAGTAAAGCGGCAACTGACCGGCCGTGCTGCATTCGTTCGGCCTACAGCACCACTCCGGCAGCACGGTGGCAACCTGCTTCAAGACACCGGCAGAGCCAGCGGTACGCCGTTCACGGACCGGCCGGGGACTGGTCCATTTTTCGGCGGAAAAACGCATTTTACCGACAAACCGTTGGCCGAAAACATGGATCTGTCCCCTTCCCGCGGCGCCAGGGGGACAGTCCCATTTTCGCGGCGGTCAAGCGATTTCCCAAGACAACGTCCCTCACGCCGCGAAAATTGGGACAGTCCCCTCGATTGAATCAGCTTATTCGATTGCGGTTCGTTGCCTTTTCGCGGAGCACGCGGGCAAGGAACAGGGGGTTGCCGATTAGGTATCGTCGGGCCTTCTGGCGGGGTTGCTGGAAGAACCGCCAGACCCATTCGTGGCCCAGTCGCCGCAGCCATCGCGGCGCTCGGCTGACGTTGCCCGCCCAATAGTCGAACAGGCCGCCGATGCCCATGCAAACCGGCACGTCAAGCCGGGGCAAGTTGCGGCGTATCCACTCCTCTTGGATCGGGTTGCCCATGCCGACCAAAAGCACGTCGGGGCGGGTCGCGTTGATTTGTTCTATCGTCGCCGACGTGATCCGGCCGTCGGTCAGATAGCCGTGGCGGTAGCCCGAGAGTTCCCAGCCGGGGAACGAGCGGCGTGCGTAGTCGGCGGCCACCGGTATCGTCGCCTCGTCGGCGCCCAGCATGAAGTAAGAGTAGCCGCGGTCGGCGGTGGCTTGGAACATCTCCGGGACGAAGTCTGTTCCCACCATGTTCTCCGCCACCTGGACGCCTTGCAGTCTTGCGCCCCAACGGACGCCGGTGCCGTCGGCAAGGACGAAATCGCCCGAGTTGAGCGTGTCCCGGTAGGCCGGATCGGCGGCGGCGAGATTCAGCGTATGGGCATTGACGAAGAAGACGCCGATCGCCCGCTCGCCGCGGCGTCGGACGGCGTCTTCCAGCAGGTCGATGGCCCGTCGGCGCGAGAGGTTGTCAATGCGTACGCCCAGAACGGAGAATCGGGGCAGTTCCGGCTTTGCGGCCGGTTCGGTCCCTTTTCTCTCCATGATTGCGGCTTCTGATTTCATCACCCAAAGTATAGCCCAAGTTATGGGGCGAGTGGGGGATCGGCGCCGGCGAGTCTCGTTCGGTACGGATCCAGACATTTTGGCGGCGGAAGAGGAACCGAGCGTAGATCGGCAGCTTGCGAAGCATGTAGAGCGGTACGGCCGCCAGCGCCCGCGGCGGAACCTGCCGCCGGCAAAAGACCGTCCAAGCCGCCCCGAGCGAGACGGCCAACGCCACGCTTCCGCCGGCCAGCAGGACGGCCGGCAGCCCCGACGCGCCGAGCCGCCATGCCAGGCAACTCAATACGGCAAGAGCCGACCAGATAGCGACCAGCAACGTCAGCGGCGGGATGCTCAGATCGACGGCCATCGCCATCAACGGCCATGATCGCCGCCGCAACGCGGCCCAAAGCAGCCGGGGAACTTGCGTCAACGCTGTGCGAAGGTGGCCGTGCTCCCAGCGCGTGCGTTGCGAGTCGAAGGCGCGATCCGACTCCGGCATCGCGCTGCTCACACCCGCCTCGGGGCAAAACAGCGGCAGATGGCCCCGCAGCGCCAGGTCGATTCCCAACTGCATGTCTTCCACCAGATTGCCGCCGGCCGGGTCCGCCTCATTGACCAACGGCCAAGGAATTGCCATGCCGGTGCCGGTCATCCGGCAGGGTGCGCCCAATCGAATCAGCCCCAAGGGCCGGACCAGGTTGATCACGCGGTTTCCAAAAATCGACACGGCTTCGATCGGGCCGCTGGCCGGACGGCGGTCGGTAAGGTTCCTCGCCTGCACGGGCCGTCGCTCTCGCCAAGCGCAATGGGCAAGGAGGTCTATTGCCCCAGGCTCCGGCAGGCAGTCGGCGTCGATCACCACCACCACGTCCGGCGAATCGTCGGCCAGATGGCGGAAACCTCGTTGCAGTGCGTACCCTTTGCCGCGCCGGCGTGGATCGTTTCGTTCGACCACCTCGGCGCCCGCCCGGCGAGCCAGTTCGGCCGTCCGATCGGTGCAGTTGTCGGCCACCACCAGGACGCGATCGGCAGCGGAGAGCGTGGGAATGATTGCTTGCAAAGTATGCTCGATGACGAGTTGTTCGTCGTGAGCCGGGATCAGCACGGCCGTGCGAGGTCTGTAGGAGGCGTCTTCGGACGTTGCATTAGTGTAGGGTGGGTCAAGCGAAGCGCGGCCCCACCACTGTTTTCCCGCTATTGGTGGGGCTGCGCTTCGCTTGTCCCACCCTACTCGCCTCCTACGACCCGGCCACAGCGCAGCCAGACATTCGAGGCACAACGCCCCGATCGGCAGCAGCGCGGCGGCGGCGGCCAGCATCATCATCGCGTCAATCGCCTGAAGGATCGTCACTGTCATTGTCTAAAGCTCCTCGATTCGATCAGACGGCGGACGATTCGACCGGGTTTCAGCAACGGTCGGCGCAAGGGAGATTGCCGCGTCCAGTCGTAAGCGCGGCGGCAATTGCGCCGCAGGAATCCGGCCATCGGCCGGAGATCGACCGCCCCCTCGGCCACGTCTATGGCCGCGGACATCAATCTGGTCTTGTATTCCTCCGGCCCCTTGCCCAGGTCGATCCGCCGGACGCCGAGTTGCGGATATGCCTGGAGCAATTTCATCCAGAAGACGATGCCCGGCGAAAGCTGGGCGAAGTCGGGGTGGTACGCGGAGAACCAGGCGTGCAGGACGCCGTGCGAACGGATCGAGAACAGCACCGCCGTCAGAACGCCGCCCATGTAAAGTGCCGAGGTCACGCCGGAAAACCCTTCGCCCTTTGCAACACGCACCCGCTCCAACAGCGCGACCGTCCAATCGAAGGCCAACACGTCGGTCGTGCCGGTCCTTTGATACTGCCGCCTTTTCCACTTGAGCATGTATTGAAATACGGCGGGGTTGTCGGATTCGAGTTCGACCCGCAACGGTCCGGCCTCTCGATCGGCCTGACGCAGTTTACGCTCCGCGCGTTTGAACCATTCGGGGCGGACGGCGAGTTGTTCCGCTCGGTATCCTTCCCAGCCGTGCGAGAGATCGACGTACGGCGAGGGATCGACGTGCCAGTGATAGGGCCGCGGGGGCGATTGCGAGGCGATCAGATGGTCGAACCGCCACGCCGCCAACCGGCAACCACGAAGCAGCTCGCGCGGCTCCCACTGCAAATCCTTCCGCGCGACCAGGCCGTGGAAGTCTGACATCTTGCCTCCGACCGGCAGGGCCACGTTGCCCGAACCGCGATGGAAGGGAAAGAATCCGACCGGCTCGCCGCGTTCCACGAGCACGCCGATTTCCACGTCGCCGCGAACGGCGGCCACGGCGCGGGTAAACTCGAGGCGGAAATACGGGCTGTCCAACACGGGTTCGGATCGCTGAATCTCCGTCCACGCCGCGATCTGATCGGCGGTCAGCTTGTCGGCGGATATAAGTTGGATGTTCATGTTTTCATAAAGCCGCGACCGTTGGTCGCGCCCCGTCGATGCGCATGGCGAACGCCGACGCGGAGCGTTGCCAGTCGTCCGTTCCCACGCGGAGCGTGGGAACGGGAGGTTATTGCCGACTCGACGGCCAACAGTTGTGCGATGCCGCAGCCGGCGATGAGCGTGACGAAGTTGGGCGAGACCAGCCCCGTCTCCAAACAGGCATTGAAAAGAGTGAAAACGAGCAAACAAAAGGTCAGTGCGGCGCCGGCGTTGGTGGTCGAGCGGAACACGCTTGCCGCCCGATATAATCCGAGCGACACGATCAGCATAAGCGCCGCCGTTCCAATCAACCCAACGCTCAGCGCGGAGTCCAGGTAAGCGTTATGAGCCTCGCGCAGCGGCCACTGCATCTCGTCGGACACCTCCTCGATGTGCTTCTCTGTCCAGAACGCCTCATATCCGTATCCTTGCAGCGGCCTGGCGCCGACGTAACCGAGCAATTCCTTCCAGACGGGGATTCTGCCGGTCAGCTTCGCCGATTCTTCCTGCCGGCCAAGCATCGCGGCTTGCGAGACCGTCTCGTCGATTTCCAGGCCGAACAACGACACGAATAGGGCGGTGAAAAAGATTAAGAACCCGGCGGCGGAAATCGCCAGCAAGCGCGTCCGGCCGGAAACGCTAATCAGCCACAAAGCCGCCAGCGAGACGGTCAGCGCCGCACAGGAAGTGCGGGATTTCGTCAGCAGCAGGAAGACCAAACCAATTGCGAACAATGTCCAAAACAACGGTTGCAAGCGAGTCTCGCCGCGGCGGGAAAAACGGGCCAGGCAAAACGACGCCAGGCAGAGGACCGTCAAGTGCGCCCCTTGCGTGTTCGGGTGGACCGTGCCCGAGAACCGATAGCCTTCCGACCAGGGCCGGAACGTACCCAAGGCCAATTCCGCGGCGATGCCCACGGCCAGAAACGACGCCGAAACCACCACGGCAATCAGCACGATGTCGCGAGGACGGAATTGCCGGGCAAACCCCAGCGCCCCGAAAACGCAAAATATCAACACGGCCAGTTTCCGGCAGCTCAAGCCCGGATCGCTCGACCAGAGAATGCTCGCCGCCGACCACGCCACGTAGAAGACAATCGCGGCGGGCAACCAACCGGTGCAGCGGAGCGGCCGCCCATCGCGGCGGAGAAGGAGGTACAAGCCGAAAAAGCCGATCAGCGAGAGCGCCAGGCCCTTGGCCGCGTTTCCACCCGATTCCATCGAGCCGTCGGAATCGGACCACGGAGCGAAACCCTCGAAGCGGGACACCTGAACGTCGTGGCCGACAAAGAAGAACACGGCCCCAAGCAGAACGATCGCCAACCACAGCAACCGGAGGTCGGTGGCATTCGCGTCGGATGTGTTTTGCGGGTCACGGTTCATTGCCGAATCGCTTAGTAAGAGTCCACTGCCGATCGCTGGCTGCCATGCTTCATTAGTCCCCAAAGGATGATCCACCGCACGGTTGTTCCGACGACGCGCCCCGCCACGATGGCAATGGCGACACCCAACGCGCCGAGCGAAAAAACGAGCCAGATCGCCGCGCCGAGCGTAACGGAGACTTGCACCAGATCGGCGACGAAGTTGGCGGCCGGGCGGTCCAAGGCCCAAAGGCCGGCGGCGGCAGTTTGGCCCAAGGAATCGGTCAGGGCGGCCAATGCCAACACGGTCAACAACGTCCCCGTGTCGGCATACATCGGGCCGAAAATGATTCTTGCCACCAGATCGCCGACGAGAAAAACGCCCACGCACAGGCTCCCCAGCACGCCGGCCGCGACGAACGCTGCTTTCCGCAACACGCCGCCGAGCGCGCGGGCGCCGTCTCGGGCAAACGCCTGGGCCGCCTTGGGTATCAGGAAATTGTTCAACCCCATTACGAACAGGTTCGAGAGTCCGACCAGCGTGGTGCAGACGGCCAATTTACCCGTCTCCGCCTCGCCGCGGACGATCGCCAGCAGCCACGGCAGCGCGTAGAACGCCAACCCGGTCATTTGTCCGGTCAGCGCCCAACGGCCGAACGACCAGTTCCGACGCCAATCGCGGACGATTTCCTTGCGCGAGAAGCTGACAGGTTGCTTCCGCAAGAGCCACCAACCGGCGGCGGCTACCGCACACGCCGCGCCCATCACGCCGTAGACCACGGCGGGCGAAAGCAACCCCAGCCGCCACAACACCAGCAAGCTCGCCACTTGGAGCGTGGAGACGGCGACGTCCATGACGATGGCCGTCTCCACGGCGAGATGGGCGAACGAGAAGCGGCGGGCAAAGTCGCGCAAAAGGATAAAAGGAATGACGCCCGAGAGGACCCACGCCGCCGGTCGCAATCCGCTTGGCCCCACGCCGAGCGATAGCAACGCCGCCAAACCGATAAAGCAGACGGCCGCGGCCACCGAGAATACCAACTGATGGATGATCGCGCTGCCGCCGTATTCGGTCAGCGAGCTGCCCTCGCGGCGATGGCGGTACATCGTGTAGGGAATTGAAATCAGATTCGCCTGCGCGGCGGCCAGAAATATAACGACCGTCCACGCAAGCGCGTAAATGCCGACTTCCGCCGGCGAGCAGGCGCGGGCAATAATCACCAAGGTCAGGAAATTGGCGCCGCTTACGACCGCCTGGTCGAAAATCGAGAACATGCCCTTTCGCACGACCGGTTCCGACGACTCGGCAAATACCGACGCGGTCACTCCCGCCGCCAACGGCGACGAGCCTTCGCGGAGATCGGGCCGAATTGGATCGTCGTCGCGGATCGGTGTCATGGTGAAATCGCGCTGCCTCAATTACTCTGGTTCCTAGAACGTGTTTTGAAATATGGCACAGCCGCCCTCGGCTGTGTGATTAACCGTGAGTTCTCGGTCACAGCCGAGGGCGGCTGTGCCACATTTTATTTCTAAAACACGTTCCCACGCGGAGCGTGGGAACCAGGGTAATCCGTGCTACTATGTGTGGAATAGCTTGTCAATCTACTGAAAAGCGGCTGCCTTGCGGCGCTCCGACGAGGGACGCAACCGTCGCCAGACGCCCCGCAGCATAGAATACCAACCGTTTAGTTTCAACGTCAGGGTTGCGGCGGTGTCGTGCCGGCCGACGTTGAACCGTCCCCAAGCGAATGGATCGTCCCGCGGCGCGACGACTTTCGGCTCGGCGGTCAGCGCGCATTTAGCGCCGACCTCGCGCGTCACCGCAACCATTTCGGAACCGAAGTATCCAAAAGGAAAGGCGAAAGACACGTCCGACAGGCCGAGCCGGTCGTGAAGCACCTCCATCGAACGGACCAGGTCGCGGCGGAAGATGCCCGGCCGGCCGCGAAGGTCGGCGTGCGTGTGAGTGTGCGAGCCGACTTCGATCAGGCCGCTTTCGATCATCTCGGAGCAATGGGCGGTGGAAAGGGGTTTCCACGCAACGTCCGGAACCTCATCCGAGCCGGCGGCCGGCCAGTCGTCGAAGGCGAAAGGCCGGCGGCCGTCCAAATAAGCCGTCGCCACGAACACCGTCGCGGGAATCGACAACTCCTTCAACACCGGCCAGGCGTTGTGGTAAACGTTGTCGTAGCCGTCGTCGAAGGTGACGACGAACGTGCGGGCGGGGACTGCCTCGCCCGACCGGCGACATTCAATCGCCCGACGCAGCGGCCAGGGGCGATAACCGCGCGACATCAGCCCGGAAAGCTGACGGCCGAGACGGTCGGGAGTCACGTTCCACGTCGGCGCCGCGACCCCCTCGACGTGCGGCGCGACGCGGTGATAAATCAAGATACCGAACGGATTGTCTTTGCTCGTGTGCATGATAGTTGCCCGATGGTTGCTCGATTGGATTTTGCCCGCGTGGTGTCAATACAATTTTTGCCCCTTAAAATTCGACAACTTATCCCCCCCCTGGCTCTTACCTGGGTTTCGACTGAACAAAGGCGGCCAACATCGGTGCATCATGCACCTCATCAATATCCCCATCCCCGGCGTCCTCGGCTTCGCTTTCCAGCGACCACATCATGCGCTCGTACTGGTCGATGGCCAGCGGCAACGCCAGACCACCCAGCGCGGCGGCGCAAAGCCCCAGCAGCAGGTTCAACAATATCCTCGGACGCACGGGAAGCGGCTCGAAGCTGGCCGGCTGCACCACGTTGATGTTCGACATCCGCTGGACTTCCAACTGTCGGTCGATCCGCGTTTGTTCGAGGTTCGTCGAGTATTTTCGATAGTCGGTTTCTAAAAGATCGACTTCCCGTTGCGCCGCCGCGACGCGCAATTCGTCCTCGTTCAACTTGATTAGTTGAAGGCGGACCGCGGCCAGTTGCGATTTCAGTTGGCCGGACTGCGCTTCGAGCGAGGCCAGCTTCGGCTCGCCGACAAGCAGGGCCAATTCGGCCTCTTGGCGGAGCCGCCCCGGCTCGCGGGTTACACGCTTGAGAGTCTTCTCTTCTTGTTCGAGAATCTTGCGCGCGGCGGCAATCTGCTCATGGACTTGCCGCATCTTCGGGTGCTCGTCGGTGTACTTGGACTGGGCCTCTTTCTGACGCAACTGCAAGGCATAGAACCGTTCCCTCATGCGATTGGTGCCTTCGTCGCCGAAGCCGCTGGTTTCTTCCACCTGAGTGTCCGGCAAGGAGGCTGCCTTCCGGCGCAGTTGGCGGACGTTGGCCTCCTCCACGGCCCGCGATTCCTCGGTCTTAAGCAGATCGTCCTCGAGGCGTCCGATCCGGGTGACGATTTGCTTCCGCTGGGCTGCGGGCGAGGCCAACCCCGTCTCGTTTTTCAGGTCGCGGAGCGCCGCCTCGTTGCGAGAGAGTTTTTCGCGGAGACGGCGCGTCTGCTCGACGAAAAACTCGTGCGAACCATGCGTCCGGTTCAGCCGGCCGTGCTCGTCGAGATACGTGTCGATGAGCTTGGCCACCACCGACTGACAGAGTTCCGGCGTTGGTCCCCGGTAAGTCACGTTGATAACGCTGGATTTCTTTGCCGCCTCGATTTTTAGTTTCTTGGCCACTCGGCGGATCGCCTTCTCACGGTCGCCGCGGCCGACAATCTCTTTTGGTCCCAGGGCATCGACGACTTTCTCGACCAGCGCCCGGCTGTGGAGAATCTCCACCACCGAATTGATCTCCCTCTCGCGGGACTGTGGTATCGCGACGATCGGGTTCTGGCCCAACGTAGCCGTTGGATCGAGCGTGGCGTTTTCGCGCCCCAGCCGCACGAACAGCTTCCCCTCTGATTTGTATTGCCGGGGAACCAGCAGCGTAAATAAGACAGTGCCGGCAAACACGGCGCAGAAGAACAAAACGGCCTTTTTCTTGTGGCGGGAAAAAGCCCGATACACATCGCCGAGTTGCCCCGATGATTGCCTGTTATCGAACATTACGGTCTCCTTCGCCCCTCCGCTGCCTTACGGCGGAGCGTTCCAAAAGCGGATTGCGTGAAAACTCGGAACGAAACAAACTGAAAAGAAGCTGAAAAGAAAATGACGACGTGCCGCGGACTGAGTAGCGAACCGGAAAGTCAAGTTTCAGGCGAAAAGTAATGACTGCGTTCCTCTGTCCTGGGGCAACCAGGCAATAAATCGCATCTGGCTATTGTAACAAGGGCGGGGAACATTCGCAATAAAGAGGGTTTGTGGTATATGCGCACTGCGGGGTACATGGGGTAAGGGTGAGTGCCGATTCGACCCCCTCGCAGAGGTAATCGCTGCGGATATTCATTACACACCGCAAATCCCATATAATGAATCTGCTCTCCCCATCAAATACATTATCGTAGAGGTTCCACCGACAAATGCCCTTTTCAGCCGGGAGTGAAGAACTGGAAGGTCGCCCGTTCAACGCCGACCGTTCGGCGACGGCGACGTCCGCCGAAGGATGCTGGCCGGACACGATGCAAACCGCGTTTGATCTGCTGCCCGATGCCGTATTCCGCTTGGACGGGCGTGGGATGACGTTCAGCGGCGCAAACCGGGCCGCGTGTGAACGGCTCGGCTACACTCGCGAGGAACTATTGGGTATGGACTTGCGCCAGGTGTGCCGCTGGTCGGACGTTGCGGTCTTGGCCCGGCGGCTGGATGATCTTGGGACCGAGGCGCCGGCCACGGTGGTGTTCCATACCGTACTGCGGCGGAAGGATGGAAAGACCATCGCCGCCGAATGGCGCGTTTCGCGCATCCCGGAGTGTTGCGGCGGAGGGTGGATTGTTGTGGCGTCCGTCGCCGACCGCACGGACGGTTTGTACGGGGCCAATGCGGACTCGTTGGGTTTGGGATTGCCCGGCCACGATCCGCTGACCGGATTGCCCGACCGCCGGTTGTTCGAGCGCCTTTTGGATCGTGCCTTGGAGCGCGTGCGTCGGCGCGGCGACTACTTGTTCGCGGTTTGCTTTATCGACCTGGACGGCTTCAAGGCGATCAACGACCGTTTCGGCCATTTGGCCGGAGATCGCGTGTTGTGCGAGATTGCCCGGCGGCTGGTCGGTTGCGTTCGCCCCGGCGACATGGCGGCACGTTTCGGCGGCGACGAGTTCACCGTGCTGATCGACGACCTTCCCGACGGCCGCAGCGCGGAGCTGGTGGCGCGACGGATGCTCGATCAAATCCGGCGGCCGATCGCTATCGACGATCATTTCGTACGGATCGGCGCCAGCGTAGGCGTTGCGATCGGCTCCGGCGAGTATCGGCGGATCGAGAACCTGTTGCACGACGCCGATGGGGCGATGTACCGCGTAAAGTCGCTGGGTGGCGACGACGTGGGACTTTTCGACGGCAACGACTTGTTTCGCCCGGTCAAGCCGCTCACGGTATAACCGTAAAAATTCCCGTCCGAACTCTAATGCGGATCATGCCGTAGATGGAGGTGTCCAAAAACGAGTTTTGGAATTATTCATTTATTCATTTAGCCCGTCGTGAATACACGGCGGGGCGCGTTGACCGCGAAAAAGCCGCTTGCCCCGGGTGTATTCACCCGGGGCTAAATACGAATGTTGCATTTCAGAACACGTTACAAGGTTGCCGTTCCCCCTCTTCCAACAGGCCGAGGGTTGCAAAAAGGCGACGGTTGACTAACAATTACCACGTCCCAGCGCAATGGTGTACGAAATCCGCTCCGCCGTTTGACTGCGAGGGTCTTGTGACACAGACTTCCAGTAGAGAAGCACCTTTTCCGCTATTGGTCTAGTCGTTTAGAGTCTTGTCACAGAGAGCCTGCCCGTCGTCTTTTGGCGGGGCGCTCGTAGAATTCGCACCACGGTATAAGCATCATGCGCGGCCCCGGAATCAACGCAGAAGCGTTGGGCGTTTGTGGTAGGCTGGCCAGCGAGATCGCCGGTTGGTTGAGCCTTCCAAACCGGTTGGTGTGCGCCGCGGCCGAAGCCAAGCTCCCCTCCCGGCGTCGGTCGCTGCACATCGAGCCGCTTGAATCGCGCCACTTGTTGGACGCCGCCGGCGTGGCCTCGCTGGTCTCGGCGATCTGGTTCCAGGACGTTTCCGACCACGCGGACGTGGCGCACGCCGGAGTGGCCGACTGGGGCGTCGAAAGCGACGTTGCATCGGACCAATCGGTCCTCGTTGCGGGACAGCCGGACCTCTACGATTGGATCGTCCAATTCGACACGGCCGCGGTCGCCGGCGTCGCTTCAGTGGCCGAGACGGCGAGTTTGCTGGTCGGCGGCGGAGTCGAGTTCGAGGTCCTGCGCGGGCTGGGGCTTGTGGGCCAAGTGCTGGTGCGCAGCTCCGACGCCTCGTTTGAAGCGGTGCAATCCCGGCTGAGCGAGAACGTGAACGTCACCGGCTTCGAGCAAGACGCCATCCGCCAGATCGACGTGACGGTCCCCACCGACCCGTATTACAATCAACTGTGGGGTATGAATTCCATCGACGCTCCGGAGGCATGGACCATCACCACCGGCAGTTCGAGCGTGGTCGTGGCCGTGATCGACACCGGAGTCGATTACACCCACGTCGATCTGGCCGCCAACATCTGGACCAATCCGGGCGAGATCGCCGGCAACGGCATCGACGACGACCACAACGGATTCGTCGACGACGTTTACGGTTACGACTTCGTCAACAACGACGGCGATCCGATGGACGACCACAGCCACGGAACGCACGTCTCCGGCACCATCGCCGCGATGGCCAACAACGGAGTAGGCGTGGCCGGCGTAAACTGGTCCAGTTCTATCATGGCCTTGAAGTTCCTAGACGGCAACGGCTCGGGCTACCTCTCCGACGCCGTCCGCGCGATCAACTACGCCACCATGATGCGGAACCAATACGGCGTCAACGTCTGCGTGACGAACAACAGTTGGGGCGGCGGCGGATACAGCACCTCAATGTATAACGCCATACAGGCCAGCAACAACGCCGACATCCTCTTCGTCGCCGCCGCGGGAAACAGCGGCTCGAACAACGACTTCAGCCCGCAATATCCGGCCAACTACTCCTGCTCCAACGTGGTTTCCGTGGCGGCCATCACCTCAAGCGGACAACTGGCGAGTTTCAGTTCCTACGGCGTCACGACCGTCGATCTCGCCGCGCCGGGCGTTTCCATCTACAGCACCGTTCCGGGCAACCGCTATGCCTCCTATTCCGGCACCAGCATGGCCACCCCTCACGTGGCGGGAGTCGCCGCCCTGGCCTTCGCACTCGCCCCGGACGCTTCCGTGGCCGAAGTCCGCGACGCCATCCTCGGCGGGACCGAACCCTCGGCGGCATTGAGCGGAAAAACGGTCACCGGCGGGACACTCAACGCCTACAACACTTTGCAACTGCTCGACGCGCAACCGCCGCAAGGGCCGGTGATCGGCTCGTTGAGCGTCTCGCCCAACCCGGCCACCCTCGGCGCGACCGTCGCGTTGGTCGCCGGCGGGCTGGCCGACGCCACCGGAACGATTACCGGCGTCTACGTTTCTTGGGACATCAACAACAACGGGCAATACGACGCCGAAGATCCGGCCGTCGGCGGAACCACGACGATCGTCGGCAACGAGGCGACCATCACCCTGGATACCAATCGCTTTGGGGAAGGTACGCATCGACTGTTCGCCGCGGCGCTGGACAGCAACTCGCACTGGAGCGCTTTGGCTACCACGTTTTTAACCGTCGACGACCACGGCGACAGCGCCGCGTCGGCGACCGCCGTAGGCGTCCCCAGCTCGACGGCCGCGACGCTCGGAGTTATCGGAGACATCGACTGGTTCAAATTCCAGGCAGTATCGGGAAAGTCATACTCCTTAACCACGCAACTCGATACACTCGATGACTCTGTTTTGTATCTCTTCGACCGCGACGGCGTCAGTTGGCTGGCCTACAACGACGATGTAAGTTACGGCGATGGCGATCTCTCTTCACGGATCGGGTGGACCGCCCCGGCCAGCGGCACGTATTACCTTGCCGTGGCTGCATATGAGGACTACTACTCCGGCACTTATTCGCTGAACGTGCAGATCGACAACTCCGCGCCGGTGTTGGCCGCCATCGGCGACCGGACGATGTCCCACACCGAGACGACGCTCGCCGTACCGATCTCCGCGAGCGACGCCGACGGCGACCCGTTGAGTTATTCGGCACAAGCGCTGTCGGTCGATCCGCTGGCCCGGCAGGCGTATGAGTTGGACCAGGAGTTCGGCCTGTATCAGTGGGGAGGCAGTTTTTGGACCGATCTCCGCGGGGAAAACGAAAGTTACTTCGCCGGATACCACAACGGCGCCGGAAACGCGTACTTTATCCTCCCCGACGGCGATTTGTACCGTTGGAACGGGAGCATCGCCGCCAGTACGCATGTCGCCACCATAAGCGCCGAGTATTACGCCGCCCCCTTCTTGCTCTGCGAGGCACAACCGCCGGAATACACCCCGATCGACGGCGGCAACGTCCAACTGAGCATCTCCGGCGGTGAGTTGACAATCGCCCGGGCGGCGGATTTCGTCGAGAATTTCGTCGTTCAAGTCAACGTCAGCGACGGGGTGGCCGCGGACAGCGAGGCATTCTCGGTTTCCGTGACGAACTCCTCGCCGGAATTGGCGCCGATCGGCGATCGGACGATGTCCCACACCGTGACGACGTTCGCCGTTCCGATTTCCGCGACCGACGCCGACGGCGACCCGTTGAGTTATTCGGCACAGGCGCTGTCGGTCGATCCGCTGGCCCGGCAGGCATACGAGCTGGACCAGGAGTTCGGCCTGTATCAGTGGGAGGGGAGTTTTTGGACCGATCTCCGCGGGGAAAACGAAAGTTACTTCGCCGGATACCACAACGGGACCAGAAACTCGTACTTCATCCTTCCCGACGGCGATTTGTACCGTTGGAACGGGAGCATCGCCGCCAGCACGCATGTCGCCACGCTAAGCGCCGAGTATTACGCCGACCCCTTCTTGCTCTGCGAGGCACAACCGCCGGAATACACCCCGATCGACGGCGGCGACGTCCAACTGAGCATTTCCGGCAGTGAGTTGACAATCGCCCGGGCGGCGGATTTCGTCGAGAATTTCGGCGTTCAAGTCACCGTCAGCGACGGGGGGGCCGCGGACAGCGAGGCATTCTCGGTTTCCGTGACGAACTCCGCACCGGAATTGGCGCCGATCGGCGATCGGACGATGATGTATTCCCAAACCGCACTGGTAATATCGATCGACGCGACCGACGCCGACGGCGACCCGTTGAGTTATTCCGCCCAGGCACTTGCAATCGATCCGCTGGCCCAACGGGCGTATGAGTTGGACCAGGAGTTCAGCCTATATCAGTGGGGAGACAGTTTTTGGACCAATCTCCGCGGGGAAAATGAGAAGTATTTCGCCGGCTACCACGACGGGGCCAGAAACGCGTACTTCATCCTTCCCGACGGCGATTTGTACCGTTGGGGCGGGAGCATCGCCGCCAGCACGTATGTCGCCACGCTGAACGCCGAGTATTACGCCGACCCCTTCCTGCTCTGCGAGGCCCAGTTGCCGACGCCCACTTCGTTCAACTCCGGCGAGGTCGGCGTAAGCATGGCGGGTGACGTGCTGACGATCAACCGCGACTCCGGCTACACCGGCGAATTCTTCGTCCAGGTACACGTAAGCGACGGAGTGAACACCAGCGGCGAGACGTTCCGGGTTTCGGCGACCGGCGCCGCATCGTTGCAATCGGTTGCCCTGGCAATCGAGCTTCCATCGCTTGCCCAAGGCACGATGAGCGTCGCGGGCGACGCGCCAAGCGACTTGCCCGATCTTCGGTCGGCGTGGTTGGCGCACTTTGCCGACGGTCGGTTCGGCCGCGGAGGCGACGTTGTCCAAGCCGCAAACCTTCTTGCGTCTTGGATCGACGATTTGTCGGCTTCGCTCCACGACGACGTTTTTGCCCAACTCTCGCTGCGCGAAGACTCGTCGGCCGGCCTGGAAAGAGAGTCATGGAACGTGCTGATCGGGCAAATGCTTGCCGGACGGTACGAAAACAGGCTGTTTTCCGACCGCCTCGCAACGGACCGGGACACTACTTCCGAAGACGACGCCTCCGACTATGGCTTCGGACAGTGGGGTCTGCTGGAGCGCAGCGCGATCGACCTGCTCCACGATTCGCTCTCCGAGCAGTTGACCTCGCCGGCCATCTCCGTATAGTCCCCGGGAAAAAATAAGTTGTCGAATTTGGGTGGCACGCCCTTCGTTCCTCAGGGGGCGTGCCCCCCAACGTCTTCTGGAACTTCACCGGCAGTTTCGCCGGACGCATGAACTGCTTGACTCCCGGCAGCAAATCGGCGACCATATCTATTGGTGAGGTTCCTTCCTCGGCTGGAGAGAATTCAACGATCCGGTAGTTGTGAAGGAACTTGCCACTTGGCAGTAACCGTTTACGGGTCAACCGTCATTCTGAGCGTAGCGAAGAATCTCGTGCGAGATCGCGGCGCACGCGAGATTCTTCGCTACGCTCAGAATGACGATGTTTTCCCGACCCGTGAACGGTTACCCTTGGCAATACTATAGAGCCGTAGGGACCGTGGAGACGCACCGATGGAATTTCTTAAACACACGCTGCCGAACGGCCTGGAGATCGTCGTCGAGTGGAACGACGAGGCATATTCCGCGGCGCTGGGGTTCTTCGTGAAAACCGGCGCGCGCGACGAGAACGACTCGATCGCCGGAGCAAGCCACTTTCTCGAACACATGGCGTTCAAGGGGACTCCGACTCGCTCGGCCGAGGACGTGAACCGCGAGTTCGACGAGATGGGCGCCCACTACAACGCCTTCACCAACGAGGAAAACACGGTCTACTACGCCGCCGTCCTGCCGGAACATCAGGATCGGACGGTAGCGCTTTTGGCCGACATCCTCCGCCCCTCGCTCCGCGAGGATGATTTCCGCACCGAGAAGCAGGTGATCCTCGAAGAGATCAGTATGTACGAAGATCAGCCGCCGTTCGGGGCCGACGACAAGTGCCGCGCTCTCTTCTACGGTCCGCATCCGCTGGGTCGAAGCATCATCGGCACCACCGAAAGCGTCTCGAATCTATCGGTCGAGGCGCTGCGCGAATACTGCCGGCGGCAATACAGTCCGGGCAACATCGTGCTGGCCGGCGCAGGGCGGATCGACTTCGACCGTCTGACGGCGCTGGCCGAGCGTTGTTGCGGCGATTGGCCGGCGGAGGTCAACGGCCGAAAGGCGACACCCGCCGAGGTGAACGACGGATTTCGATCGTTGCACAAGGAAAGTGCCACGCAGCAGTATTTATTGCGGCTTTCCGCCGGTCCGGCCGCCGAGGACGGCGACCGATACGCCGCCAAACTGTTGGCCACTATCTTGGGCGACGACTCGGGCAGCCGCCTGTATTGGGAATTGGTCGACCCGGGGCTGGCCGAACACGCCAGCCTCGGTCACAGCGAACACGAGGGCGCCGGGGCGATGATGACCTACATGGTCTGCAGCCCCGAGCACGCGGTCGAGAATACCCGGCGCATTCTCGACGTCTACCGTTGCGCGGAGGCCGAGGGAATCGCGGCGGATGAATTGGAACAGGCCAAGAGCAAGGTCCGTTCCCGCATCGTGCTGGGCAGCGAGCGGCCGCGCGGCCGGTTGTTCGCCGTCGGCAGCGATTGGGTCTATCGCCGGCAGTATCGCCCAGTGGAGCTTGATCTGGAGATGATCTCCGGGATCACGGTCGCCGAACTTTCCGCGGTTTTAGCGAAGTACCCGCTCAGCCGCGCCGCGGAGGTGACGATCGGCCCGTTGTCCGAGGTTTCGCCGACGCGATAGCGAAGGTGGTTGCACCGTTCGCAGGGGACTGTCCCAATTTTCGCGGCGTGAAGGACGTTGCCTTGGGAAATCGCTTGACCGCCGCGAAAATGGGACTGTCCCCCTGGCGCCGCGCGTTTGCCCGCGAAATGCGTTTTTCGGCCGAAAAATGGACCAGTCCCCAGCCAACCCGTGAACGCTTACTCAATCGGCGGCGTCTTCTACTCCACCGGCTTGCTCACCAGAACCACGTCTATCAGTGTGTCGTCGAACTGGAAGCCTCGATTGCGGAAGGTGGCCAACATACGGCTATTTCCCTTCGAGACCTCGGCCACGATCTTCTTGACGCCCCAGGGCTTACCCAGTTCGAGGCAATAGTCGGTCAGCAGCCCGCCCAATCCGTGTCCGTGCCACCGGTCGACGACGATGATGGCGTACTCGGCCGTGTTGTGGTCGGCGTCGGCCACCAGCCGGCCCACGCCGATCAGCTTCCGCTGCCCGTCCTCCTCGACCTCGGCAACGATGCCCATCTCGCGGTCGTAGTCGATGAAACAGTAACGGGAAGCCATCTCGTGCGTGGTCTGCTTGAACAGATAGCTGAAGCGGAACCAGAGCGATTGGGTCGAGCAGCTCCCAAGCAACTCGTGCCACATCGGCTCGTCCTCCGGCTTGATCGGCCGCAGAATGACCGGAGTGCCGTCCTTGAGCTTACGTTGGGTGACATACTCCTCGGGATACGGCCGGATGGCCAGATGGGCGTAAGGACGATGGGTGTGGACCACCATGTCGCGGTCGATAATCACACGCGCGTCCAACGCCAATACGTCCTCCGGCGTGACGACCAAGGGGTTGATGTCCAACTCCTTGATCTCGGGATAATCGGCCACGAGGTATGAAAAACGCATGATGATCTCGATCAGCCGGTCGATGTTGGCGCCCGGCTTGCCGCGGTAGCCTTGCAACAAGGGCCACGACTTGAGCGATTCGAGCATCCGCCGGGCCAGGGTCTCGTTCAACGGCGGCAGCCCCAACGCCCGATCTCGGAAGACCTCGGCGGCCGTCCCGCCCATGCCGACCATAATCACCGCCCCAAAGACCGGATCCTTCTTCGCCCCCATAATCAGCTCGAAGCTGTTCGGGTACGAAACCATCTTCTGCACGGTCACGCCGATAATGTCCGCGTCGGGACATTGCTCCTTGGCGCGGGTGGTGATCTGCTCAAAGGCCGTCCGCACCTTGTCGTCGGAAGGCAGATTGAGCACCACGCCGCCCACGTCGGTCTTGTGGGTGATTTGCGGCGAATGGATTTTCAGCACCACCGGATAGCCGATCCGACGCGCCACCTCGACCGCCTCGTCGGCCGAGCGGGCCGCCTGCGGCTTGGTGACCGGAATCTCGTACGCCTCCAAAAATGACTTCGAGAGGTTTTCCGAAAGGATTTCGCCCCCCTCGGTCAAGATCGTGTCGAACACGCCGCGAAGCCGCTTGCGGTCGAGCGCGAATTCCAGCGGAATGTCCTTGGGGGTTTCGTGCAGGATTTCCAGATTTCGGGCGTAGGAGACCAGATGCATGAACGCGCGAACCGCCTTCTCCGGCGTGCTGTACGTGGGGATACCGGCGGCGTTGAGTATTTGCACGCCCTCGGCCACCACGCGACCGCCCATCCAGGCCGTCAACACCGGCTTGTGGGCGTGAGCGGCCGCCTTGCTCAACACCTGAGCGGTCGTCGTTGGGTCGGTCATCGCCTGCGGAGTCAAAATCACCAGCACCGCGTCGACGTTCTTGTCCTTCAGCACGATTTCGACGGCCTTGGCAAAACGGTCGGGCGGGGCATCGCCCAAAATGTCGACCGGATTGCCGTGCGACCAGCAGATCGGCAAGAACTCGTTGAGTTGAGTCATTGTCTCCTCGCCGATCGCGGCCAACTCGCCGTCGCGCTCGATCAGCGCGTCGGTGGTCATCACGCCCGGCCCGCCGGCGTTGGTGACGATCGCCAGCCGCGCGCCCTTGGGCGGCTGCTGGCGCGCCAACAGCTCGGCGCAGTCGAACATGTCCTCGACCTGGAAGATTCGCTCGATGCCCGCCCGCTGGAACGCTGCCTCATAAACCGCGTCGACTCCGGCCATGGCGCCGGTGTGGGATGCCGCCGCTTGGGCCGATTCGGCGAACCGTCCCGCCTTGTAGGCCACGATCGGCTTGGTCCGGGCGAACGCCCGGGCCGCCGACATGAACTCCCGCGCCTCGCTGATCGACTCGATGTAGAGAATTATCGAGCGGGTTTCAGTGGCCGAGCCGAAGTAGTCGATCAGGTCGCCCATGCTCACGTCGAGCATGTTGCCCACCGAAACGAAGTAGGAGAAGCCGATCCCTTCGTCCAACGCCCAATCGAGCACCGAGGTGCAGAGCGCGCCGGATTGTGAGATGAAACCGATGTGCCCCTTCGCCGGCGAGGCGGCGGCGAAACTGGCGTTCAGGTGGATGCCCGGCACGATGATTCCCAGGCAGTTCGGGCCGAGAATCCGCATCCCGTCGAACTTGCGTTGCTCCTGGCGGACCAACTCCTCCAGCTTTCGCCCCTCGGCGCCGATCTCGCGGAAACCGGCCGAGATGATTACCAACCCCCTCGTCCCCGCCTCGCCGCATTGCTCGACCAACGCGGGCACGGACGGCGCCGGCGTGCAAATCACGGCCAGGTCCGGCGCGTGCGGCAGACTGGGGATGTCCTTGTACGCTTGAATCCCCTGCACGGACTCGCGCTTCGGATTGACCGGGTACACAACGCCGCGAAATCCCGAACCGACCAGGTTTCGCAGCACGGTGTATCCGACGCTGGTGGGCGTGTCGCTCGCGCCGATGACCGCTATTCGATGGGGATCGAAAATCTTGTCCAGGTTCCGGATGCTCACCTTCTTCTCCTCTGTTTCATTTAGCCCCGGGTGAATACACCCGGGGCAAGCGGTTTTTCGCGGTCAATCCGGCCCGTCGTGTGTTCACGGCGGGCTAAATGATTAAAAAACACGTTTTCAGGACCGCACATTGACCAATCCGCGTCGGCACACAGCAACGACCGTCAATAAAGGATAAACCACGTATTATAGAACATCGGCAAGGAGTGCGAAAGATTCGAGGATTGCGCTTTCCGACACGATGGCACAAGACGACCGGCTTGCGTCGCAATTTACGGTTAGAGAAGTAGTAGCGGTCGCGACAATCTTAAAGCCGGGCAAACGCCCCCCTCTCGCTGGGGAATGTCGCATTGCCGTCGGATTTCTTCCGGGTTTAGCCCGCATTTCTACTCACAAGGAGAATTGGCAACAGTGTGCCACTGCTTCGTAGAAGCAGTGCCAAGCGTAACCCATTGCCCCAGCACTGCTTGTTCCAAGCAGTGGCACACCGTGGTGAGAAATGCGGGTTTAGCCGCCGCGTCCACGCGGCACGGAGGGGACAATTTTCGCCGGAAATAAGATAAGATGGGTTCGCGCGACGATGGGTATAACGGTAGAATCGCTACATTGTCCCCGACGGAGATCCGATGAATCAGCCCATCGACGAGGACCGGGATTTGGTGCGGAGTGCCAAGGAGGGCGATTTCGACGCCTTCGACGCGCTGGTCCGGCGACATGAACGGCGGATATTCTCGTTGGCTTTGCGGATCGTCCGTCAGCGGCAAGACGCCGAAGAGGTGGTGCAGCAGACGTTTTTGAGCGTGGTGGAGAAGATCGCCGACTTCCGCGGTGAGGCCCGCTTCGCCACCTGGCTGTCACGCATCGCCACGAACCACGCCCTGGCCTTGTTGCGGAAGCGCGCCGTCCGGCGCACCGTGCCTCTGGCCGATGATCGGCGCGAGGAAAGCTACGACGAGGTTCCTCACCCGGAATATATCGCCCAATGGCGTGAAACGCCCGAGCAGATCGCCGGCCGCCGCGAAACCCGGCGGTTGTTGGCCGACGCGCTCGAGCAGCTCGACGAGAAGTACCGGCTGGTCTTTCTGCTGCGCGACGTGGAGGGGCTTTCGATCGATGAGACGGCCCATGCGTTGGACATCTCAGTTTCCAACGTGAAAATCCGATTGCTCCGTGCGCGTCTGATGCTCCGCGAGCGTTTGACCCGCGAGTTCGGCGACGAATCCACCCGAGTCAGCCCGGACCACAAGCACTCGTAGGCCGGGTCCGCGACCCGGCACGTTCGAGATGGCAGGGTGGTCGATCGCAGAAAGGTAGGTCAGGCACCCCGTGCCTGACCCGAAAAGGCCGGTCCGTGATATGAGCCGGAGACGTCAGGCACGGGGTGCTTGACCTACGGCTCTAATCCGACGGTTGGCTTTTGTTTCTTCCGGACTTTATTTTAGAGATGGCATCATTCAGGGATATATCCCCCAGCCACTTCTCACGCTCTTTTGTATAGTCGCCTCGGCCCACCGAGAACTGATTCAGAAATCGAATGGTGTCAACCGCACCAATCTTCTCAAATAGGACGCTGGTAGCCTGACGGCTAATTTCAAATATCGGTCTTGCTTGTGCATTCATATGTCCAACTCCATCACCAATTGAGTGGGGGTTCTACCAACAACACGATGGAACGTCAAGCAAGCCCCAAGCACTGGCATAGTAAGTGGCACACAATCTCAACCCTTTTTGTCAGTGCCACTCGCCGATTGTTATGCATCTACGATGCCGTGATTGTTGAGGTACGCCAACCCATTGTCGGTGAGCTGAATCCTGTTGCCGTTTATCTGGAGCAGCCCTTGGGCGAGGGCCACCCTGTAATACTTATCGAGAGTGAGTCGCCGCAGTTTCGTGTTTCTCACCAACTCGGAATAGATGAGATAATCGCGTCCTTGTCCATCGAAGCAGGCGGCGACCGTAGCCATAACTTCAAGAACTCCGTCGGAGGTTTTGTCCGGCCGTGCGTTTTCCAGTGGACGAGATGGATCGCTTCCGATTTCCGGTTTTTCGTGAAGAGGAGCATCCAGCAGCACCCGAAGTAACTCATCCAAAGCAAACTCGATTTCATCATCGTCCGAAAAATCAATGTACAGTTTTGTTGTCAAAAAAGTTGGTGCCGCAGGATTTCCTTTCTCGCGGATGATTGGGATTATCTTGTTTCCGGAAATCTTCGACAGGGAAGAAGATGTCATGATCATCTTCTCATAACCAACGCCGCCTTTGCCGGCATTCGCTTTTTCGACGTACCGTTGCGTGCAAACCATTATCGCGAAGTCAGCAGAAACGAGGTTTTGCTCCATGAACTGTGGTAAGTCGTCCCCCGGCTTAAGATCCCATTGGTCTAACACGGCATCGACCCCGCGATTGCGCAAGGTAGTTGCAAAGTCGAGAACCCACGCTTTGTGAGCAGCGGAATCGTGCGAATACGAGATGAATACTAGTGGCGGAGAAACAGTCATTTCCTTAAGTGCATAACGGGCTGGGTGGCACTGTTAAAGGGTGTCACTGGCTTTGCCAGTGCTTGTGGAACTTGTCGGGCGACGACTCTTTCAGACAAACCGTGAATGACCATCTCGTCGAAGCACTGCTGCCCTATCTTCCAATACACCATTTTCCCCACTTCTACCCCAAACACAATGGAACGTCAAGCAAGCCCCAAGCACTGGCAAAGCCAGTGGCACACAAAATCAGATTCTTTTGTCAGTGCCACCCGCCCGTGATGGCAAATTCCATGAACTTCATTCCCTCACCTTACGGGTGAATTGTTGTTGCGCACCATCATCGACGAAATCCTCGTAAAAACAAGCTCATTTTGGCATTCATGCCAGAAACAAGTTCACGGAACCAGGTATTCCATAAGATAAATTAACTGATAAGTTGAATTGTCGATCTTTACCTCGACAAGAAAGGATGGTATTTCATCCATTCCACGACCTCGATACTCAAATAGGCTTACTTGTCCGACCTCATTCAGATTTTCAATCAACCTATCCAAACGAAGGTACTCGTTGCCAGAAATATACGAGACAATTAATTGCTCGGCGGTTATGCCTGCAACGGCCACTGTTTTTCTTTGGAAATCGAGTTTGCCACCAGTGTCTACCTGTGCCCTTTCGATGGCTTTGCGTAATGAGTTAAATACATCAGAAGTATCTGACATTGGTTTTCTCCTTTGAAGAACAGAGGGTAGCCCCACCAATTGATGAATCCGTTTTGGTGGGGCTCGCTGCGCTCGACCCACCTACTTCTACTTCTGTCCCCTTTAATTCCATCACCAGCGCAACGTGGCCTCGCCAAAATGGTTTGTGCCGCGCCGGCTATACTTGAATTTCATTATCCTCGAAGAACTCCTAACAAGGTCAAAGAAGGCAACGGCATCTTTCACCTCCTCACCATTGATCGACACGATGATGTCACCGTTACGCAGCTTCCCGCCTGCGGGACCATTTCGATCCACTCGCCTTACCTTGACTCCTGTTCTCGTAGAACTGTCGTCGCCAACAACCCCAAATCTTGATGTCGGATGTTCTATATTCTTCGGCAAAGACCAAGAAATAGTTTTCAGGCTCGTTTGCGTGTAGCCGGTTTCCGGTTCCTCGTACCTGCCATTGAACGCAAGCTGGAAACGTTTTCCAAGCCGTCGATCCATCATGCGGTCAATGCAACGCCAAGTTGGTCTGCCAGTGGGGCACAGTTTGCAATATGAGAAGAACTCCAGAAAGAGCCAATTGCCCAGTTTAGCATGCGTAAAACCGAACTGACCAGGCCAAGCTCCATTCATGTGCATAAGCCCACTGTGGTTGATAAATAACTCCTTCATCACCGGGGCCATGCCATCTCGCTGGACATTCCATTCTTCTGCGGCTTTTGGAGCAAACATTGGCCCCCGTACGGCGGGAACGTTGCAACTACCCGTAAGAATGACCCCAAGCCGACATGCCTTCCTCTTTACGGCTTTCTGCAAGTCTGCGCTCCATAGTTTTCCACCGTCCGGCATGTGGAGATAGTGATGCCCCCTGGCGCGGGCTCCGTGGCCATCGTAAAAGAACACGAAGGTATCATTTTGTGCAACTTGAACTCGTCTAATGTCCGCCAGTAATGAATCAGCATTATACTGATCGTTGTGGCTTACTCTGATCGTGAGGAAGTAGCGATTGTGCGGAATCAGATAGCTCAGTGAGCTTCGAATGTTCTGCACCGTAGCTTTGCATTCTTTTCCAATTTTTCGGTCTGCCGTGTCGGACACCAACAGAACATGAACCTGCTGTCCGCTGGCGACAGTGTTAGCCAGTACAACCAGAACGAAAGCGATGGCGAAGAGTCTTCTCATGACCTGTCCCTCCATATGAATGTTTTCAGCGGTCTACAATCAAGAACTGCGATAGCCATGTCCCGTAAGCGGCTTGGTGATACACAATCACTGCCCATTTTGTCAGCGGCCCCGTTTGTGTTGCTTTCTTCTTTCTTCGGCCGCCGCACACTACAGCACTACAGCACGGCCATGACGGTGTTGCTGGGTACGCCTTCGCCGGCTTTGTTGACGGCAACGATGCGATATTCCCACTCCGTGCCGCGAGTCTGGTCGGAGAGGGTGATTTCGTTTTCGATCGCCAACGTGGCGTCGGTCCACGGACCTTAGGGACGTGGGCGGCGCTGGATCTTGTAGGCCGCCACCTTGCCGCCGTCGACCGGCCCGGGCCACGCTTCGCCAGAATAGCACCAATCGCCACCGTTTGGCAAGCCACCGGTGGTAGATATTTTCAAAAAAAGTTGCCCGCTAAGTAGAGGGGGGCGGAGGAGTGAAGAGTGAAGGCGGAGAGCGGAGGGCGGACTAATCACTACCCACTACCCACTACCCACTATCCACTACCCACTGACCACTGACCACTTTTCACCCTACTTGAGCAATTTGGTGGGGCCGCGCTTCGCTTGACCCACCCTACTTGAGCACCTTCGCCAGGAAGCCGGCGGTGACGGAGCCTTGGGTGCGGGCGACCATTTCGGGCGTTCCCTTGGCGACTACCCGGCCGCCTTCGTCGGCCGCGCCGGGACCGAGGTCGATGATGTAGTCGGCCGCCTTCATAATCTGTAGGTTGTGCTCGACGACCAGCAGTGAATGGCCCACGGCCAACAAGGCATCGAAACAATCCAGAAGTTGCACGACGTCGGAGAAGTGTAGCCCGGTGGTCGGTTCGTCGAGGATAAAGAGACATCGGCCGCGTTTCGCGCCGCTGGTGTAGGCGGCCAGTTTCAGCCGCTGGGCCTCGCCGCCCGAGAGCGTGTTGGCCGGCTGGCCGAGCCGCACGTAGTCCAGCCCTACGTCGATCAGCCGTTTCAGCCGGGTTTGGACCTTCGGCCGGCCACGGAAAAACGTGAACGCCTCGCGGACGGTCATCTCCAGCACGTCGGCGATGGACCGGCCGCGGTAGGTCACTTCCAGGATTTCGTCGCGGTATCGGGCACCGTTGCATTCGGAGCAGTGCATGTAGACGTCGGCCAGAAACTGCATGTCGATCCGAACGTATCCTTCGCCCTTGCAGGCGGTGCATCGCCCGCCGTCCACGTTGAAGCTGAAGTGTCCGGCGCCGAAGCCTCGCGTGCGGGCCTCGACCGTCTCGGCAAACACCGCCCGAATCTCGTCGCACGCCTTCAGGTACGTCACCGGATTGGAACGCGGCGAGCGTCCGATCGGGCTTTGGTCGATCATTATCACGTCGTCCAACTGGCCGTCGCCGAAAACGTCGTCGAAGGGATACGGCTTCGGGGCGACCTTTCGCAGCCGGCGGCAAAGGGCCGGATAGAGCGTGTCCTGGACCAGCGTGCTCTTGCCCGAGCCGCTCACGCCGGTCACCAGACACAAGACCCCCAACGGGAACTCGACCATGACGTTGTCGAGGTTGTTGCCCCGTGCTCCGGCCAGCCGGACCCAACCGTGGTCGGGCGCGCGGCGTCGGCCGTTATCGCCGAACCCGCGCCGGCCGGCCAGATAGTCGCCCGTGAGACTATCGAGCGATTGTTCCATTTCGAGGGGCGTACCCTGAAAGACGATCTTCCCGCCCCGTTGGCCCGCGCCGGGACCGATCTCGACGACCTGATCGGCGACCCGGATGATCGCCTCCTCGTGTTCGACCACCACGACGGTATTGCCCCGATCGCGGAGTTGCTTGACGGCGTCGAGCAGTTGCTGGATGTCGCGGGGGTGTAGCCCGATCGACGGCTCGTCGAGCACGTAGAGCATGTTTACCAGGCTGGAGCCGAGCGCCGAGGTGAGCGCCACCCGTCGGGCCTCGCCTCCGCTGAGGGTCCGCAACGTGCGGTCGAGCGTCAGATATCCCAACCCCACGGACTCCAGATAGGCTAGTCTTGCCCGCACCTGATCGAGCATCATCCGGCCGACCTGCCGCTGGTAGTCGGGCAGATCGAGGTCGCGGAACAGGGCGATGGCATCGCGGACCTTCATCGCGCATATCTCGCCGAGGTTTTTCCCTCCGATCCGCGCGGCCAGCGCCTCGGGACGCAGTCGGGCGCCGCCGCAAGCCGGACAAGGCCGATAACTCCGCCACCGGCTGAGAAACACGCGGACGTGCATCTTGTACTTCCGCCGCTCCAGCCAGGCGAAAAACCCTTCCAGGCCGCCGAACTTACGCTCCGGTACACCACGAACAATCACCTCCCGCTGCGCCGCGGTCAGTTCACGAAACGGCACGTCAACGGGCAGATCGTAGTCGCGGGCAAGCGCAAGCAGCTCCTTCAACTCGTGGACGTATGCCGGCGTGGTCCACGGAGCGATCGCCCCATCGCGGAGCGATTTGCTCGGGTCGGGAACAATCAGGTCCATGTCGACGTCGATGACGTTGCCGAATCCCTCGCACGTCGGGCAAGCGCCCAGCGGACTGTTGAAACTGTACAGCCGCGGCTCGGGCGTCGGGTATTCGATCCCGCAATCCTCGCACGCCAGTTGCGTACTGAACGCCATTCGCCGCCACGGCCGGCCGTCGATGATTATGAGGGGCGAGGGGCGAGGGACGAGGGGCGAGGGGCGAGGGCTGGGCACTTCAGTGCCCAGTGGTGTAGCGGGCGGGCTTGCCCGCCGTGTCTCATCCACGGCGAGTGCCGATGTCTCCTCGACAAACACACAGCACCGACCATGCCCCTTGCTGAACGCCGTTTCCAACGAATCGCGTAGCCGGCTCTCGCCGATGCGGCCGGCCACGAGCCGATCGACCACCGCGTAGATGAGGGGCGGGGGACGGGGGACGGGGGACGAGGGACGAGGGCTGGGCGCTTCAGTGCCCAGTAAAGTGGAGTCCAAATCAACCATCCGCCCACCAATAATCGCGCGGACAAACCCGTCCTCGCGCAATCCGGCAACCAACTGCTCCAACGTCTCTCCGTCGTCAAGCTTGCAGGGGAAGGTGATTAGGCATCGCGAGCCAGACGGCAGATCGGCCAGGGTCTCCGCCGCGCTCTGCGGATTGTCGCGCCGCACCTCTCGGCCGCACCCGAGACAGAGCACCCGGCCGATCTTGGCCATTAACAGCCGCAAGTAATCGTTGGTCTCCGTGGCCGTGCCGACGGTCGAACGGCTTGACCGGCTGGTGTTCGCGCCGCTGACGGCAATCGCCGGCGGAATGCCGTCGATCCGATCGGTCTCGGGCTTCTCCAGCCGCTGGAGAAATTGCCGCGTGTAGGCCGAAAAACTCTCGATATATCGGCGTTGCCCTTCGGCGTAGAGCGTATCCAGCGCCAGGCTGCTTTTGCCGCTGCCGCTCAGCCCACAGAACACGATCAGCTTCTGTCGCGGGATGTCCAGATCGATGGATTTCAGGTTGTGGACCCGAACTCCCCTCAGCGCGATATGGCCCGCGTTGCTCATAGTGTCGCCCGGCAGACTATTTCGACAACAACGCAAACTGGCATTATACCACCCGGTAGGCCCCCGTCCACAAAGCATTAGTGGCCAGTGGCCGGTGGTTAGTGGTGATTGGGCCGGGGTAAACTCTGTATTTATCACCCCAACCTCCCATCTTCACGCGATACTTCAGCAAAGAGCCTTGCCGCGCACCGGCCTTTTGGATACCCTTCGACACTCCACGATCTGTTCCGATTTGTCACATTATGTTATTGGACCGGATGGAATACGAGGTTCAACACTGCGCTCGACGTTGCTCGAAGTCCGGCCGCGAGTTCGCGCCGGGCGAGGTGTATTACTCCGCGCTGGTTGTCGAGGGCGACGAGTTGAAACGGTACGACTATGCGGCCGATGCGTGGCCGGGGCCGCCGGAGAAGACCGTCGGCTGGTGGAAATCGCGCCTGCCGCAACGCAACGCCAATAAAAAACATTGGGCCCCGAACGACGTAATGCTCGACTTCTGGGACCGGCTGGTCGACCAATCCGACAAGCAAGACATGCGCTACGTGCTGACGCTGCTGTTGATCCGCCGCAGGGTTTTTCGGGTGGAGGAGGAGAAACTCGATCCGAACGGCTTGGAAGTGCTGGTAGTGCATTGCCCACGCCGCGATGCGATGTACGAAGTTCCGACGGTCGAGCCGTCGCCGCCGCGAATCGATCGGATTCAGGAGGAGCTTGCCGCGCTGCTGCGGTAGCTGAGGGGCGAGGGGAGAGGGGCGAGGGGAGAGGGAAGAGGGGAGAGGGGAGAGGGAAGAGGGGAGAGGGAAGAGGATGAAAGCGAAACCGCAAACGGCTAGAGTCGGTCTTTTTTGCACAATGGCCATGATAGCGGCAATCGGATTGGGTTGTAGTTGTTTCCAGGGGCCGAGATATCCGCCGCCATTGCCGCCGTTGGTCGACGAACCGGCCAAAACCATCAACATCGGATGCAGCACCAAAGAGGCCGGCCCTCGCCTCGTTGAGGACCGCCGGTAATCCATCGACAAATCCCACGGCACGATACACCATGAATCACTATGGATGGACGATACGCCGGAACATGAACCACGCGGTTGCGATTCTGACGCTGGCATTGTTGGCGGCGACCGGCGTGGGCTGCAAAACATTTCCGTGGTCGAAATATCCGCCGCCCATGCCGCAGCCGCGGCTGCTGCCCCCTTCGCCGACGTTGGAGCAAGTCATCGAGGTGGTAAACCGGAACAACTCGCGGATACAGTCGTTTTCGAGTACCCGGGCTTCGATCGACGGGCCGGGCTTCCCATCGCTGAGGGCCAGCGTGGCCTTCGAGCGGCCGCGACGGTTGCGATTGCGGGCCGAGACCGGGCTGACCGGGGCGGAGTTCGACCTCGGCAGCAACGATGAGTTGTTCTGGTTCTGGGTGCGGCGGAATCAGCCGCCGGCGGTCTACTACTGCCGCCACGACCAGATTGCCTCCAGCGAGGCGCTGCGGGCAATGCCCATCGATCCGGAGTGGCTGATCGAAGCGTTGGGCGTGGCGGAGTTTGACCCGGCCTTGCCGCACCAGGGACCGACTCCCTTGCCCAACGACCGGCTGCGGATCGACACCATCCGCAACACGCCCGAGGGACCGACGACAAAGATCACGATCATCGACGGTTCGCAAGGTTGGATTCTCGAACAGCACCTGTTTGACGCCCAACGCCGGCTGCTTGCCAGTTCGGTCGCCGGCGGACATCGCCGCGATCCGCTCAGCGGCCTGGTAATGCCCACGGTCGTGCGGATCAACTGCCCCCCGGCTCAATTGTCGATGCGGATCAATTTGGGCAATGTGGAGATCAACCGGCTGTCTGGCAACACTGCGGCGTTGTGGACGATGCCGGAGTACCCCGGTGCTCCGCTGGTGGACCTTGCCGATCCGAACTTCCGGCTGCCGTCGTCCCAGGCAGCCGCGACCTCGCGCCGCCCGATGCCGCGGTCCAATTGGCGGCGTCCCACGCGATAGTCGGCCGCAAGCCCCGTACCTTCGTTCCCACGCGGAGAGGTTTTGTAGGGTGCGTGAAACGCACCACAACCGGTAACACATGGTGCGTTTCACGCACCCTACTTATTGCGCTGCACTTTCTGGAAAACGTCTATGTTACACGGCCAACTTGACCAACTGCTGAGCGGTTGCTTGGGGATGGCGGGAATGTCCTTCCGCCGGACATAGAGCGCGGCCAACAAGGGCAGGCCGACCGTGCCCCACAGCGGATGCCGCACGACCCACGACAGCGTGACCCAGATGTGGCCGTAGAGATACTTGGCGGCGGCCGGCCCCGGTGTGGGATTGCGATGGATTCCCGCCCCCTGAACTTTTGGGCCGTAACGTTTGGTTGGGGTGTCGTCCAGCGCCAACAACAACCGTTTTTCGTCGGGCGATTTCTGCAACAGCAGCGACAAAAGTCGGGCGGCCACCGATTTGGACTTGCGTCCCACGGCGGAGATGAAGTAGTAATAACCGCTGAAGCCGCGTCCGACCTCGGCGGCCCGCAGCCAACTGGCCACGGTGTGTGGTGTTTGCGCAAAAAGGATACCAAAAAACAAGAGTTGGGTTCCACGCCCCACTCAATCAACTGCAAATAATCATGTGTCGATTGTCATTGCCTCTTCACCCTCACGTGTCAAACTAAAACGCCGTCGACGCCACGTTAAAGAAGGCCGAGAGTTTTCCGATCTGATCGCGGGTCAGCCTTCGTCGGCCGGCAATGACGGCGGAGATCGTGGGGGCGGCAATGCCGGTTTCGCGCTCGACCTGCGCCTGGGTAACGTCCTTGGCTTCGATCAAGTGGGCAAGCATCTCGCCGTCGCCAACCCGTCGGCGTGGAAACTTCGCCTTCTCGTAATTTTCCAGCAGTTCAAGGAGCACCGACAGGTAGCCCGCCTCTCCGCGCGACAGCTTGCCGTCGCGGGCCTTTTTTTCCAGCAGCTTGTTGGCCAGCGCCAGTCCGCGCCGATGAACGTCGGCCGACTTGATCGGCCACAGCGGCAACTGCCGGATCAACTCGATGTAGTCCGTCGGCACGACAACCGGGATTCGTTGGTCCGTACCGGCGTCTCTAGTCGCATTCACACTCATGTTTCCATTTTCCTTGATCGTATTGTTGGTAAGTCAACACGTGCAGAATGGAGACGGCCTGAAACTCGTAGTCGATTCTCGTAATGACGCGAAAGGAGCCGCCCTGCACGTCGAACACCACGCACAGTCCCGCCTTAGAGGCCCTGGCGTAAGTTTGCCTCACGTCCCCCCACTTCTTCCAAGTAGCCGCTTCAACGGCCTGCACCCAACGATCGAAATGGCGGCGAGCCGCCCGACGTTTGCGGCAAAACACCTTAATCTGGTCCGTGCCGACAATCCGCATGACCGGAATACATCCTGACCCGAGAATCCTTGACGCCAAAGCCCGACGCCTCTATCATAACATATTGTTAAGACCGTGCAAGGCTAAATCCGAGCCGTCCGCTTCCCTTCCGTCGCCGGGGCTTTACATCGGTCCAAACGTGAAAAGAATGTGCGGCATGAGCGACTTGATCTCCAATTTCGACGTTCTGGTGATCGGCGGCGGGCACGCCGGCGCCGAGGCCGCGCTGGCCGCGGCACGCTTGGGCGCGAACACCGCCCTGCTGACCGGCAACCTCGAAACCATCGGACAGATGAGTTGTAATCCGGCCATCGGCGGAGTGGGCAAGGGGCAGATCGTCCGCGAAATCGACGCCCTCGGCGGCGCCATGGGACGGGCCATCGACGCGACCGGAATTCAGTTCCGAATGCTCAACCGCCGCAAGGGGCCGGCAATGCACGGTCCCCGCGCCCAGGCCGACAAACTCGCTTACCAGAGGGAAATCCGCCGAATACTCGAAGCACAGCCGGGACTCACCCTGCTGAAAGAAACGGTCGAGGACTTGCTCGTCGAAGATATGTCTGAATCGCCGCTTGCGGCTTCGCAACGTCGGCCACGGATCGTCGGCGTCCGCACCGCCAATGACATGACATATCGCGCCCGCGCGATGATCCTTTGCGCCGGCACGTTCTTGCGGGGTCTGCTCCATTTCGGCGACGCCACCATGCCCGGCGGTCGAATGGGCGAACCGACCTCCGCGGGAATCAGCGGGGCGCTTGCCCGCTTGGGGTTCGAGTTGCAGCGGTTCAAGACCGGCACGCCGCCGCGAATCGACGGCCGGACAATCGACTACGACAAAACCAAGCTCCAGCCGGGCGACGAGCGGCCCAAACCGTTTTCCTTCCTCGCCGATCGGATCGACGTGGAGCAGATTCCATGTTGGATCGCACAGACCACGCCGGAAGTTCACGAGCTGGTCCGCGCCAACTTGCACCGCGCGCCGATGTACAGCGGGCAGATTCTATCGGCCGGACCGCGCTACTGCCCCTCGATCGAAACCAAGGTCGTCCGCTTCGCCGAAAAGCCCCGGCACCAATTGTTTCTTGAACCGGAGGGGCGAACGACGCCGGAGATCTACGTCAACGGCCTGGCGACCAGCCTGCCGCGCGACGTGCAAGACGCCATGTTGCGGCTGATACCCGGCCTGGAAGGGGCGAAGATTCTCCGCTACGGATACGCCATCGAGTACGACTATCTGCCGCCCATGCAGCTAATGCCTTCGCTGGAGACGAAGCGGGTCGCGGGCCTGTACTGCGCCGGGCAGATCAACGGCACCACCGGCTACGAAGAGGCCGCCGCCGCGGGACTGCTGGCCGGGGCGAACGCCGCGCTCACGCTACGGGGCGAGGAGCCGTTGATACTCGGCCGCGATCGGGCGTATATTGGCGTGATGATCGACGACCTGGTAACGCGCGGCGTGGACGAGCCGTACCGGATGTTCACCAGCCGGGCGGAATTCCGGCTGCTGTTGCGGCCGGACAACGCCGACCGGCGACTAACCCCGCTGGCCTATCGGCTCGGATTGGCCGACGAGCAACGTCACCGGCGGCTGCAAGCGAAGGAAGCGGAGATCGCCCGAGCCGCACGGCTATTGGAAACCACCCATTTTGAATCGGTTTCAGCTATAAAAATGCTCCGCCGGCCGGAAGTGACCTGGACGGATTTGGTCTCGCGTCTGCCGCAACTGGAATCGGTCTCGTCGGCAGCGGCGGATCAGGTAACTTACGACGCGAAATACTCGGGCTACATAGCCCGGCAGCAGGTTGACATAGCCCGACAGCAACGATTGGCCGCCCGCCGCATTCCGGCGGAGATCGACTATGAATCGGTGCCTCATCTCCGCGCGGAGGCCCGCGAAAAGCTGGCCCGCGTCGGTCCCGTCGATCTGGGCCAAGCGGCGCGGGTCAGCGGCATTACGCCGGCCGACCTGACGGTGTTGATGATCCATCTGGAATCTTTAAGCGGCCGACGTAGGGTGGCAGGTCCCTGAGCGAAACGAAGGGCGTGGTTTGATCGTGTACCACGCCCTTCGCTTCGCTCAGGGACGTGCCACCCAAACTCGACAAGTTAATCCCTTAAGTGGCCTCGCCGGCCGCTTGGGCGACGGCCCGAGCCACGCCGGTCGCCACCCGCGGGTCGAACACGCTGGGGACTATGCAATCCGGGCGAAGCTCGTCCTCGGGAACAATCTCGGCAATCGCGGCCGCGGCCGCGATCTTCATCGACTCGGTCACACGCCGGGCGCGGACGTCGAGCACCCCCCGGAACAGACCCGGAAAACAAAGGACATTGTTGATCTGGTTCGGATAGTCGGACCGGCCCGTGGCTACGACTCGGGCGTAAGGCAGCGCGGCTTCCGGGTCGATCTCCGGATCGGGGTTGGCCAGCGCGAAGACTATCGGCTCGGCGGCCATCCGTTTCACGTCCTCGACCTTCAATAAGTCGGGGCCTGAAACGCCGATAAACACGTCGGCGCCGCGGATGGCGTCGGAAAGCGTGCCGGCGATGTTTTCGGGATTGGTGTTTTCGGCGATCCAGCGTTTTACGGGATTGCCGTCCAGTTTGCGGTGACGACCGATCGCTCCGCCACGGTCGCAGAGCACGATCCGCCGGCAGCCGACCGATTGCAACAGCCGTGCAACGGCCGCTCCCGCCGCTCCCGCCCCGCTTATCGCCACGCGAATGTCCGCCAATTGTTTCTGGACGATTTTCAGTGCGTTCCTCAGCGCCGCCAGCACCACCACCGCCGTGCCGTGCTGGTCGTCGTGAAAGACGGGTATCTCCAGCCGCTCGATCAATTGCCGTTCGATCTCCACGCAGCGCGGCGAGGAGATGTCCTCCAGATTGATGCCGCCGAACGTGGGGGCCAAATAGACGCACGTGCGGACGATCTCGTCGACGTCCTGGGTGTCGAGGCAGATCGGAAAGGCGTCCACGCCGGCGAACGCCTTGAAGAGCATGCACTTGCCCTCCATTACCGGCATGGCGGCTTCCGGGCCGATGTTGCCCAATCCCAGCACGGCCGAGCCGTCGGAGACGACCGCCACGGTGTTCCGCCGGATCGTCAGCTCGAAACTCTTTTCGGGATCGTCATGGACGGCCATACACACCCGGGCAACGCCCGGAGTGTAGGCCATCGACAGGTCTTCCCGCGTTTCGAGCGGCGTTTTCAGACAGACCTCGATCTTGCCGCCTCGATGCAACTCGATGATTCGGTCCGTTTGGTTCAAATCCGGGTTCAGTGTTTTCATGGGAGCCATTGTATTGGTTTGCGTCATTGCCCGTCAATTGGGCTAGAATACAATAGGTGCTTTCCGTGAACCCGCGACCGTTGGTCGTGCATATTCAGAAAACATCTTCCCATGAAACGCGCGAAAATCAGCATAATCGGCGCCGGCAACGTCGGAGCGACAACCGCCCACTGTTGTGTGTCGGCTGAACTGGGAGAGATCGTCCTCTTGGACGCCCCGCAGTCTGGGGATATGCCCAAGGGCAAGGCGCTTGACTTGTCGCATGCCGCCGCGGTCGCGGGTAGCGACGTCCGCGTTCTCGGCACAACCGACTACGCCGATACCGCCGGCAGCGACGTCGTGGTGATCGCCGCCGGCGCGGCGCGCACCCCGGGCATGAGCCGCAACGACCTGCTGGCCACCAATGCCCGGGCCGTCGACTCCGTGGCCGGCGAGATCAAGCGATCCAGCCCCGACGCCGTCGTTATCGTCGTGACCAATCCGCTGGATGCGATGACTTATCGTGCGTGGCGGGCGACCGGCTTCCCGCCGCAACGGGTGTTGGGCGAGGCCGGCGCGCTCGACGGCGCCCGGTTCCGCGCCTGCATTGCCGAGGAGTTGGGCGTGAGCGTCGAGGACGTTTCGGCCCTGGTTGTGGGCGGACACGGCGAGGCGATGACGCCGCTGCCCAGTTGCACCACGGTGAGCGGCGTTCCCGTCGGCCGACTGATCCCCGCCAAACGGATGGCCGAGTTGATCCGCCGCACACGCCAGTTCGGCACGGAGATCGTTTTGATGCTGAAGACCGGCAGTGCCTACTACGCCGCCGCCGCCGCAACGGCAATGATGATCGAGTCGATCGTCCGCGACAAGAAGCGATTGATCTGCTGTTCGGCGTTTTGCGACAAGGAATACGGAGTGGGCGGTTGTTACATCGGCGTGCCGGTGGTCCTCGGGGCCGCTGGCGTCGAGCGGATCGTCGAGATCGAGTTCTCTCCTTCCGAGCGAGATTCTTTTTGCAAGAGCGTCGAGGCGGTAAAGGCGGTGGTCGAGGCGATGGATCAATCTTATCCGTCCCCCAGGGCATGTTGACGACGGCTGAGTCATCTGGTGCAAAACATGGCCCCCCCAATTTCACGAACGATAAAGATCGGCTAAACTGAACTTTGTCCGCCATGTTCCTAGCGCGGTCCGCGGCCGCAACCAAAAACCCGGCGTGGACGCCGGGGCTAAACCAGGAGTGTACAAACCACATCGGATCCTCCCATGCCCGACAATCGAAACCAATACGAAAATCCGCTGATTAGCCGCTATGCCTCGCCGGAGATGAGCGAGCTGTGGAGTCCGCGTCGGAAGTTCGGCACGTGGCGGCGGCTGTGGGTCGCGCTGGCCGAGGCCCAAGCGGAACTTGGACTGCCGATCAGTTTGAAACAGATCGACCAACTCAAGGCCCACGTTGACGACATAAACTTCGAGGCCGCCGCCCGCTACGAGGAAAAACTGCGGCACGACGTGATGGCGCACGTCCACGCCTACGGCGACGCCTGTCCGGAAGCCCGGGGGATCATACACCTCGGGGCCACAAGCTGCTTTGTGACCGACAACACCGACCTGCTGTTGCTGCGAGAGGGGCTCAAAATGATCGCCCGGCGAGTGGCGGCGGTGATCGACGCGCTGGCCGCCTTCGCCGTCAAATACCGCGATCTGCCCTGCCTCGGGTTTACCCATTTTCAGCCGGCACAGCCGACCACCGTCGGCCGTAGGGCATGCCTCTGGGCCCACGACTTCACGCTCGATCTGGCCGAGATCGAGCATCGTATTGCAAGCCTCCGTGCGCTGGGCAACAAAGGGACCACCGGCACGCAGGCGAGTTTCTTGGAGCTATTTCACGGCGATCACGAGAAGGTCCGACGGCTGGACGAATTGATCTGCCGCAAGATCGGTTTCGACTCCGCTTACTCGATCAGCGGCCAGACGTATTCGCGGAAGATCGACTCGCAAGTGCTCGGCGTCCTCTCGGGCGTTGCCCAAAGCGCGCACAAGATGGCCACCGATCTGCGGCTGCTGGCCCATCGCAAGGAGGTCGAGGAGCCGTTCGAGGCCGACCAGATCGGCTCGTCGGCGATGGCTTATAAGCGGAACCCGATGCGCTCGGAACGGATATGCGGTTTGGCCCGGTTCATCATCAGTCTGGAATCGAGCGCGGCCGTGACGGCCTCGGTGCAGTGGCTCGAACGGACGCTGGACGACAGCGCGAACCGCCGGCTGACGCTTCCGCAGGCGTTTCTGGCCGCCGACGCCGTGCTGATCCTTTGCCAAAACGTGTCGGCCGGATTGGTGGTCTATCCGAAGGTGATTGCCGCCCACCTGGACGCCGAACTCCCCTTCATGGCCACGGAAAACATTCTGATGGCGGCCGTCTCCGCCGGCGGCGACCGGCAAGACCTGCACGAACGGATACGCCGTCACAGTCAGGCGGCGGGCGCGGCAGTCAAGCTGGAGGGGCGGCGAAATGATCTGATGGACCGGCTGGCCGACGACACGGCCTTCGCCAAGGTAGATCTGACCGCCGTGCTGGCTCCCGGGCAATTCATCGGCCGCGCCCCGGAGCAGGTCGATGAGTTTATCGCCGAGGTGGTCGCCCTGATCCGGGCGAAGTACGGCAAGAATCTGGTTTCTGCCGCGGAAGTGAAGGTGTGAACGCAAAACCGCCTGCTTAACGGCGAACTCGCCATACCGCACGCGACACGCACCGTTGCATCGCAATTTTTTGCGCGGCGAACTTGCTCGTGCGCTACGGCGAGAATCTCCGATCGTCAGTATTCTCGTTCTTTTCCCGTTCGGATTCTCCCTTCGTAACATACATGACCATATGATGTTACGACAATCTTGCCGGCGGGGGTTGACAGTTCGTGGTGAGTTGTTAAATTAACTGAATAATTATGAGACTGAGTCTCAGTATCATTACTGGGCCTTCGCGAGTACCCCATGATTTCCGACCCCCATCGTCCCAACAACGCAGGAGGAGACATGTACGAAAGAGAGTGTTGTTTTTCGTTTTGTAAACTTTTATTCACAGGAGAGACAAGATGAGAAGATTATCGATTAGTTGTCTGGTTGTTGGTATTTGTTCTTTGGTTCTTTCATCCGCTTTGGCGGAGAACCTCGGCACTTGCACCAACACCGGCTACACGTTCATGGGCGACTGGATGGTGTTTCACCAGGACGTAAAAGACTACTTCCTGATCGGCAATGCACCCGCGACTGAGCCCGACCCCGCGGACGAAATGTGGGCGTTCGGCTGGCTGAAGTTCGGCGATCTTCCAGCCGAGCAAGTTGACGAGGCATGGTTGTCGCTGGAGTGCTATAAGGACATGAACGGGTCGCTTACCCCCGCCAATCCCATGGATGTCACCATTTACGCGGTCGACTCGGATGTGGCTAGCATCACTGCCGGCAACGTTGCGGATTTCAAGGACAACCACATTATCGGCAGTGCGGTTGCCTCCGCGACGCTTACCGAACCGGGATTTTACAGTTGGGAGATCACTTCCATCGTCAACGGGTGGATCACGGGCGATAACCACGGTCTGGCGGTCGTCGGATGGGACGACGTGCCGGGACCGTCCTATACTCACCCTTACTTCGCTGGCCTGCCGGACCCCAACCCACATGGGATGAGCCCCCAGCTTGCGACTAATCCTGTCCCCGAGCCGGGCACGATCGGACTGCTGGCAAGCGGTCTTACCTTGATTGGTTTGATTCTTTTCAGGCGTTACCGATCTGCCCGTTAGGGATTAACCGCGGGGCGTCGCCGCGCTTGGTTCCGGCGGCGACGTCCCGGTTTTTCAAACAAACCGAAACCAACCTGAAAAGGAAAAAGCTATGTTGAAAGTCAAAAGTGTTGTGAGTGTTATTGTGCTGCTGTGCCTGACGTCGGCGGCCGGCCACGCGGAAACCGTAGTCTGTCCCGTGAACGCGGACACCTACATGGTGCCTGGGATGGGTGGAAACGGCTATCCGATCAACACCCAGGTCAAATCGATGGCGGACTGGCTGACCATTCCGGCCCTTGTGGGATTCGATCTGGAAAACCTGGGTGCTCACTCTGGAAACGACGTGGTCTCGGCCAAGTTCAAGTTCTATCGACTTGACTCCGACGGCACCATGATGAGTCCCGCGACCGCGCCGGCGGGAACGGACTTCACGGCGACCATCCACGCCCTGGATGATACCGTGATGTTGACCGAAGACCTGCTTGGCGGCTACTATGGCGTCATCAATTTCGGCAACAGACCCGGCGTACTCGGTACCGGCTATTCGGTGAGCAACGATACGGGCCCCAATAGCTGGGCCGAGGCGGACATCACCCAAATTGTCATAGATTGGCTTGATGGCAACTACGTAAACAACGGCATCGAGTTCCAAGACGATCCCGGTCCTTCTCCGGATAACTACGTGTGGTACTGGAGTTCTATCCAGAATGCCGACAACCACCCGTATCTGGAAGTCGACGTTGTTCCCGAGCCGTCCACCGTCGTTTTGCTTGGCATGGCCGGCTTGTTGGCGCTGTTGGCTACGATACGGAGACGCCGCAAGACATGCGCGCTCGTCGTTTTGAGTTTGTCAGTGGGATTGGGTGTCGCCGATGCTTCGGCCCACACCACGTGGATCCAAAGCACGTGCTATCGGCTGCAAGAGCCGGGAGCAACCAGGGTGTATCTCAACTGGGGGCATTATCTGCCCATTGACGATCCGATCTCGCACGAACAGATCAAGAGCATCGTGCTGTACGCCCCCGGCGGCCGGCATATTACCCAAACCGTCGAGCCCGGCAAATCATATCATCCTACAATCCTGGAACTCGACAAACCGGGATCGTACGTTGCCGGCTTCGAGACGAAGCCCGGGTACTACACGATGTACGTCGGCCGCGACAAGAAGATTCACCACAAGCTCGCCCCAATGAGCGAAGTGGCCGACGAGGCCGACAAGATCATCCATTCGGTTTACTACTCGCAATTCGGCAAGGTGCTTTTGGACGTTGGGCCGGGCGATGATACGGCGTTGAAACCGATCGGTCACGTCTTGGAAATCGTGCCCGAGACCCATCCAGCCGGGCTGGCGACGGGAGATACTTTCCGGTTCCGCGTGTTGCGAGACGGAAAGCTCCTTGAAGGACCGGCGACGTTGGACGTCAGCTACCTGGGTTACTCGACCGGCATGGACGACTTCTTCATTAAGGGCCGCCCCGTCTCCAATGGGCGCGGTTCATTCAATGTTTCCAGGGCTGGAGTCTGGTACGTGCGAGTAAAAACCAAGACGCCGGCGCCGGCGGAACAAAAGGGAAAGTACCAGGCGCTGACGCGCACGGCTACGTTGGTCTTCCAGGTGGATACTCCTAAGCCCAAGGAAGTTAGCCCAAACAATAAGCCGCTTGCGGCTTCGCAACAATAACCAACTGACTACGATGATGATTCGTTTGAACAAGTTGCATCGACACGGTTTTACGTTAATCGAGTTGCTGGTGGTCATTACGATCATCGGCATTTTGATTGCGTTGTTGCTGCCGGCGGTGCAGGCGGCCCGGGAGGCGGCGCGAAGAATGCAGTGCAGCAACAACCTGAAACAGATCGCGTTGGCCGCGCACTTGTATGAAAACACGTACGATTGCCTGCCGCCCGCGCGACTGAAAAACGACTACGGCAGCACGTTTTTCATTCTGTTGCCGTTTCTGGAGCAAGCGGCTTCGTACGTGCGGTACGATCCGGAGAAGGGCATATTGGATCCGGCGAACAGCGGCGTGGCCGAGACGCGAATCCCCACGTATCTCTGCCCGTCGATGGTGATTCGGCGAAAAGTGCCCGACTTTCAGTGTGTCGGCGAATTCGGGGCGCCGGGCAGTTACGCAGTCTCTACCGGAACCAAGCATACACTGCTTGCCCACACCGGCGCGATCATCAGGCCCGAGGAAGGGCCGATAAGTTTTGCCGAGATCAAAGACGGCACGAGCAGCACCCTGATGTTTGGGGAATTCGATTACGGCCTGGAGGATTTGCCTTGGCTGGGTTGCAAGCCTTCGAGACCGCCTAACGCATGGAGCCGCTCGCAGTGGGCAGTGGGCGTTCATGGCGGCGGATGGACTTGGGGATCGACGTTCGGAACCTTCAACCCGGACCAATTCATTCTCGGCCAGTCATACGCCTTCAACTTTCGCAGCGAACATCCCGGCGGGGTCAACTTCGCCCTGGTCGACGGTTCGGTTCGATTCATAGCCGACGATATCGATGCCGGCCTGCTGGACGACCTGGCCACGCGTGCCGGAGGAGAAGTAATTGCAGGCGATTATTAGTACCACAACCAAGCTTTTTTGGAACGAGTAATGATATCGAGCAACTTATTGCGGATAGAACAGTTTTCCGTATTCTCCGTGTCCTCCGTGCCTCGGTGGTGTTTTCTTCACTTGTGGCCGGTCTGGGTGGTTGCTTGCCCGATAATGACGGGTTGCAGCGGCCCGGACGGTCCGCAACGAGTGGCCGTGGAAGGCAAGGTTACCCTGAACGGAGCGCCATTGGCCAAAGGTTCGATTCGTTTTGTGCCGCAACGGCCCGCTCGCGGTCCAAGGGTCGGCGGCCCGATCGTGGACGGACGTTACAGGCTCGAACAGCCGGGCGGGCCGGTGGTTGGGACAATGCGGGTAGAGATTTGGCCGGACGAGAGCGACCTGTTGCGCCAAGCCCTCGCCAACCCGACGGAATCCCGCAAACACGCCCCGGCCAAACTTCCGGCAAACCAAATCCCCGTCCGATACAACGACCAATCGAACCTGGTGGTCGAAACGACTTCCGAAGGCCCCAACCGGTTCGATTTCGAGCTTTTTTCCAAGTAACGTGTTGTGAAATGAAATAATCGTATTTAGCCCCGGGTGAATACACCCTGGGCAAGCGGACGTTTTGCGGCCAACTCGGCCCGCCGTGTATTCACGGCGGGCTAAATGTTGGTTTTTTGCTCTGCCGTTGGCTCGCAGCTGCGGACGATTGCTTCCGCCGGCACTTCGCGCAAATACCCGTCACGAACATGCGATGGCCGAGCACTTGGAACTTGTACTCCTTGGCCACGGCGTCGCGGATGCGCTCCAACTCGGCGCTGTCGAACTCGATGAGTTGGTTGCAGCTTTGGCAGTAGAGGTGGTCGTGGCTGGGGTAGCCGTACTCGTGCTCGTAGACGTTTCGCCCGCCGATCTCCATCTTTCGCAACATGCCCGCCTCGACCAGTTCGGCGAGCGCGCGATACACGGTCGGCCGGCTGACCTTCCGCCGGGCCATCAGGGGGCGCAGATGCTCCATCAACTCATCCGCGTCGAAATGGTCGTGATGGCTGAAGACTTGCTCGACGATCAGCCGCTTCCGGCGGGTGATGCGTTTGCCGGCGGATTGCAGAAACCGGCCAAACCGCTCCGCCGGAGGCAACTGGACGCGGATCGGTCGAAGGGAAAAAGAACGGCTCTTCGACATTGCAGCCAGCCTTATCCGATCTCGTCGAGCAGCCGCTCGACGGCGACGTTCAGCTTGTCGCGGGTCTCGTAGGCGCCCTCGGCAATCTGTTGCCGGACGGCCTCGACGCGGTCGCCTCGCATCTCGGGCATCTGCTGGACCTGCTCGACCAGCCGGGCGGCTTCGGAGATGTCCACTTCGTCGGCGATCTGCGGTGCTTCGGGGCGATTCATTTGTTGTGCCGGCTTCGCTCCGTGGGGAGCGCTAATTGGTTGCGGACCGTGCAGTTGGCTGGGACCGTAAATGTGCATTGCTTCTTCTCCACTAAGATAAGTTGAACAGTCGTCTCATCGGCCGTCGCCCGCTCGCGAAATCACCCAATCGCTCGACGCCCCGCTTGTAGTGAAAACGAGTCCTGGAAAGTATTGTAACGCCTGTATCGGCACGATTTCTTACCCAATGATGTTTTGCGGAATCATCGGCTGCATTCGATCAACGTCGGCCAGCGGAGAACGCCCCGCAAGGCGTGCGACCGCAACGGCATTATCGACCGGAACTCTTCCATGAGTTATTCGCAGCGTCGGGATGTTGGCGAATATACTTACAATTCCATTATGCACTGCCGCTGCCCGACGGCCAAGCCCGACTTTTTTTCGAGCCGAGAGAGACAAGTGCTTTCCACCGTCCGGCACTGCCAAATTATACGGACATTTACGGATAAAGGTTCAATTGCGAATGGCTGGCGGGATTATAGGCGATTACCGGAAGCCAGGCAAGATTGATCCGCCCGCACCCCCCCTAATGTATGACGCGCAGGAAGATACTTTGATTTTTTTGGGTTCAAACGCGGAACTTCTCGTTGCCCCAAGGGTTTACCAGTCTGTGAGGAGTTGTGAGGCGTTCCTTTTTCCCATCCAGTATCGAGGAGGAAAATGATGCAGAGGATTATGATCGGACTGTTGACGGCCGTGGCGGTCGTCGTGTTGCCGTCATATTTGGCGGCGGAGGAAGGAAAACAGCCCCGTCGGCCGCGTCCCGACGTTCATCGGAAAGGGCCGAATCCCGAGATGATGTTCAAACGTCTCGACGCGAACCGGGACAAGGTGATTACCGCCGACGAGTTGCCTGCCGACATGCCCGAGCGGTTTAAGAAGATATTGATTCGGGCGGACGGAAACAAGGATGGCGAGTTGACTCTCGGTGAGCTGCGCAAGGCGTTCAAGCACCGTCGGGACGGCCATAAGGCCGGCGGAGCAAAATCTCCGAAGCTGACCGCAAAGGCAATCTTCATCCGTTTGGACAAGGACAAGGACGGGAAACTAAGCTTCGAGGAGTTTTCCGTCGGCTTGCGCCACCTGCGCCACATTATGGCCGCACGGGCCAACAAGTGGTGCAAACCCACACGGCAGGGTTTTGGGCCGGAGTTCGCCAAGAAGCATTTTGCCAAAGGGCACAAGCATCACGGCCACGCCAGGTACGCCAAGGTGTACAAGCATCATGACCACAAGTATTACGCTAAAGGCCCCAGGTTTCACGGCGGAAACAAGCCTGCCGATGGACCTTGGCGCGTACGCTGCGTATGGTACGGCATGGGACCGTGGCATCCTCCGCACGGTATGCAGTTCGGCATGAATCCGTGGCGTATGCGCGGCATGCACTCTGGCATGAACCCGTGGCGCTACCACGGTATGCATTCCGGCATGGGACCGTGGTATCCTCCGCGCGGCATGCAGTTCGGCATGAACCCCTGGCATCCGCCGGTCAAGATGCAGGCTTGGGGCCAAGGACATCCGGGCAGGAAAAGCCACATGGTGAAGCAGTGGTATCCGGATGGAAAGAAAAAGCAATGGGCAAAGAAGCCCAAGGCCAAGAAACCCAAGGTCAAGAGTGGCGCCAAGGAGAGGATCATCCGGATCGAGGCCCGGCTGACTGCCTTGGAGAAGCGGCAGGAAGCCATGTTGGTCGCCATCCAGGAGCAGCAGGCCGCCATGATGGCCGCGCTGCAAAAGACCAACGAGTTGGTCGGCGCCAAGCTGGCTTCATTGGGCAGACATCAAGAACGAGTCCGTCCGAAGTGGGATAAGGCGAAATCCGAGCGAAAATCGAAGGAACTCGCCAAAGCCGAAAAGAAGGCCAAACAGCGCCAGAAGCCGCACGATAACGACCGCGACTAAAGCCGCATTTTTCACCACACGAGAAAAATTGACAACAGTGTGCCACTGCTTGCTTGCAAGCAGTGATTGACGCAAGTTGGCACAACGGCACTGCTTGCAAGCAAGCTGTGGCACACTGTGCGTCACAACGATCGCGACTAAAGCTGCATAAGCTCGGTTAATATTGACTCTCTGACCTTCACGCCCGGTGTGGAAAATAAATCCTCGCCGGGCTTTTTGTTTGCGCCGAGGTTGATTTGTACCGCCCGAACCATTTTCCGTCGGTTTCCGTAGCAAGGAATGAGGGCACGAGGGCGAATCCCATGAGCAACAAACCAACTACCGCCGCGGAGAGCGTGCTGATCGGCCGCGAACATTGGGACATTCCGGTCCGGGTTGAGTTGCGGCCCTATCTGGATTTCGTCCGTCGGATGGACTGCCAGTTGCGCTGGTTGGCGATTCGATGGTCGCATGCCGCCTCGCCCGCGGCCAGAAGCATCTGGGACGAACCTCGCGGAGTAGGCGTCGAAAGTCGTTTCCTCCCAAGGCGATGTCCGCCGTAGGGCTTGTCCCTGGCGCGGCTCGAAATCCGAGCCTCCCTGTCCGTGCCGCGCCGGGCAAGTCCGGGGGACTGGTCCATTTTTCGGCGAGAAAGCGCGTTTTGCGTAAGCGTTCACGGGTTGGCTGGGGACTGGTCCATTTTTCGGCCGAAAAACGTATTTCGCGGGCAAACGGTTGGCCGAAAACATGGACCTGTCCCCTTCCCGCCCTCAACACTAGCCCGAAGCGCAAGCGAGGGCAACCCGTTGTCCAACCCTCGCTTGCGCTTCGGGCTAATGTTCGACTGGTGAAAAATGCCGATTAGAAGATGAACACGGCCGTGGCAATCACCGTCGTCCACAGTCCGTCCTTGTTTCCTTCGGCGGTCTGGACGCAGGCGCGGGTGTTTACGATCTTGCCGGACATGTGGTAGATTTCTTTCCGTTGGTCGTAAGCGGTTTCGGGATCGAATTCGATACCCAGCGTGGTGGCCAGCATGGTGGCGGCCATGTCCTCTACCAAGTCGCGCAACCGCGGCTCGGAGATTCCGAAGTCGTGATGTTCCGAGATGTACCCGTATTGTTCGCCCTGGGCGGGAACGGCCAGGCCGATACCCGCTCCAACCATGCGCGACGGCTCGTTGGTCGCTGCCTCGGCCAGCACGACGTGGACGATCTGGCCGGGCTGCAATTCGGTCAGGCCGCGCTTTTTGGGAATGACCTTGCAGTGCGGCGGAAAGATGCTGGAAACCCGGACGAGATTGAAAACCTCGATGCCGGCGTCGCGCAACGCCAACTCGAAACTTTGCAATTTAGTCCGGTGTTTACCAACTCCTTTGGTAAAAAACACCTTCTTCGGCGTAAGCGGTTCACCCATCAATGTTCCTTCAGGGTTGGGGGAGGGGTGGCGGAAGGGTTTGTCCAGCCGCTCTTCGACAGGGCACATAAGCTATCCAATTCTCACCTGCCCCGCAAGTAACCGGCACAGAGCAGGAACGCTAATCGCCGCTGATTTTCACTGATGACACGCGCACGCCGGACGGCTATCTTTATCCAGCCTCCATCTTCGCGCCGATCGACTTGCCCGAATCGGCCCAACGGGCGGTGATGACAGCCGACGGCTGAGCTTCTTCGTCGGGGAAATTCCAGGGAGGCCGTCTACATTCAAGGAACCGCGTATGCCGCCCCCGAAATTGCCTCAAAGTTGAAAGTTAAAGTCTGACCCCATTCTGATGACCCCATTCTCCTGACCCCATTCTCATTCTCTGCCGTTCTCTGGATTATTGGACTTCTTCTTCATCTGCGATATGCAATATGTCGGTTAGCTGTCGGATAATAAGGGTCCGAGCAGGCGCGTTCGAGATCAGAGACATAGAGCCACGTTGCCAATCTAAGGAGAGCTTCCCGCCACCTGGCAGATCAAGCACAGCACTGGGGAGTACGGTCATCTGCCGACAAAATGATTCTGTGGTATATTGTTTGCCTTCATTTAGATCGCAACGATACTTCACCGCCGGGAATACCCCAAGAAGCACTTCGAAACCAATCGGACGGCAAAGACTATAGTTCTTGGAATTAGCCCATGCTGTGGGCCAGAGTTCCCTGATAGCATTGAAGTATTCTTTCATTATGGTTGCTTGCTCAGGGACCGTCTTAGCCGACAACATGCCACCGCTACCAAGATGCGGGGCGAGCCACTTTTTCATCATCGTGTTCTTAACCCACCTGTCCTTTTCCTCTGGCATCATCCTGATCTTGCCTTGAATCGGAGAATCGGCGTCTCTGTTGAGCCGAATCAGAACGTCTACGACTGCATTCTCGTCCTCTGGAAGCTCCCTGATTTGGTAATATAACGACAGAAGATGTACGTCGCTAACCCGCACTTGTTTGCTGTTGATGTCTGCGAAAATCTTGCCTCTAAGGTCAATATTTGCGTTCCAGATTGCAACGACGGGAAGGTCAAGGTCTATTCCATCGCTGTGGTCAAAGCCACCGAGGCGATGTTGACCGTCAAGGATATAGGCAAAGCTCCCCTCGTCGTTCGGAAAATGTAGCACCTTTATCCCTTCACGACCGGTAGATTCAATGCTTACGTCTTCTGTTAAACTTAGCACAATTGACCCAGGTAGTAGCGAGTTCTCTTTTTTTATATATTCTCCAATCTCCTTGACTCTTCTAGGAACCAACATCCTTTGGACTTCCTCGGGGTTCTCGTCCCCGCGAGGCGTAACATAGCAAATACGCTTCAATACCGAGCTATTCATTCCAAAACAGTAGAGTTTCCAACCTTTCTGTATTAGAACTGCAGCATCTACAGTAAATCCAGCCATCGTTCACCTGCCTTTCTCTTATTCGATTTTTTCAGATTACACTGCTGGCACAAGAATTGCAAATTTGACCGCCGCGACGAGCCACCCTTGGAAACCGGAACTATATGATCAACATGGAGCCGAACCTCTGGAGGTTTTCGTTTACAGTATGCGCATTCGAGCGGGACTTGCCACAACAATTTTAAGTACTCCTCGTAGAAAGTGGGCTCACGAAAGTGCTTCGTCCGCTCAGCTTTGACGCGTTCAAATAGAGCATTGAGATCATGCTTGCTCCAAGTACGCCTAGTGCGTTTTCTAAGATAGTTACGGAACTGCTTGAGCGCATCCGGTAGCGTAAAAAGCGTATCGGGTATTTGTGGTTCATTAGCTAAACTCAGCGCCAAATGCTCACAGAGCACCCACTCGATCAAATCTTCAAAAGAACCAGCATGCAACCCGAGAGCTGATAGGAGAATATGAGCAGGAGTATGTTCACGTTTCATTGTAGCGGAGGGAGAAAAGGGGATAGTATCGGTATCGGGGTCAGACTTTAATTATTAACTTTCTATGTCGTGGCCAAGTGAAATTGGGGTCAGAGCGCACTTAGTCATTAGGCGGATTCTGCTATTGACTAAGTGCGCTCTGACCCCATGTCTACTCCTTCAGACGCCACAATGATGACTCGCGAATGCTCCGTCAGTTCCACGGCGGGATCGAGGGGGCGCACCAAGCCATTCTCCACGACACCCACTACGGCCAAGGGGCGGCGGCGCTGCTGTTGCAGGTGCTTTTCCACAGGCAACGATACAGCGTCGCTCGGCAAGTTCAGTGCGCCCAAGGTTGACTCTGTTGCGATCTGCTCGTCTCGGGCTCGACGTGCAGGGTTCCGCTTGTCGGCTGCGGGACTGGTCATGGTATATCCCTTTCAGTTCAATACGCGGTGATCACGAAGATTGGCGATTCGCCCAAGTCGCTAAAGATGTCGGGGATTTCGTCGTCTTCCCGGTCATACCGCCAAATTATCCAGATGCGGCGGCCGGCCGGCGTCGCAGCGAACATCTGGAACGATCCGTCCTTGCGTTGCTGGAGGTGGAAAACACGGTCGAATGCAGCCTCGACCTCGTTGGCCGAAAGGCCGTGAGCATCGATCTTCTGTAGATTCCAGTCGATCCATGTGAACTGTCTCATGCGCGGGCTCCCTCGTCCACACTGTCAAGATAGTCCACCATGGCAGTAGGGCACCAGGGGGACAGTCCCATTTTCGCGACGGTCAAGCCAATTCATACGGCAATGCTCCTCGCGCCGCGAAAATTGGGACAGTCCCCTGTGAACGCACTATAAATGGTATCGGCGAAATCATGGCGAGTCAAGCAACCGGACGCCCTTGACAATCCGCGGCGGATGCCCTGAAATGGGGCCATGACGCGAGAACTACACGATGGCCGCGAAGACGGCCTTGAGCCACTGGAATCCCTCGACGTCCGACGCGCCGAAGGTTTCGCCGACATGCTCCGCCGAATGAGCCGGACGGCTTTCGGAGGACGCGAATTGGGTGAAGCCTTCGAGGTCCTCTCGGCAATGGCGGACGATCCGCAATGCCTCATCGTGGTGACGCTCTCCGGCGCCATGACCGTGGCGAAGATGGGCCGCCTGCTGTGCGATATGATCGACGAAAACCTGGCGCACATCGTCGTCAGCACCGGCGCCATCATGGCCCACGGTCTATCCGAAGCCGTCGGCGGCACCCACTTCAAGCACGACCCGAGAATCCCCGACAGCAAACTCTACAAGTGGGGTTACAACCGCGTGTACGACACCGTGGAGTTGGAGGCCAATCTGCTCCGCGGGGAGGAATTCGTGTCCGGGGTTCTCGGCGATTGGGACCCCCAGCGGCCGATGTGTTCTTGGGAGTTGAACCGGGAAATCGGCCGCCGGCTGCACGACGAGGGGCAGATGCCCAGCGTTCTCGGTTGCGCCTATCGACGGAACGTGCCGGTCTACGTGCCGGCGTTCACGGATTCCGACGTCGGCCTGGGAGTGTCCAGCGAATTTCTGGTTCGGAAAAACGCGACGGGGCGAAAAAAGGATATGGAAGAATTCTTCGCCGCGGTACCGCCGTACAATCCCTTTCTCGACCTGCACGATTACACACGGCGAATCCTTGCCGCCAAGCGGCTGGGTATATTCACCATCGGCGGCGGAGTGCCGCGAAACTGGGCTCAACAGGTCGGACCGTTCATCGACATCCTAAACACGCGGGTGGAAACAAATCTTTCCGCCCCGCGGTTCCAATATGCGGTGCGAATATGCCCGGAACCGGTACACTGGGGCGGACTGAGCGGTTGCACCTACACCGAAGGCGTTTCATGGGGGAAATTTGTCAGCCGCGCCGAAGGGGGCCGTTTCGCCGAGGTCCACTGCGACGCAACAATCGCATGGCCGTTGCTGATACGCGCGATACTGGAGACGAAAGCGGGCGATAATCCGTGTAGCGGGGGGGGGGGGCCCCCCGGCAATGGGGGGAACCCCCCCGGGCCCCCCCCCCCCCCCACAACCGGTGGCACCCCCC